>NZ_CP104042.1:0-300000 GCF_025152745.1 Rhizobium sp. WSM4643 | reverse complement strand
ATACTCAACGCGCTCAAACTTACAGAGCACGGGCTTGATAGCCACTGGCGCAACGCCCGCACCCATACTCTGCACGACCCGGTCCGCTGGAAGTACGCCATTTTGGGTAAGTATTTCCTGAATGGCGAGAAGCCACCGCTCCATGCCTGGAGCTGACGTTTTCGACCTGCAAAGCACCCTGAGATCAGGTGCTCTGCAGATTTGTCTGCAGCGTATACGAGGGAGGAAGTTTCGCCTTCGCCACGAGGCGTCTCGGACAGTGTTGCCACTGCTTGGCCGCCGATTGTCATTGCCCCAAGTCTTTTTCATATTCCCGGCCATCCACGAAGAGCGCACCGTTCGGCCGAGATAAACATTGCGGCATCCGTCATTCAAATCGTTCATATCAAAACAATGGATTTCACTAAATCGCTCTTGGAAAAGATAAGGGGCACAGGCGGCACCCGTTGCCTCATAAGGAGTATTTGAGATGATGATCAAAGGCACTGATAACAGCCCCTTTATTAACGGATCCGATGACGACGACACAATCTATGCACGCAATCTTAATGACTGGATCAAAGCCGGTGGCGGCGATGATCGGATTGTGGCTCGAAGCGGCCACGACACGATCGAGGCCGGTGACGGCCATGACATTGTCTATGCGGGGGATGGCTCAGACATAGTCCATGCTGGTCCTGGTGACGACCTCCTGTATAGCGACGGCTCAATCGAAGCCTTCAACCCCTTCGAAGTGCGCCGCGTAATACCACATAGCGGCGAGAGCGACGACAGGCTCGACGCCGGTAAGGGAAGGGATACCCTGGTGGCCGGCGACGGCGCAGATGTTCTGACTGGCGGCGAAGACGGCGACGCCTTCGTGTTCCGGTTCCACGATCCTATGGTTGGAACAACGCACTGGTATACGACTGTGACGGATTTCGACCCGAAGCAAGACCGTTTTGTCATGGACGCCGGTGACTTCGGCAAAGGGGATCTGTTTGGCGCAAATTTCATCAACCACTCGAAGGGTTTCCCAGGCGAATTTGTGGACACTTTCTACAATGGCGAGGCCGCGAAAGCGCACGGTCAGCACGTCGTGGTAATCACGGATCGAGGGTTCACGTCTGGCTCTGCCGCCGCGACCGCTATTCACGACGAAGTCCCCGGTGACATCATTGTCTACCATGACGAAAAAACTCTCGGTCAAGATGGCAAAACTCACGGTGCGACACTAGCCTATGTCGATTCTGCGAACCACGCGCATGCCTTCGCTCATGTCGACAATCTGCACGACATGTCGGATCTTACCTCGCTTACGGCGGAAAATTTCGGCTTCATTTAATTCGAAGATCCGAGGAGCGTTCCACCCTTGGGGCGCTTCTCTTTCCCAACGTGGCGCAGGGAACTGAAAATAGAAACGACGTGATTTATTGATCGACTGCACCAGTAAAGGTACGCCATTGAAACAAGTTCTCGTCGCCGATGACGACGGCGCCATGCGCCACCTGCATCCTGGGGCGGTTGCGCAAGCTGACTTTCTTCTCGCTGGCTGAGGCCAATGCCGCTATTGGCACTTGATCGCATCAACGATCACCTCATGCGTCGATTGGGTGTTACCCGGCGGCAAGTATTTGAACGTGTCGAACGTGCTGCGCTCGCTAGCCTCCCGGGTGAAACTACGAATTCGCCGAATGGCGTCTGGTCCGTGTCTCGACCGATTATCACGTCGAGTTCAAAAGCTTCCTTTATTCCGTCCCCCATGCCCTCATTCGCCAGCAGGTCGATCTTAGAGCAACGGCGCGAACCATCGAGATCTTTTACCGCGGCAAGCGCATCGCCGTCCATCAGCGCCGCTATGGCGGCTGTCGTCATGGAACCGACCCAGATCACATGCCCAGTTCCCACCGGCGATACGCTGAGTGGATACCAGATCGCTTTCGGCGCTGGGGCGCATCCATCGGTCAAAGCATGCCGCGAGGATTTCTCCGTTGCATACCACCGCGTTCCCCGGCTGTTCGCCACGCTCGCGCTTGCAAGGGGTGACGGGCGATACGGCAGAATCCCCAAATCTATCGCTAAGACCGACCTGCTGATCCTCGATGACTGGGACCGGAAAAACTCAGCGATGATCAGCGCCGCGATCTTCTCGAGATCATCGAAGACCGCTACGAGCGTCGCTCGACGATCGTCACAAGCCAGGTGCCCCTGGATCGCTGGTGGGAAATTATTTCAAACCCAACGCCGCCGATGCGATACTGGATCGCCTCGTTCACAACGCCGAGGCATCGATCTCATTGGCGAAAGTATGCGCAAACAGCGTTCACCGATGGCGCTTGAAACACAGCAAAGCTTGACGTGGCACAAAACCCGATCCAAACATCAAACAGACCCAGGATCAGCCCGAAAAATGGCCGGCTTCAAATCGGAATCGGTGGCCGGTTTCATCGGAATACGCACCCAATGCAACATCTGAAGATCGACCTGATCGGCTTGCTTAATGCCAACGAAGCGCATCGTCGGTC
Organism: Rhizobium sp. WSM4643; assembly: GCF_025152745.1. Classification (NCBI taxonomy): domain Bacteria; kingdom Pseudomonadati; phylum Pseudomonadota; class Alphaproteobacteria; order Hyphomicrobiales; family Rhizobiaceae; genus Rhizobium; species Rhizobium sp. WSM4643. The sequence goes on along the minus strand of NZ_CP104042.1, from coordinate 297,496 downwards.
GCCTTGCAGCTTCTGCGATCGCCGCAGCATCGATGATGTCATTCTTGTTCGATTTTACATAGACTTCACTGCGCCGGGATGATGCGGACGGAATGCCCCATCGTCTGCAACTTGGCGCAAGCCATTGGGAACCCGGACGGGATTCCATTCGACAAGCGTTCTGTTCGCTCGTTCGAAGAACTGCAGTAGCGTCTCGCGCCGGAACTATCCAGGCCGACCACGTGGAAGAGGTTCTTTCCGATATCGATGCCGAAGACGGCGCATTGGCGCAGTTGGTTGCGATCCATAATTTCAGCCCTCCTTTGCCCACCTCCGTTATGCTCTCGGGAGACAGGGCGGACCATCCCATTAGCTCTAAGCCCTGCTCGTAAGCGGGAGGTGGTGAAGGGCATGTGCCGCGATTGGACGACCTCCCGGCCGGCGCCAATACAACTCAGGCGCTGGCGCGCTAATGACGTGATCAGGTTAAACCATCCCGCATCCAGCGCTCGGCTATTGCGAATGTGCGGATTGGATGTTTGCATTTGCGGCTGCAACCGTCGAGGCCTCCCTGGGTGACGCGACTTTGGGAGCCGCAAAACCACCGCGGATTGCTACATTCAACCGCACGTGATCCTTGGCCAGTTGTTGGATCGCCGCAGCGAGGCTCGCCTGAGCGCTGGACACCTGCCTTTGCGCTTCGAGAACATCGAGGAGAGAAGAGGCGCCATCCATGTACGAGGCCGTCGATAGCTTCAGTGCTTCTTCGATCGTTTCTACTTGCCTGCGACGTGAGTTCTCTGTGTGAACGTCGCGTCGGACGGCTGTCAAAGCGTCCTCGACTTCCTGCACAGCTGTCAGGACGGTTAATTTCCAGCTTATGTAGGCTGCTGCGGCGTCCGATTTAGAAGTCTCCACGTTTGCCCGCAAACGGCCGCCGTCCAGAATTGGTAGGTCGAGGCTCGGCCCGAAGGACCATTTCAAGATACCCCCGTGACGGCCGCGCTGCTTGGTATAGGAAGGGGTGATCGAGCCGGAGAGCGTTATCGCGGGGTAAAGCTGTGCTTCCGCCACGCCGATCTGTGCAGTCGCGGCGGCGAGATCCCGTTCAGCCTGGCGAATATCGAATCGATTGCGAATAAGATCGGCGGGAATGCCGGCATTGATCTTTCCGCGATAGACCGGCTGCCCTTCACTTTTCTGCAGTTGCTTGATCACTGTTTCCGACGGCAAAGCGAGGAGGGCCGCAATGTGATGCGCCGACACGCGAAAATTCAGTTCTAGCCTTGGTATTTCGGCAATCGTCGATCGGACAAGTCCTTCGGCTTGCAAGACATCCAGCCGGGAAGCCGCTCCCGCTTCGACTTGAAAATTCGTGAAATCGTAGGTCTCCTGGCGCGACTTCAGGTTCGCTCGGGAAATCGAGATGCGCCGCTGGTAGTACCGGGCGTCGATGTAGGAGGAAACAAGATCTTTGATTAGAGCTAGCTTTGCGGCGTCGACAGCCGCATGCGCAGAATCAAGAGAAGCCAGTGCGCTTTCAGTGCTGCGCCGGTACTGACCGAATACGTCCAGCAGCCAGGTCAACGATAGTTGCACGCTCGAGACATTCTGTGTGCTCGTGACATCTCCCCCTTTGCCGATCTCGCCGCTTGTCGTGTGTGATGCCTTGGGAAGGCCCCCGGCGCCAGCGATGGTGACGTCCGCGGCGGCGGCATTAACCCTTTCGAGCGCCTGCTGAACACTGAGGTTCTCATCCAGGCCGGAGGCAACGTACTGGTCGAGCGTACGATCTGAAAACGAATCCCACCACGCCGACACCGCAACATCGCCGGCGCTCTGTTTTGCACCCTCGGAAAACTTCTCCGGTAAAGGCGTTTCCGGCGGTGCATGGTCGGGCCCGAGCATGCAAGATGACAAAAGTAGCGGCAACACCGCAGCGGCCAGACGGAACGAATGCAATCAATCAGCCTCTATTACAGCGAAATTCAAGTCAAACCCGTTTCGCCTGCCCGAAGGATGATGCCAGCGCGCAATTACCGACGCAGCAGATCGAGAATTCCGGCGTGACACTACAAAATCGCGTGCAGCCAAAACAACAAGTCGACACCCGCTGGCGCGAGCTGGCGTCAAATCCCTTTAGGCCTGTCGTTCGGATCAAACTGAATGATAGTGATCCAATTAGCGGTGAGTGCCGGTCGGTTCTCGTTCTCGATCTCGACCGTCACCTCGTAAGTGGTCACCAGCATGCTTGCGCCGCGAAATTGACATTCAGAGAGAACGAAGCGACCGCGCACACGGCTGCCGGTCTTAACCGGTGACATGAAACGTACCCGGTCTAAGCCGTAGTTAAGGCCCAAGGTTTGCTCGCGGATCCTTGGCATGCCGCTGAAGTTCATCGCCGACAGAAGCGAGAGTGTCAGGAAGCCATGAGCGATGGTGCCACCAAACGGGGTTTCGACTGCCGCGCGTTCCGGGTGCACGTGGATGAATTGATGATCGTGTGTCGCATCGGCAAAGAGATCGATTGTAGTTTGATCGACGGTGATCCATTCGGACTTACCGAGTTCCTGGCCAATTCGCGACGGCACGTCGGCGAGCGAAAGTTCGTGCATACGACCTCACTTATTTGATGTCTGATCAAGTCGTGGATTTTCTCGGAGGCGATTTGCGATCTAACCAATCGTCACAATCATTCGACTGTGACTGATTTAGCGAGATTCCGCGGCTGGTCCACATCTGCCCCCATAACGACCGCGGTATGATACGCAAGAAGCTGCAGCGGCAGAGAAAAGATCATCGGCGCGATAATCTCCGCAACATCGGGTAATACGATAGTGTGCATGGTGGGAAGCTTTGACATCGAAGCTCCCGTCTCGTCGGTGATCAGAATGATGCGGCCGCCGCGCGCGGCCACTTCCTGCATATTGGAGACAGTTTTATCGAAGAACCGATCATGTGGCGCGATGACGATGACTGGCATATTTTCATCGATCAGGGCGATCGGACCGTGTTTTAATTCTCCTGCCGCATAACCTTCAGCATGAATATAGGAAACCTCCTTGAGCTTCAGCGCACCTTCCATGGCCAATGGGAAACTCGTGCCGCGGCCGAGATAGAGCACGTCGCGGTAATTCGACAATTCCCGTGACAAGAGGTCGATCCCCGGCTTGATGTCGTTCAGCACCTGTCGCATAACGCTCGGCAACGTCGCCAAACTTTGGACGAGCACTTGTTCCTCGTCGACTGTGATTGTGCCCCGCGCCTTGCCTGCGCCGATGGCTAACGCCGCGAGAACAGCAAGCTGGCAAGTGAATGCCTTGGTAGAAGCAACGCCGATCTCTGGCCCGGCGAGGATCCGAAAGATGGCATCTGCCTCGCGGGCAATAGTTGATTCTCGGGTATTGACGATAGCGCCTATTCTCAGACCCTGTGCTTTGCAATAGCGCAGCGATGCAAGCGTGTCAGCCGTCTCACCAGACTGAGAGATGAAGAGAGCTGCTGACCGCGGCGACAACGGGATTTCTCGATAACGGAATTCAGAGGCGACATCAATTTCAACCATTAAGCGTGCGTAGCGCTCGAACCAATATTTGCCAATCAACCCCGCAAGATATGCCGTGCCGCAGGCGGCGATCGCGAGGCTCTCAACCCCGGCGAAATCGATGTCGGTTGAAGGCGTTGTGACATGACTATCGTTGACATTGATGTAGTGACCAAGAGCACGGGCAATGACCTCCGGTTGCTCGTAGATTTCCTTCTCCATAAAGTGCCGGTGATTGCCCTTGCAGACCAGGTCGGCGGTAGCAATCGATCTGTGCCGCGGGCGCGTAACGACTTTGCCTTCGATATCGAAAACCTGGACACTCGTTTTGCCTACAACAGCCCAATCGCCATCGTTCAGATATGTGATGTCATTGGTGAACGGAGCAAGAGCGATCGCGTCGGAGCCTAGAAACATCTCACCATCGCCATGGCCTATCACTAATGGTGGTCCATTGCGCGCTACCATAATGGTCGCGGGATCATCCTCAAACAGGATGGCAAGAGCGAAGGCGCCCTTAACGCACTTCAGCATGGCATGCATGGCCTCAAGGCATCCCATGCCATCCCGACGGAATTTTGTCAGGAGATGCGCAATCACCTCGGTATCCGTGTCGGTCTGGAACTTGGCCCCTACCTCTGCCAATCCGTCCTTCAGCTCGGAGAAATTTTCGATGATGCCGTTATGAACAACGGCAACGCCATCGGCAAAATGCGGGTGTGCGTTGCATTCTGTCGGTGCGCCATGGGTCGCCCAGCGCGTGTGGGCGATGCCGACGGTGCCGCTCAGGGGCTCTTTTTTCAATCTCGTTTTAAGGTTCACGAGCTTGCCTTCTGCGCGGCGTCGGTGCAATTCTCTCTCGAAGATCGTAGCAACGCCGGCTGAATCATAGCCACGGTATTCCAGTCGCTCCAAGGCTTCGATCAGCCGCTCCGACACGGGCTTCCGTCCCACTATGCCAACAATCCCACACATGCTCGTCACCCAAGTCCCAAGAGCCCCCGACCGGTAATCAGGAAGGCGGACGCCGCTCGGTGCGTGTCCTCCAGCGGGTGCTATTAAATCCAACCAGATTAGTAAAATTGATTGTTGCGATAGCTATCATCCACGATATGGATGTCGCGCACTCGGGTTGCGTCGGTTAGACGCTGTGGGCAGCGAACGATGCCTTCTGCAAAGTGTCGACTGATAAGCTACGCGCGGGGTGTTGGGCGCCTGCCTCTGAAAATGTTCGCGCCAACAGGAATTGCTATTTGCCGACGACATGCCGCCAATTGTCTTTCGTCGGCGCACGGACTGAAAGGCAATTCGTCTTTCTGCAGGTGAAGCGGTATGTGTCTGCGGGCTGACCCTAAGGCGTAGTTGCCGCTTTGCATGCAAACGTGATCACGAATCGGTCAGCAGGACTGCCCAGCCGCATTTGCAAAGAGGGCGTCAGAGTGAAAGTGCCGACAGTTGGAATCGAAAGGGCCATGGCGGCCAGAAGTCCGTTCGCAGAAGCAAAGAAGCTACCCCTTTACCGCCGGATTTACCCCAACGCCTGCTTTTATGATTTCGGCAAGCGTCCACCAGCCTTGACCCGAGCTGGATTTCCCATGGCCGTGCTTCCTGCAGGAACATCTCGCGTGACCACACTACCAGCGCCAATGACAGCGTGATCGCCAATTGTCACGCCCGGGAGAATGATTGCTCCACCGCCAATCCAGGCGTGCCTGCCAATGCTGACAGGTCGTCCCAACTGCAGTCCAGCCTGGCGCTGCTCTGGATCATGTGGATGGTCCGCGGTGTAAATCTGCACAGCAGGCCCTATTGCGGTTCCGTCACCGATAGTTACCGCTGCCACGTCAAGAATGACGCAGTTGTAATTGATGTAAACCCAAGCTCCGATCCGGATGTTAAACCCGTAATCGCAGTGGAACGGAGGACGAATAACCGCTCCAAGCCCGACTGCCCCCAGTCGTTCTAAAAGGAGCCCATTCCACCGCTCGGCGGAGTCGCCCAGCGTGTCATTATACCGCTTCAACCAAGCCCCGGTGAGGAGCAGCTCGGCTTGGATCTCGGGGTCCGCTGCGTTGTACATTTCGCCTGCCAGCATCTTCTCTTTTTGGCTGCGTGTCATCGTCACTTCTCACATCTTGTTCGCGGGAGGACGGTACTTGAATGCGACTACTTCGCGATCAAGCTAGCTAGCACCTGGCACGATATCGGGCGGAGGCGGAGGTGGAATTCATAGTAACACTCCTTGTTCGTGGCAGAAAGGATGAGGCGTCAACTTTAGTCGACCGGCGAGCCGAGTGAGAACTCCCGCGACGAGAATAGTCAGGCTCCAGCTCCCCCGCGACACGTGAAAGCTGAATAACGTGGCTGAGCGGAGGACCATTTTTCAGATGCGCGAGTATCTGGGGAATTGGAGCTAGATCTTGCTGACGGGAATCGGGGGTGCCTGCTTCAAGCATGTGCCGCTGGTCTTACAACGGTTAGTCGTGACGGTCTTCACTTCATTGCACCTGCTTGAACGCAAGGACAGCATTCATGCCTCCCATGGCGAAAGCGTTGCTCATGGCCACGCGCACCCTGCGCTCCCGGGGCACATTTGGCGTGATGTCCAAATCGCAATCGGGGTCTGGTTCGCGATAGTTGGCGGTCGGCGGCACGACACCTTCTTGGATCGCCATCACGCAGGCTATCATTTCGAGCGCACTTGCTGCCCCGAGGCAGTGAGCGTGAGTGGATTTGGTAGAAGAGATGGACATCGATCGAGCATGGTCACCAAAAACGCGCTTAATCGCCGTCGTTTCGATCTGATCGTTGGCCTTGGTGCCGGTGCCATGGGCGTTGAGGTAGTCTACATCCTCGGCATTTAAACCCCCATCGACAAGGCAGGCGCGCATCGCCGCCTCCGGCCCATGTACAGCTGGTGCAGCTATGTGGTAGGCATCGGCGGAAAGGCCGATGCCGGCGACCTCGGCAAGCATCGTTGCACCGCGGGCGGCAGCATGCTCATAGCTTTCCAGCACGGCCATGCCCGCACCCTCGCCTAAAACTAGTCCTTTCCTGTCGGCGGAGAATGGCCGGCAAGTATCTGGAGCGAGTACCCGCATTGCTTCCCATGCCTTAAGCACGATCCACACGAGTGGCGCGTCGCTTCCTCCAGCTAGCATAACGTCCGCCCTACCGAGCTTGATCTGATCTACCGCTGAAGCGATCGCATGGTTGGCCGAGGCGCAGGCAGAGGTGGCACCGAAGACTGGCCCCCGCAGCCCGAGGTTCATGCTTACCTGACAGGCAGCCGCGCTAGGCATTGCCTTTACCCCAGTGAATAGCTCAGTGCGGGTCGCGCCGCCCAACAGGAGGGTGCGGTAGGCCTTCTCGGTAGCGTCCCAGCCGCCAAAGCCAACGCCCACTGTCGCGCCGAAACGGTGGGCATTTCCTTCATCGCACGAAACGCCGGCCTGTCGCATGGCTTCTTTAGCTGCAAGCACGGCAAGCAGGCTGAAGCGGTCCATGGAGATGAGCTGCTTGCGATCAATGTCGTGTTGAGGCAGCACCTTGATCTCGGTCCCGATCATCCCCTTCAGCTCATGAATCTCTGAGTTTGAGATCGGTCCGATGGCGGAGCGGCCTTCGCGCATCTCCGTCCAGATAGAGGAAGCATCGGTGCCCAGTCCGCACAGTCCGCCCAATCCGGTGATAACGACGCGCCTGTCCATTCAGACCTCCTTGGTGAGCAAGCCACGGACGGCTTCCACCACGTCGCCGATATTGTTGAGGTTCGACCAGGCATCGGCCGTATTCATCTCGATCTTAATGCCGTAGATTTGCTCCAGATCCCAAAGGACATCGGCCAAACCCAGCGAATCGATGCCAAGCGAAGTCAACTCAGTGTCAGTCGTTATTTCGCCGAGCGCTACGGTCGTTCTCTCGCCGTTTTCAGCTTTGACGAGCTTATTGATCGCACTGATAATTTCCAGTGTGAGTTGATCAGCCATTTGTATTCCTTTCCATCATGCCTAATTTCGACAAGCCGACGGCCTTGCGAGAAGGCTCGATCTAATTTCTGCTAACATCGGAAGATGCTCCGGCTCGTCTGCGAAGTGACGAGAGATACCGATAAACTTACCGGAACGTCATCGCGCGGTTACCCTGCTATGGATCATACGGAATGATTGGTAAAATTGATTGTGTGGATCAAAAGCATCCACGCTATGGATTTAGCTCGGGCTTTGCCGCAGTTGAATTCATGCGCCAGCGCAGTTGCTAATCCTCGAGGAAAAGCGTGATTACGCGGTTCGAAAGCATTGAGCTTTGGCCGCTTTCCCGCGCCAGCGCGTTGTCAGTGCGGCGCAGGAAGCATGTGCGGGAGGTCGGGGAAGTCGCCGCGACGTGATGCTGGTTTTCAGCAATGAGCCGAACATAAGTGACAGGAATAAAGTTCTGATCACTTTTGCATTAAGCCAGGGAAAGCAGACAAATGGCAACTTCTCAGGTAGAAACGATCGCTCTCGGCACAATGGCTACGCTAGATGAGCTGAGGCAGCGGGGCCTGCCTGTAACGTGATGCCTCGTTTGGGGACCGAATGCATAGGTTCCAATGATCAGCGCCCATCTAACTGCTGCAGCTGTGAAATGACCCCGGCGGGGTCGCTTACGACGTACAACCTTTCATCTCAGATTCCATGCGCGAAGCCTCTTTAATCATAATCTCTCGCATCCATATGTTTCCAGGATCAGTGTTGTGAAGAGCCGGCCATTGGACAGCCTCAGTGAACGAAAGAAGTGGCAAAGGATGCTTGATGATCCGTAAGGGGATAGTTTGTTCGTAATGTTTGACCAGCCGGAGTGGAATGGTTGCTATTCGGTTGGTGCCTGCGAGCAACGGCGGGATCAAGTTAAACCCCGGCACGACGAGTTCAATACGCCTCTTGAAGCCGTGCTCCAGCAATAACCATTGCTCAACAGAAGGCTTAAGACCACGTCCGAACTTAGCCGCAACATGCCCCATGGACATATATTGCTCCAGGGAGAGCTTCGCTGGCAGCTGCTCGTTCGTAGGGCAGCCGACACACACCAGTTCCTCTTCGAAAAGCCTTGCCTTCGGATGGGCACCAGACATGAATAGATCCGGAAGGATCAGAAAATCAACATCCCCACGGCGGAGAAGCTCCTCAGGATCGTCGTCAAGTGGCAGCAACTCGAAGCTGACCCCCGGCGCCTCTCGAGCTAAGCGCAAGATGATCTTGTCGAAGAAGACCAGTGCCATGAAGTCTGAAAGGATAATTCTGAATCGGCGATCGGACTCCGCGGGGTTTATTGGATCCCATGCGATGACGGAGAGCTGAATATGCAAGAGAGCATCGCGAACAGCGGGGGCGAGTGCCTCCGCACGCGGGGTCGGAATTAGCTCCCGTCTCTGCATGATAAAAAGCTCGTCGTTGAAATAGGCGCGCAACCTGGAGATGGCAGCGCTCATGGCGGGTTGGCTGAGGTTGATGCTGCGTGCCGCTGCTGTGAGCTTGCGCTCGGTCATTAGAGCGTTGAGCGCTACAAGAAGGTTGAGATCAAGGCCTTTAAAACGCATAAGTGTATATCCATTCCATAGATGATTGCCATCCAAACAATCAATTTTACCAATCTTTCGGATCGCTTATAGAAAAGCCGGAACTTGATCAATATCAAGGCCGGGAACGAAAAATCGAAATGCCGGGCGAGGGCCCGTTTTCAATTCTTTACTTCTCCTAACCGCTCGATTGTCTAACCGACAATCCAATCGTCATGCGCAACAATCTCGCGCAGCTTTGATCGTGGCTGGGTGAAGAAACAACGTGGAGCTTTTGGATGTCTTCTGAAGTGCGGTGGAAAATATGCTGGGAAAATGAGCTGGAAGCTTCAGACCACGCGGAACTCGCTGATTTCTTTTGCAAGACCTATGGGCCGACGGGAGCTTTCAATGCCAAGCCGTTCGAGACTGGCCGAAGCTGGGGTGGTGCGAGACCCGAACGCCGCGCAATCGCATATGACTCCCGCGGCGTCGCTAGCCACATGGGCTTGTTACGCCGCTTCATAAGGGTCGGTACGACTGATTTGCTTGTGGCCGAGCTAGGCCTGTACGGAGTGCGACCGGATCTAGAAGGATTAGGCATCGCTCACTCGGTCCGCGCCATGTTTCCGGTTCTGCGCGAGTTGAGCGTTCCATTTGCTTTTGGAACAGTTCGCCACGCCATGCGGAATCATATGGAAAGGTACTGCCGAGACGGTACCGCCAATATCATGACCGGGCTGCGTGTGCGCTCCACGCTTCCAGACGCGCATTCCGACCTGCCAGCCACGCGCACTGAAGATGTCCTCGTATTGGTAGTTCCCGTCGACCGTCCGATGACGGAATGGCCTGCGGGCTCGTTGATTGAACGAAACGGGTCGGAACTATGAAGCGGCCTGCCTATATGAGCGAAGTACCGGTCAATCACACAAGCGGCCAGGAAGATCGCTGCGTTTACTTGACGTTCGATGATGGTCCTAACCCATTCTGCACGCCGCAAATCCTTGATGTTCTAGCTGAGCACTGCGTCCCGGCGACATTTTTTGCTATCGGTTCATACGTGAAGGATCACCCCGACCTCATTCGGCGTCTTGTGGCGGAAGGTCATGATGTCGCCAATCATACCATGACGCATCCCGACCTCGCCACCTGCGATCCCAAGGATGTCAAACGTGAAATAGACGAGGCGCATCAAGCTATTGTCTCGGCCTGTCCCCAAGCCTTGGTCCGGCACTTACGAGCGCCTTACGGGGTTTGGACTGAAGACGTGCTTTCAGCATCGATGAGGGCTGGACTTGGAGCCGTTCACTGGTCGGCCGACCCTAGAGACTGGTCTTGCCCGGGCGTCGACGTGATCGTTGATGAGGTGCTTGCTGCTGCTCGACCTGGGGCAATCGTGCTTTTGCACGACGGGTGTCCTCCCGATGAGGTTGAGCAATGCTCGCTTGCCGGACTGCGTGACCAGACGCTTTTAGCACTCTCTCGAATTATTCCGGCACTGCATAGCCGCGGATTCGAGATTCGTTCACTTCCCTGAAACACTGGACAAACGAGAAACCATGACCCTGCTCGCAACAACCAGCATCGCCGCCGTCTCGCTTTATGCAATGCTCTCCACCGTTTACAAGAGCGCGCAGGTCTTTCATGCTCGGCGGACAACGATCTCAACAACACCTGCGAAAGACATCAATGCCACCCCCGTGCCAAGCGTTGATGTCATTGTGCCGTGCTTTAACGAGGACCCAATCGTTCTTTCGGAATGCCTCGCGTCGCTTGCGGAGCAAGATTATGCCGGAAAATTGCGCATCTATGTAGTCGACGACGGTTCCAAAAATCGCGACGCGGTTGTGGCTCAGCGCGCTGTCTATGCAGACGATGAGAGATTCAAGTTCACAATTCTCCCTAAAAATGTGGGAAAGCGCAAAGCGCAAATCGCCGCTATAACCCAGTCCTCTGGGGACCTCATCTTGAATGTGGACTCAGACACCACGATCGCCCCCGACGTCGTCTCGAAGCTTGCCCATAAAATGCGCGATCCAGCAGTCGGTGCGGCGATGGGCCAAATGAAAGCCAGCAACCAGGCGGACACCTGGCTAACTCGCTTGATTGACATGGAGTACTGGCTTGCCTGCAATGAGGAGCGCGCGGCGCAAGCTCGCTTCGGTGCAGTTATGTGTTGCTGCGGCCCATGTGCGATGTACCGTCGGTCTGCTATGCTTTCGCTGCTTGATCAGTACGAGACGCAGCTTTATCGCGGCAAGCCGAGTGACTTCGGCGAAGATCGCCATTTGACGATTCTCATGCTGAGCGCAGGCTTTCGAACTGAGTATGTTCCGAGCGCCATCGCGGCGACAGTCGTTCCAGACACAATGGGAGTTTATCTGCGTCAACAACTACGGTGGGCACGCAGCACTTTTCGGGATACTTTGCTTGCGCTTCCCGTACTACCAGGTCTCGATCGATATCTCACGCTGGACGCAATCGGGCAAAATGTCGGCCTTCTACTTCTTGCGCTGTCGGTATTGACAGGAATTGGTCAGTTTGCGCTGACCGCCACAGTACCCTGGTGGACGATCCTGGTCATTGGATCCATGACCCTTGTACGGTGTAGCGTGGCTGCCTATCGTGCCCGCGAACTTAGGTTTCTGGGTTTTGCTCTCCACACGCTCCTGAACATCTTTCTCTTAATTCCCTTGAAGGCCTATGCCCTTTGTACCTTATCCAATAGCGCATGGCTGTCGCGCGGATCAGTCTCTACTGCGTCCGCTGTTGGTCAGCAGGGCGCTATTAAAATGCCAGGGCGGGCGACATCTGAAATTGCTTATAGTGGCGAGTGATGAACTCGTCACCGCAGCTCAAAATTTGGGACAAGAAATGAACGGGCAATTAGCGAATTTGAAGACGACGATCGCTGATCCGCACCAGGATCATATCATCCTATCGGAGCGGCAGGGCGGTTCGAAATGCAAGGCAGTGGATTGGCAGTCTGGCGCATTGTCCCCAGTTGCAATTGATTTGGCCGACGTTTCGAAGTCATATGGTGGTAAAGTTGTCGTCAATGACTTGTCGTTTACGATCGCCGCCGGAGAATGTTTTGGTCTTTTAGGGCCGAACGGCGCAGGTAAAAGTACGATCACCCGTATGATCCTAGGGATGACGTCGCCAAGTGCGGGCACGATCACTGTACTCGGAGTACAGGAACCGGGCCAAGTTCGCTTGGCACGAGCGAAAATCGGGATCGTGTCTCAGTTCGATAATCTCGACCTGGAATTCACGGTCCGCGAGAACCTTTTAGTATACGGCCGCTACTTCCGCATGAGCACCCGAGAAATCGAAACGGTCATCCCGTCGCTGCTTGAATTTGCGAGACTTGAGAGCAAGACGAATACGCGTGTGGCTGACCTATCTGGAGGGATGAAGCGGCGCCTCACTTTGGCGCGTGCGCTCATCAATGACCCGCAGCTACTCATTTTGGACGAGCCGACCACTGGCCTCGACCCACACGCGCGACACTTGATCTGGGAACGACTTCGATCGCTGTTGGCACAAGGCAAGACAATTCTTCTGACCACCCATATCATGGAAGAGGCTGAGCGGTTGTGCGACCGGCTGTGCGTGCTTGAAGCGGGGCGAAAGATCGCCGAAGGACGACCGCATGCCCTGATCGAGGAGCAGATTGGCTGTCCCGTGATCGAAATTTATGGTGGCGATCCGCAGGAGCTTAGTCTTTTGATCAGGCCGAATGCTAGGCGACTGGAGATCAGCGGAGAGACCCTGTTCTGCTACACGCCTGATCCAGAGCAGGTGCGCGCGCAACTGCGTAGATATTCGGGCCTGCGCTTGCTGGAGCGTCCACCAAATCTAGAGGATGTCTTCTTGCGGTTAACCGGACGCGAGATGGAGAAGTAGACGATGGGCGTAGCAACATTACCCGCCGGCGGTTTAAACTGGCTCGCAGTTTGGCGCAGAAACTATCTGGCTTGGAAAAAAGCGGCGCTGGCATCCATTCTCGGAAATCTAGCCGATCCCATAATATACCTATTCGGGCTCGGCGCTGGATTGGGAGTGATGGTAGGGCGCGTTGACGGCGTATCGTACACTGCATTTTTGGCGGCCGGAATGATCGCGACAAGCGCGATGACTGCTGCAACCTTCGAGACTATCTATGCGGCCTTTGGCCGAATGCAGGGCCAGCGCACCTGGGAAGCAATGTTGTACACACAGCTCACGCTAGGGGATATAGTCGTTGGGGAAATGGCATGGGCGGCAACTAAGGCGGCGCTGGCGGGCACCGGAATTGGTATCGTCGCCGCCACGCTGGGGTACACACACTGGTTGTGCCTTCTCTATGCGCTTCCGGTCATCGCTCTAACTGGCTTAGCCTTTGCGAGCCTTGGAATGGTCGTAACGGCCCTCGCGCCCAGCTACGATTACTTCATATTTTACCAAACCCTTGTCATCACACCGATGTTGTTTTTGTCAGGCGCAGTCTTTCCTATAGACCAATTGCCCGTAGCATTCCAACAGATAGCGGCCTTCCTGCCCTTGGCACATTCGATAGATGTTATCCGCCCGACGATGCTGGGCCAACCAATCGCCAATGTCTGCCTGCATATCGGCGTTCTCTGCATCTACATAGTCGTACCATTCCTCGTGTCGACCGCATTGCTTCGGCGGCGACTAATGCGGTGATGAATGCCACCTCACATCATCATCAGCACTCACGCCGGTTGGGGGCGAGGCCTGGCATCCCGCAAGATCGCATGGACGCTGGGCGACACGGCGCGTCTTCTGATCAACGCATGGCCTTGCGATGACGGCGAGGAATACGTGGTTGCTATCAAAGCTAGCGTCGACGCATTGAGCGGGAAGATTGCCTCGGCAACAATTCCCCGAATCGCTTCTGCGTGCGGCCAATGAGGCGGGTATCGCCCGCTCTTTCGCTCGTCCAGCAGGGAGTTGGAGAGCGACCACCGAATCTGCCTCAAGCGTGCAAAGATAGTCCGAATTTCAAGGACTATCCGCTTTTCGGCGTCATGTTTGCACCGAGAACCTGCACATCTGGCTGGACCCCGACCCGCCACTCCTTCTCATCAGGTCGCCTCGAGAACCATGTTGAGGGGCGTGGGCTGAGCGCCGGACATGAGTGAAACCGCCCGACCGGATCACCTCCGTCAATCGCTTCTCTCCCGCTTGCGCACCAAGCGCGAGCCCTGTCTCTTGTGCGATGGAGGTCGGAACGCAGATCATCGTCGAGGCTGAGTAGTAAAGCAGTAAAGCCCCTCAACCGGATTGATGTTTTCTCCGTCGGCAACCGTAGCACCGGTTTTCCACTTGTCGATCACACCATCGAGCCCCGGCAGCCACTCCAGGACGAGGGCATCGACGTAACCAGGGCGGAACAGCCGCGCGACGGCGCAGAACATGCAGCCAGCTTGGTCGCCCCAGGCAACCCCCGGCCGTTTTTGAAGGCGGCTTGCAGTTGGTTCTCGACCATCGCGGCAGCCGTATCGAACGCGCCAATCAGGTCGACCGGGCTGCCCGGCTCGGCGAACACGTGGGCCCGCTCGGGTGCCAGCGAGAACAATCCTCGCTCATGGTGCACACAGCCTGAGGCGGCCCGTGCCGCCAGCCACTCCCGCACATAACGAGTGCGCATCCGAGGCATCGGCAAGTTCGTCGGCCTTCACCGGCCCGACTGCCTTCAGCGTCCTGTATAGCCCGTGAGCATCTCCGATCCGCACCAGCGGCACGCTGACAGCTCCGCAAATATCGCTAAGGATGGGGACCACGGGGTCCTTGAGCGTTGTTTCGTTGAATTGCATCATATCGGATTCCTGCTGATTTACGGGCGGCCTCTTGCCGATGGCCGCCCTCAAGGGATCGGGAACTCGATGCCCTCTATTTGGGTTGTATGCCCGCTTGCGCTTGGCATCGACGCTCATCTATCAACCTGCGCACGCCCTAACTGGATAGCCTCCTCGCGTCGACAGTAACGGGCAGGCGCCTGTTCTGCGATAGGTCGGGGAGGGCTATCCGCCATCCATTCTTCAGCAAAATAAAGCCGCCCCATAGGTTTTTGTGTTCAACCGAAATGATCGGTTCCTCAAGGTCTTTCTTGTGAATATAGGCCGATAAACCGACGTCAGTTCTGCTGATTGTCACTCTCATGCATGTCCCTTCTCGCTGCGGCGGCTTTGGAGCTCCGGAATTCGAGCGCTATCAAAGCCTGCTATTTTAGTACGACATATGCGCAGGCCGATATCTCCGTTGTGGCTCTGTCTTTGCGCTTTAGTCCGGTGGCGATCAGGCAGGGACGCAGGTCTTCGGCATCGGACACACCGAAGCGCATTGTTGCGTGTCAAACTCACCCCTGCACTCGGTACATTTTTTTGGATCCACAACATATCCCTCACCTTTGAAACTGATCGCATCTGAGGGACATTCAAATTCGCAAGCGCCGCACTGGGTGCATTGGGATACAATGATCTTGAAGGCCATGTTTTAGCTCCTGATTCAATTAGAGGGGCCTAAAGCCGTCGGCATTGCCGGTTTGCCGCCAAACTCGGCGGCGTATAGCGCGCCAATCGCAGTCTCGATGTAATCATAGGAAAATGCGTCACTGGCTCGCACGCCAGTTTCTGCCAACCGCTTCTTTGGGCAATCGCCGATTTTGGAAGAAAGCAGAATGTCGATGCCGTCGAGTGCAACGATGGTGTGATCGAGAGTGGCCTTCTCGCCTATACCACCGAGGCAATACTGCTCGACCTTGCGGTGTCCCACCAAGTTGATCCCCTTTCGTGAGACTGCATACACTTGGAGTTCCCTTGCCTGACCGAAATGTTCGTTGATCCGGCCGCCACCTTTAGTCGCCACGGCAACTGCAAGGGTTCCCGAAGAACCCAGTGACTTGACTGCTTTGTTCGCGTCCAATTTTGCTGCCAGTTGATCCCCTCGCTCATGCTGGACCAGCTTGCGATAGGCCTCGCGCTTGCTGGTGTCGAATTCAACTTTGGTGGAGATCTGGTCGAGGGCAAACTCTCGCTCGCGATCATCGCCCAGCAAACCGATGGCGTCGGCCCGGCACTGTTGGCAGTGTCGCATAAGCTTAACGTTGCCATCGAGACAGTCTTGAAGTGCCTTCAGTTCGAACGGCTCCGGGCAACGCTGACCCGTAAGACCGTAATAAGTACCATGTGAACGCTTGGAAATCAGGGGCACCACATTGTGCATGAAAGCCCCGCGGTCTCTAATCCATCGGTTAACTTCCACGAGGTGCGTGTCATTGACGCCTGGAATCATAACCGAATTGATCTTGGTGAGAATGCCGCGTTTGGTCAGCATTTCCAAACCCAGCATTTGGCGCTTGTGAAGGATCCTGGCACCTTCTATCCCAGTGTATCGACGATGCCTGTGGAGTATCCATGGATAGATCTTCGCCCCGACTTCCGGATCCACCATGTTGATAGTGATCGTCACGTGATCGACGTTCATGTCAGCTAGCTCATCGACATGGTCCGGAAGCGCCAACCCATTTGTCGAGATACATAGTTTGATGTCAGGAATTTCCCTGGCAACTCCTTCAAACGTCGCTACTGTTTTCCTCCAGTCGTAACAAGCGTCGCCCGGTCCGGCGACGCCGACTACCGAAAGCTCCGGCACTTTGCGGGCGACGGCAAGCACCTTGCGTAGTGCCTGGTCGGGAGTTAGCTTTACTGATGCGACCCCGGGACGGCTTTCGTTGGTGCAGTCATATTTGCGATTGCAGTAGTTGCACTGGATGTTACAGGCTGGCGCGACCGCGACATGCATGCGAGCGAAATAGTGATGGGCTTGCTCTGAAAAGCAGGGATGGTCTTTGATTCTCTCCCAGATCCGCGCATCTATGTCATCCGTCACCGAAAGGCCATGGGACGAAGATGCGCGGCCACCGGGCATAGCGGGAGCCATCGGCGCCCGGTCGAAGAGAGCACTGCTGGTCGTCCCGACCTTTATTTCCGGTTCCGACATCGCATTGTTCCATTGGTGAGGAAAGGTTAAACCTCCAAAAGCAAGATAGATTCCGGTCGACATGTCGCCTTTACCGCCCGTTTCCGCGCTCGCTGTCGTAGATGTTTTGTAGCAATCAAGGCAGGATCGCGCCCGAAGTCGCTTCTCCAGCAACCAACCAAAGCTTACGATGTTCTTGACATCGCTCACCTTCACTCTTTGATCACATCGATACCAAACCGGCGCAGCGCATAGCCGACCTGCCGCGGCGTTTTACCCAGAATACGAGCCGCTTTGGCCTGTACCCAACCAGCCTTCACCATTGCCTTGATCAGCCGATCACGCTCAGTGAGACCCGGCGCCTCGATTGTGGCTGCGGAACCGCTAGGAGTACCTGCGTTGGCCCCCAGTCCGCCTAACATTGTATCTCGCGGGTTGAGACTATGCACCGGGTAGTCGTCGGGGGCGTCTTTCCAGAGGAGCGCTGAAGAACACTGGTCTTGCTGACAGGCAAAATCTGATGAAGCGATGGTATTTGAACTGGCGAGAGTTGCGGTCCTTTGTACGCAGTTGTCCAGCTCGCGAACATTGCCGGGGAAGGCGCATTTCGACAAAATGCCTATTGCCGACGGCGCGAAGTCGAAATTTCGATCATTTGACTTGTTGAATTGCTCGAGGAACACTTGCGCTAGAAGCGAAATGTCTCCGTCGCGCTGCCGAAGTGGCGGCAAAATGATGGGCACCACATTGATCCGGTAATAGAGGTCGGCTCTGAACTCCCCTCGAAGGACGGCCACTTCAAGGTCCTTGTTGGTGGCGCATATAACTCGAACGTCTACTTTCAATGTCTTCGTTCCGCCGAGACGTTCGAATTCGCCTTCCTGTAACACGCGCAATAACTTTGCCTGGAATTGTGGTGATACATCGCCAATTTCATCAAGCAACAGCGTTCCGCCATTGGCCAGTTCGAAACGTCCAGCTCGTTGAAGCAGAGCGCCAGTGAAAGCGCCCTTCTCATGGCCAAACAATTCGGATTCCAGAACGGTCTCCGACAGCGCGGCGCAATTCAACTTAATAAACGCCTTGCTTTTCCGTATCGATAACGAATGTATTGCTCTTGCAAAGCATTCCTTGCCAGTGCCGCTCTCTCCTCTCAAGAGCACCGCGGAGTTCGTCGCGGCCACGATCTTGGCCGTCGCTAATACCCTCTTGAGCGCGGGGCTTTCCCCGACGATCCAGTCGATTTTATCGAGTTGGGTGGGATGAGGCTTCGGCCCGATTTTCGGAATCTGTCCTGCTTGTTGTTCCTCGGCGACTGAGCCGCCATCGCTGCACAATTCGCGATAGCGCTGGCAGGTTAAGCCGATCAGGACGGCAATCATTGCCAGAAGGGTTTCGTCCTGATCTCCGCTTTTCTGCGCGAAATCAATCCACAATGCGCCGATTGTCTTCCGGTTTACTTTAACGGGGAGAACGACAGAATTTTTCCCAAAGTGCTTCTCTCCGCTAGCGATGACACGATTTATTGTGTCCGCCTGTTCAATCGTAAGCGAACGTGAGCGAACGTCGTGCCCAATGGGAGCCCGTACGTTTATCCAGGGCTCTCCTCCGGAGCCGTGAATCACGATTCCGCCATCGCGCAATCGCAGATGCTCGACGAGGGCGTTCATCGCAGCCTTCAGCACGTTGTCTAGAGGAAAAGAAGAGATAAGCTCTTTGGATATGTCGTAGAGTATATGGAGCCGCGCCTCTGGTTTAATCATGCCTACAAACAGGGGAGGGTGCACTGTTTTTTTCCCTGGTGCGCGAAATATGCTAAACGCATATTCCTAAGTCAAAATCGTGTTCCCGGCGGCATAGAAAATTTGCCTTTCGAAAGGTTGAGTGGATGCACATTCAATCGCCGCCGCTAACGCAGCTGCATCGGTCGCTGCTATCCCGCCGGAGGTAGGGACTCCTCATCCGAATTTGAAGAGGACCCCGAACCCGCCCCGGGGATAATTCCACTTTATGTCCCCACTCGCTTCGCATAACACTCTGCATGTGCCGCATTCCAAGCAGCCATCGGGAACAATCGCCACCTGACCAATTTCGTTCACCTCGTAACATTTGGCCGGACAGATTTGCGTCAAGGCGAGCAGGTTCGGGCTTGGCGACCGGTGCGGTCGCACTGTTATATGCGGACGTCCAGTGTCGACGAGATATCGGTTTTGGTACAGCTTGTCCTCAATGCGCTCAATGATGGTCGCCTTCATCGAATTTTCCTTTAACGCCAAGATGCGGCGGAGCGGACCGCGTCGCTAATCAACCCCCAACGGGATCGTGCCTTGATAAAGGAGGCAGCTGTAGCCTTCTCCCTGTTGATTTTAGGTGCACCGTCGACGCGCACAAAATTTTGCGCTGCTTGAGATATAAGCGTTGGATAGGTCATGAAAAAATTGTGACTGTCGGTGTGGAGGAGGCTTGGAAGATCTTTGTGTTTGATCAGGTCTTTCATGACGAACGACTTGTCCAGTATGCCCTTATAGAGAGAGAGATTGCGTTTCGTCATCAGACCGCCACGGCTCTTTATCTGGAAGATCGCTTCACCCGCCATGAGGCCGGATGTCATCGCAAGGTTCGATCCCTCCCTATGCACGGCATTGTTTAGTTGCGCCGCGTCGCCCACGACGACCCACCCGTTGCCAAAGAGCGGAGGGATTGCCTTGAAGCCGCCCTCAGGAATAAGATGCGCGGCGTATTCTTTGATCTCTGATCCGGCCAGTAATGGTCGGATCGAGGGATGTTGCTTGAAGGCTTCAAGGATGCGGTACGGATTTTCCATGCCTTCCGCTAAACCGGAGACGAGGCAGCCGATCCCCAACGAGATTGACTCCTTGTTGGTATAAAGGAAGCCCAGTCCGGCCATTCCGCGTGAGATCGTGCCGCCGGCTTCGATCACACAGCCTTCGCTACCGCTGAGGCCGAAGCGCTCTGCGATCACCTCTTCCGGCATGAAATGCATTTCCTTGACAGCGAGGGCCACATTTTCTGGCTTCGGCATATCGCGTAAGCCGGCTCGTGTTCCAAGCAGTCCGTTCACGCCCTCGGCAAGAACGACCACGTCCGCGAGGATCACACCGCCCTCTCGGTCCGTGTGAACGCCTATTACTTTACCGCTCAGATCCCAAGCGAGTCTGGTCGCTGTCGTTTCACAAAGGACTGTGCCACCCGCCTCGCGCACCTTGCGTGAGAACCATTTGTCAAACTGGGCGCGGATGATCGTATACCGGTTTGGCTTCAGTTCATTGAAGTCATCAGAGCGATAGTGCACGCCCGTGTGCGACGAGTCATCCATTAGCCAGAATCGTTGCTCGACTAGATGCCGTTCAAGAGGAGCGTCATCGCGGAAGTTTGGGATAATCGCCTCCAACATGTTGGCGTACAATATAGCCCCTTGAACATTCTTAGAGCCCGAATGTTCTCCGCGCTCCAGCTGCAGCACTTTTAGACCGCGACTAGCCATCGAATAGGCTGCTGCGTTGCCGGACATACCGGCACCAATCACGATCGCGTCGAACTTACTCTTGGTCATCTAGCCTTCCTCGGTCCATACCCTTGATAGAGTTGTGCGGTGGCATTCGCTTGGCGAAAGCTTCTGTCAACGCCGGCAAGAACTCCAGCGCGCAAGCGACAACGCCGATGTGGGCGAAGTCAAAGATCGGAGCGTTCTGGTCGAGGTTGATAGCGACAATCAGATCGGCTCCTTCGACTCCAACGCGATGCTGGACCGCGCCAGATATTCCCGCCGCGATGTAGAGCTTGGGTCTAATGGTATGGCCGGACTGACCAATTTGTCGATCAGCAGGCATCCAGCCTTTTTGGACCAGTGGGCGCGAGCACCCGACACCCCCGCCGATCGTCGTTGCCAGGTTTCTCAAGTATTGCAGGTTTCCTGCAGCGCCGAGGCCGAGACCGCCCCCGATCACGATGTCGGAGTTGGCCAGATCGGATTGCTCAGACCCGCTGTTACAAAGGAACGCGAGCACTTTGGTGACGATCTCCTCCTCAACCATTAGGAGTTGATGTTGGATAACGCGTCCAATTGGCTTATCCGCACGTTGCGGCGTCGCCATGACCCTGGACCGCACCGTTGCCATTTGCGGCCGGCTGGTCAGCGTGTAGATCGTGCACAACAAGGACCCGCCGAAAGTTGGCCGCGTCGCTGCGAGTGAACCATCTCCATCAACATCCAGCTCGGTGCAATCAGCCGTAAGCCCTGTTTGTAAGGTCGTTGCTACAGCACCGGCGAGGTCGCGGCCGAGCGTGGTCGCGCCGAGAAGGAGAATTTCTGGTTTGTGAGTAGTGACCAGATCCGTCAAAGCCTTGGTGAAGGGTTCGTTTCGATAGTCGGCGAGGAGG
Organism: Rhizobium sp. WSM4643; assembly: GCF_025152745.1. NCBI lineage: Bacteria > Pseudomonadati > Pseudomonadota > Alphaproteobacteria > Hyphomicrobiales > Rhizobiaceae > Rhizobium > Rhizobium sp. WSM4643. Next base: position 276,047 of record NZ_CP104042.1, on the reverse strand, counting down.
GGCGACTCTACCAGATAGGCGACATCAGCTCCGTAAGCGAAGGCCTCTTCGATCGCAGGCTTGGTGCCCACGCCTTCAGACGAACCGAGGATTACCCCGGCCAGTTGGACACCCAGCTTGTCAGCTAGTCTGCGGCCTTCGCCGAGGAGTTCAATCGATACGGGATGAACATTGCCGCGCTCAAGTTCCATGAAGACCCAGACGTGCCGGTGATCTTCGAAACACTTAAGCAGCTTTTTCCCTGAGCTGGCGCGGCCGACCGCATTTGCCGGCGTTTCATTTTTTCTAGCGACCAAAATCTACTCCTCGCTGCTCACCGATTGCCATGGGACGTGAGCTTGCGTTCCAAAACAGGCTGGCAGGCAAAAATTGCAGCGACCGTGTCCGCGGCGACCTCCGCCAATGTTTTGTCGTTAATGTCCATTTGCATAGCTTTTTCGGCGCGCGGACCAGGGGCGAATACTCGCTTCACGACCGTCGGCGATCCCCTTAGGCCGCATTTGGTCAACTCCCCAATGCCGGCGTCAGCGGCCCCCCATTTAAGAACCGGGCTTCGCGCGGCACGGAAGGCGTCATCGAGAGAGCCCCGGCGGATAGCATTGACACCTTCCAGCACGGTGATGAGACATGGAAACGTGCTCTTCAGCATCTGCGTGCCGCTCTCCGCGTGCCGTTCAACCATGAGCTCGCGCGAAGTGGGATCAATGGAGACAATCTTCGTTACGTAAGTCAGTTGCTGGAGGTTCAGCCTCTTTGCAATTCCGGGTCCGACCTGGGCCGTGTCGCCGTCAATTGTCTGCTTTCCCGTAAAGACGATATCAGGCGCCCCGTAGCTCTCGCCAATCTTCCCTACTGCTTGAGAAAGAGCATACGACGTCGCCAGCGTGTCAGATCCAGCAAAGAGGCGGTCGGTCAGAAGCACTGCGCGATCTGCGCCGTGGGTAAGGGCTTTGCGTAGCGCTTGCTCAGCCATGGGCGGTCCCATCGTGAGAACGGTCACCTCGCCCCCATAGCGGTCACGAACTTGAAGTGCCTCTTCGAGAGCAAACAGGTCGTAAGGGTTAATGATGGTCGGTACGCCTTGGCGCATTATCGTATTTGTCACCGGGTGGACGCGTATCTGCGCAGAGTCCGGCACTTGTTTGATACAGACCACGATGTGCATAGTCGTTTAAGCTCCCCAATCGGATTCGGGCTTCAGGGACCCGGCTAACTCTGAGCACTGCTCGTGCCAATAAAGTTGCGCCGGTAAGCCTTCGAGATTGCACATGTTTCGTTGTCGCTATGCGAAGGGGTTTTGTAGGGTTGCCGACATGTCGTGTCGCAATCCGCCCCGGAGGGGCGGTTCGATAGCCTTCAGGTCGGACAAGTCCATGATAGCTGCGCCACGAGTTGGAAGATTTCAACGCCGAATAATCTCCCGGGAGATAGCACGGGGACTGAAGCTCTGGTGCGGTGGGCGTGTATCGCGCTTCGGTTTGCCGTTGATAATCTGACTAGCGACACCGTATGCGCGATCAGAAGCACAGCGATCGAGAAAATAACGCTGCGGGCGCCTAGTGAGGCTTGGACAAGCGGTTTAGCTGATGTTGCGGGCGTGAACAGGATGATTGCCAGAAGCGTCGAGTAACCCTTGCTGGAAATATCAATCGAAAGCCGTCCATAAAAGCTGCTGCAGCGCGTCGAGGTCTTGGCTTTTCTCCGCCTCAATCGTTACATCAACGCCGTTCTGATCGGTTGGGCGAGCTACCGCATAACCAAAGCCGAAGCCACTTGATCTGACGCGCCTTACTGCTGAGCCAGCGCCAGCTTGTGGTCCTTCAGACGCATACAACAATTTGCGACATTGTCATCACCTTTGTCGTTTACGTGACAAGCGTTCCTGTTCTCAATCGCGCATTTTGCGCCCACATAACTGGAATCGCAGTAAATTATTGTTCGTCATCTCTATCGGCCTGCTTGGCACGAATCTTGTGAGCTATTGCGAGGCAGCGGAACGGCTTTCGCATCCGCGTTGCGGGATAACCGCATCGGTTCGAACACGTGGAGGAAAATAAATGAGAAGGAGGATCGGGTGCGGCATTTAACACCCCACAGCACCTGAAACGTGTCGCAGATCAAACAACAGGAACGAAACATGCCACGCCGACCAGCCGTGAGTATCTCACAAATCGACTGTTGCACGTAAGTGCAAAATCCCTCAGGCAGAAGGGTTGCCGACATGTCTACAATGCTGACCATCAACGTGAAAAATTGCGAACCCCAGACGCAAACCTTCTACTTCTTCCAGCAGCCGGCCATTTATACCGGCGGGGGGCGAGTCTATTCGAATAGCCTTTTCTCGCAATCGCTCGGCAACTATGACAACACGGGCGCGATCCTGACCTTCCAGGTTAACCTGCAATATTATGCCGGCATCCAGCCGGCGAACACACCGCCGCAAATCGGCGCCTCTTCCGGCTACTCGTCAGCCAGCCGCGCCATCGATCTTGCTACGAGTTCCGGTAGCAGCGGCAAACCGAACGATTGGACGACCGCGACGGTTAATCCGCTCGGACTATCCTCGCCGATCTACGGGGAGGGTGTGCAGCCTGGCGCCTTCCGCATCACCACGCCGGTCTTCAACGCGCCGCCCTATTTCAATGTCGGCTCGGCGGTTGCCGTCAATGGCGGCATCGTGCTCTCCAACTTCGTGCAGGCAAACCCTGCCAGCAATACCGATTGCCAGCCGATCCTTAAATATTATGTCCAGACCGGCGCCTACACGCCAGGTGTCGTGATGAACTTCACGCAATCGAGCGTGAACGCGGCGCTTTCCGATTTCACCGGCGGCTATTCCGTCTGCAACGTCAGCCTGAAATCTGACGGCACCTGGACCACGCAGCTCCAGTAAGCCTTGGCACCCATGCAGGTGAAGAACCGTCCCCTCTTCACCTGCGCACCATCCTCGCGGTTGCCGCCGCCGCCCGGGCGCGGACAGGCTGGATCTCTAAGGGGATTGTCACACGCAATGACCAGTTCGTCCTACCAGATCATCGTTCGGAACTTTTCGCAGACGACGCAATATTTCTATGTGTTCCAGAAGCAGGCCGCATTTCCGTTGCTGCCGAGCCCTGGTCTCGTCTTCAGCGGCAGTCTCGGCTGCCAAAGCATCGGCAATTACGCAAGTTCGGGAGCGCAAGTCAATTTCGGTTTGGACAGTCAGGTCTATGCAGGTGCATTCAGCACCAAACAGGCGGCGTCGCCCTCGCAGCTGATCGCGCTTCTCTCGCTCAATGCCGCCACACTATCCGTGGTCGGTAGCACATCGGCGTTCCGACCGGTTACGCTCACCACGGTTGACGGTTCGCCGGACAACTGCACGACCTTGACGCTCGATCCGCTCGGACTTTCCGCGCCCGCCAATCAAGCCGGAATTGCGATCGGAGGGTTTGGCATGAACGTGCCTTCCTATACCCCGTTGCCGCATCCCGAACTCTATTGCGGCGTCGTCGCCCTGAACAACAATCAGGCGGTTATACTCTCGAGCTTTGTCGCTCCTGTCCCCAACGCCGTCATGAACTGCATACCGAAGCAGATCTTTTTCGTGAAGATGGGCTACCAGCCGGTCGGAAGCACCGTCGCTTATGACGAGAGCAACTCGGCATGCTGCGATTTCACCATGGGCTACGCGGCCTACACCGTGACTTACAAAGCTGACGGAACCTTTTCGGCGACAGGAGGACCATAGACCCAGAGATCCGGATCATCACTGACGCTTGAGCAAGCCAATAAACCCTTGAACAAAAGAAATATAGCAACGTTACGTATTACATTGAAATCCACTGGCCAAACAGCACGTCGCGGTAAAATCGCTGCCGGGCTGCCATTGCCACCGTCTCTATCCTCGCAACAGCGCTGCCCGACGCGGCACAACTCGTATTTTCGTCCGATTGCCGGAACTACCAGGCCATTGCGGTCGCACCGCCGAACGATGCGATCCTGTTCACCAAGCAGCCGGTGCCCCATCCGAATGGAACGGCCTCCGTCTTTGCGATCGTCGGAGCGGACACCTATGTCATTCCGGCTGGGGCCAACTCCTGCATCGTCGCCGCACCTCCCGCCGATGAATTACTGCTTCATTGTCCGTAACGACAACACGATCGACGGCGTCGGTTTTGCCGCCATTCGAAATCCGGGCGGCCTGACCGCCTGCCAGTAAGGGGTTTCCTACACCCACAATTCTCTTCTGGTCTTGCGCGAAGGTTGAGGCGGAAAGTCGAATATCCACCTCCGCCCGCTGTCGCGCGCTCGTCACCCTGAGGCCCCAATTCTGCACGCTACGAAGCAATCGGCGGATGAAAGAAACTGCAGCTAATCAGCAGTTCATAGGCGGTGGCCGGCGTGCATGTAATCTTGCCTGCTCCGAGGGTCTTGTTGACGGCGGCCGCGACAGCGGCCTCCGTCGGTCAACCAGCCCTTCGTCATGCGCGCCGCCCAGACGCTGACGATTTGCATTCCCGCCAGCATTGGGCGGCCATAAAGCTTAGAATAGAATAAAGCTGGCAGTGATTTGAGTAAAAGTTCTCATAAGAACATTGTAAGGATCTCTAAGAGCCTGACCGAAAAAGAGTTGAGTGAAATCAGCCAGTTGTGGTTCTGTTTGTTTGCTTAGGACGAACGGAGACCACAATGGGCTGGACTGATTTCACCCGTCGCCAATATGCCCGACGCGCAATGCGGTATGCAAGCGATCTGACGGACCGGGAATGGGGATTGATCTCGCCTTGCCTGCCCGAACCGAGGCGACTGGGCAGGCCGCGTAGCACCGATCTTCGCGAGGTCGTGAATGCGTTGCTTTACATCGCCACGACTGGGTGCCAATGGCGGATGATGCCCAAGGATTTTCCGCCTTTTACAACTGTGCAGTCCTATTTCTATGAATGGCGAGCGACAGGGTTATGGGGTCGGATCAACCATCATCTTGTGATGGAGGCGCGTGAATTGGAAGGCCGGGAAGCCTCGCCGTCTGCGGGCGTGATCGACAGTCAAAGCGTAAAAACCACGGAAAGCGGCGGCATTTCGGGCTATGACGCGGGCAAGAAGATTAAGGGACGCAAGCGTCATATCGTCGTCGACACGCTTGGACTGATGGTCGGCCTGGTGGTTCACAGCGCCGATATTCTAGGTGAAACATAAAGACGACCATTGTCAAATTCGGAGAGTCGAGTTTTCGAGATCTTTGTCATTACGCTCGAGTTGTTCGGCATTTAGCTGAGTTGCGGTGCAGGAAGAAATAAGATTATCGCCGTGGTCAGCGCAATGTCTGGAATGACCGACAAGCTGAAAGCAACATGCTTCCGGCAATCCAGAGAACTGATCCACCAGCAAAACGCGAGATCGAACCAAGAACACCCTGCGTGACGGTATGACAGTCGGAATGTGCCAACGACTTAAGACGCGTAGCGCTGTCCCATTTACCGACCCTCTCGTTGACGCAGATCAAGGCGCAATTTGCCGCTTCATGACAGTCCTGGCGAGAAAGACGGCCGCGACGCGGTCGTCGGCGTACTGGGGACGACATCATGAATTACACAACGGAAACGATGGTGATCGCGGTCGCGGCGTTTCTAGCGCTGCTACTAGCCGCATTCGCGCATGATCATCTCTTTGCGGTCCATATGGGGATACTTTGCTTCTGCCTTGCCGCGGGCGCTGCTGTGCTGATCAGGAATGTTGATTTTTCGCCGGCAGGCCAACGGCGGAAAGTCGACATATCAGGCTATTTCGACGAGGTGATACGGTATGGCCTGATCGCCACGGTATTCTGGGGCGTGGTCGGCTTCCTGGTTGGCGTGGTCATCGCGCTGCAACTGGCCTTTCCCGACCTCAACATCGCCCCTTATCTCAATTTCGGGAGGCTGCGGCCCGTTCACACATCGGCGGTCATCTTCGCCTTTGGCGGCAATGCGCTGATCATGACGTCGTTCTACGTGGTGCAACGCACCTGTCGCGCACGTCTTTTCGGCGGTAGCCTGGCCTGGTTCGTATTCTGGGGTTACCAGCTTTTCATCGTGATGGCTGCGACCGGATACGTTCTCGGAATCACCCAGGCCCGTGAATATGCCGAACCCGAGTGGTACGTCGATCTCTGGCTGACCATCGTCTGGGTCGCCTATCTCGCCGTGTATCTTGGAACGATCCTGAAGCGCAAAGAGCCGCACATCTACGTGGCAAACTGGTTCTATCTCAGCTTCATCGTCACCATCGCGATGCTGCACGTGGTGAACAACCTGGCGGTTCCCACCTCGTTCCTTGGCTCCAAGAGCTATTCTGTCTTCTCGGGCGTCCAGGACGCGCTGACCCAATGGTGGTACGGCCACAACGCCGTCGGCTTTTTCCTCACCGCCGGCTTCCTGGGCATGATGTACTACTTCGTGCCGAAGCAGGCCAACCGACCCGTCTATTCATACCGGCTCTCGATCATCCACTTCTGGGCGCTGATCTTCATGTACATCTGGGCCGGCCCGCATCATCTGCACTACACGGCGCTGCCCGACTGGGCCCAAACGCTCGGCATGGTTTTCTCGATCATGCTCTGGATGCCCTCCTGGGGCGGCATGATCAACGGTCTCATGACCCTTTCAGGCGCCTGGGACAAGATCCGCACCGATCCGATCATCCGGATGATGATTGTCGCCATCGCCTTTTACGGGATGTCGACCTTCGAAGGTCCGATGATGTCGGTCAAGACGGTCAACTCGCTCAGCCACTATACCGAATGGACAATCGGTCACGTTCATTCCGGCGCTCTCGGCTGGGTTGGAATGATCACCTTCGGAGCGATCTATTTCCTGACGCCGAAGCTATGGGGACGCGAGCGTCTCTACAGCCTGCGGATGGTCAACTGGCACTTCTGGCTCGCAACCCTCGGGATCGTCGTCTACGCCGCCGTGCTTTGGGTTGCCGGCATCCAGCAGGGGCTGATGTGGCGCGAGTACAATTCCCAGGGCTTCCTCGTCTATTCCTTCGCGGAGACGGTCGCGGCGATGTTCCCCTACTACGTGCTGCGTGCGGTCGGCGGAACGCTTTACCTGGCGGGTGGTCTCGTCATGGCCTGGAACGTGTTCATGACGATCCGCGGCCATCTGCGCGACGAAGCTGCAATCCCAACCACTTTCGTGCCCCAACCACAGCCTGCCGAATGAGGTGAGACATGGCATCGATACTAGATAAACATCAGATCCTCGAGAAGAACGCGACGCTTCTTCTCGTCGGCTCGCTGCTCGTCGTGAGCATCGGCGGCATTGTCGAAATCGCACCGCTGTTCTACCTGCAGAATACGATTGAAAAGGTGGAAGGCATGCGGCCGTATACGCCGCTCGAATTGGCCGGACGAAACATCTACATCCGCGAAGGCTGCTACCTCTGCCACAGCCAGATGATCAGGCCGTTCCGCGACGAGGTCGAACGTTACGGCCATTACTCGCTCGCGGCCGAGTCGATGTACGATCATCCTTTCCAGTGGGGATCCAAGCGAACCGGGCCGGATCTGGCCCGTGTCGGCGCACGCTACTCCAACGAATGGCATGTCCAGCATCTCGCGGATCCACGGGCAGTCGTGCCGGAGTCGATCATGCCGAGTTACGCCTTCCTCAAAGAACAGAGGGTGACGGTCAAGGACGTGGGAATGGACCTGAAGGCCAACGAGGATGTGGGCGTGCCTTATAACGACGACATGCTGGCGAACGCAGAGGCCGACATGAAGGCCCAAGCCGATCCGAACGCGGATACGACGGCCCTGCTTGCCCGCTATCCGAAGGCGAAGACCGGGGATTTCGACGGCGATCCTGCTGCGCTGACCGAAATGGATGCCCTGGTGTCCTACCTGCAGATGCTCGGAACGTTGGTCGATTTCTCGACCTACGACGACGCGACCGGCTACCGATGAGGTGATCCATGGAAACCTACACTGCAATGAGACACTTCGCCGACAGCTGGGGCCTCCTGGCAATGGCGGCATTCTTCGTCGGCGTCGTTGTGTTCACCCTTCGCCCGGGCAGCAAGCAAACGGCGAAAGAGGCCGCCGATATTCCTTTGAAGGATGACTGAGATGTCGGAAAAACATATCGATGAATTTAGCGGCGTCGAAACGACCGGACATGAATGGGACGGCATCCGCGAACTCAACAATCCGATGCCCCGCTGGTGGGTGTGGACCTTCTACGCCACCATCGTCTGGGCTTTGGGCTATGCAATCGCATATCCCGCGATCCCGATGATTACCGGCGCCACGAAGGGCATGCTGGGCTATTCCAGCCGCGCCGAGTTGCAGCAGAACCTGGATCAGGCCAAAGCATCGCAGACGACGCTGGGTGATCTGATCGCCGCCAAGACGGTGCACGAGATCGATTCCAATTCAGCCCTTCGCGAATTCGCGGTCGCCGGCGGCGCATCTGCATTCAAGGTGAACTGCGCGCCGTGCCATGGCTCGGGAGCAAGCGGCGGTCCGGGATTTCCGAACCTCAACGACGACGATTGGCTGTGGGGTGGAGACCTGGATGCCATCCAGGCGACGATCGCGCATGGAATTCGCTTCGACGAGGATACGGACACTCATGCTTCCGAGATGCCGCCCTTTGCCGATGTTCTGGATCCCCTCCAGACAAGGCAGGTCGCGGCTTACGTCTGGGGACTGACCAATACACCGTCGGACCCCGGCCTCGCAGAGGCCGGAAAACAGGTCTTCGTCGATAACTGTGCCGCATGTCACGGCGACGACGCCAAAGGAAAAGCGGAAATGGGCGCGCCGGATCTCGCCGATGCGATCTGGCTGAAGGCACGCGGCGAGGATGCGATCATCCGTCAGGTGGCTGCTCCCAAGCATGGCGTCATGCCTGCCTGGACAGGGCGTCTCGGCGATACGACCGTCAAGGAACTTACCATTTTCGTCCATTCGCTTGGCGGCGGGACGTGAGGAGAAAAGCCATGGCAGTTCACGGCCACAACCCGATCCTCGATCTCTATGGCACGCCGCGCGCCACCATACGATCGCGAGTGTCGGCGCGCGCCAAGGCCACGCCGCCCCGTCCGATCAGGACGACCCGGCAAAGATCGGCAGTTCGATTGTCAGTTTGACCTGTCTCAAAGACCACGGGCAGACAAGCCGCTAGCTGTAGACTTGTCGAGGACGTCCCAGCGGTGGTTGTTCCCCCGCAGCTCCTGCAGGCCGCGCCCTCTCTCCAGGGCGTGGCCTTTTCCTTTCGCGGGAAGGCCTTGTCTCTTGATCTGCATCAAGGAACGAATGCGCGGCAGATGGGACAAGGGTGGGTGAAATCGGATAGGTCCCATGAACCTCTACACTGCACCAGATCCCGATAACATCGAGCGGCTCAATGTCGAGCCGGTCAATGCCCGTCGCAACCGGCAGCCTCTCTACGCACCTCGGAGGAAGGTTTTTCCCAAACGTGCAGAGGGACAATTCCGTCGGTTCAAGTGGATCGTCATGCTGGTTACGCTCGGCATCTACTATCTCGCGCCATGGATTCGCTGGGATCGCGGTCCTTACGCGCCTGACCAGGCAATCCTCATCGACCTTTCCTCACGGCGCTTCTTCTTTTTCTTCATCGAGATCTGGCCTCAGGAATTTTATTATGTAGCGGGTCTCCTGGTCATGGCCGGGTTCGGGCTGTTTCTCGTCACTTCCGCGGTTGGCCGTGCATGGTGCGGCTACGCTTGTCCGCAGACGGTCTGGGTTGATCTTTTTCTCGTCGTCGAACGTGCGATCGAAGGCGATCGAAACGCGCGAATGAAGCTTGACGCTAATCCCATGAGCTTGGCCAAGCTGAGGAAGCGTGTCGTCAAACACTCGATCTGGCTGCTGATCGGCATCGTCACAGGCGGAGCGTGGATCTTTTATTTTGCCGACGCGCCGAGCCTGCTTGTTTCGCTGTTCACCGGCCACGCTCCTGCAGCCGCCTACACCACCGTCGCCATCCTTACTGCGACGACCTATGTGCTCGGCGGTCTCATGCGCGAGCAGGTGTGCACCTATATGTGTCCGTGGCCACGCATCCAGGGTGCGATGCTCGACGAAAATTCTCTCGTCGTCACCTACAATGACTGGCGAGGCGAGCAGCGGTCGCGTCACGCCAAGAAGGCTTTGGTCAATGGCCTATCGGTCGGGGATTGCGTGGATTGCAATGCCTGCGTGGCGGTGTGTCCGATGGGAATCGACATTCGCGACGGACAGCAGATGGAGTGCATCACATGCGCGCTCTGCATCGACGCCTGCGACGGTGTCATGGACAAGCTCGGAAAGCCTCGCGGCCTGATCGCCTACGCCACGCTAAGCGAATACTCGGGCAACATGTCGCTTGCCACCGACGAAGGACGAACGGCCGTCCAACCGTCCAGAGTTCGAAACGAGGATGGGACCTTCGTTCCGGCGATCCGGCACTTCAACTGGCGGATCATCTTTCGTCCGAGAACCGTGTTTTACGCAATCGCCTGGTCGTCGGTCGGCGTGGCGATGCTCGTCCATCTCACCTTTCGGGAGCGCCTTGAACTCAACGTCGTTCACGACCGAAACCCCCAATATGTTCTGGAAAGCGACGGCTCGCTGCGGAATGGCTACACGCTTCGTGTCCTGAACATGGTGCCGGAGCCGAGGGATGTGAACATAAGCCTGGTCGGGCTGGAGGGGGCGACGATGCGCATTCCCGAGTTCGGCAAGGAAGACGCTCGCAGCTTTACGGTCCATGCCGAACCCGACGCGGCCACGACGCTGAAGGTCTTCGTTACGCGCAAGCCTACCGGAGCCGCGATCAATGAATTTCTGTTCGTGATCGAAGATACCGAACATGGCGATCGGGCAACCTACCGCGCGGCGTTCAATGCACCGGGAGACATCAAATGAAGACCTCCGCTCAAGGTTTTACAGGCCTGCACATGCTGCTTGCGACCTCGGCATTCTTTGGCGTGGTGATCGCGGTGAACGTCACCATGGCCTTCTATGCCTCCTCCAGCTGGAGCGGTCTGGTCGTGGAAAACACCTATGTCGCCAGTCAGGAGTTCAACCGCAAAGCGGCGGCGATGAAGGCAATGGCCGCTTCCGGCATCGAGGGCGAGCTCTCCATAAAGGGGCACGAGATCCGCTACGATATTCACGACAAGAGCGGATCGCCTGCGATCGTCGACGACGTCATTCTGAATTTCAAACGTCCGGTCGGAGACCACGAGGACTTCCTCCTTACGCTCATGAAGACAGCCGCGGGGCGGTTCGAAGCGGAGCATGATCTAGCCGACGGTGACTGGATCGTCGAGGCCATCTCGCGAAACGGCGGCGTGGTCGTCATGCATGAGGCAAAACGCATCGATACCGCGGAGTTAGGCCAGTGAGCTGCTGTACCATGGACGCGGAAAGCGTGCTTGCCCTCAGCACGACATCATTCAGTGCCGAAGAGGTTCGCCTTGCCAGCCAGCCGCTCGGCGAAGGATTGCGCCAGCTGGACCTGAGCGTCCCCGACGCCCACTGCGGTGGCTGCATTTCGACCATCGAAAGGGCGTTGTTGGCGCTTTCCTTCGTCAAGACAGCGCGAGTTAATCTCACGGCTCGAAGGGTGAGCTGCGTCTACCAGGAGGAGATGGAGACACGCGCAACCGATCCGTCCAAGATCCTGGCAGCGATCAACTCGTCCGGATATCGCGCGCATCTCTTCACGCCCTCAGCTCCCGAGAACGACAAGACCAGAAATCAACTTCTCCTCGCGATCGGCGTGTCCGGTTTTGCGGCCGCCAACATCATGTTGCTCTCGGTATCGGTCTGGTCGGGCGCAGATGCTGCGACGCGCGACATGTTTCATTGGATCTCGGCGATGATAGCAGCGCCCGCGCTGGTTTATGCGGGGCGCTTCTTCTTCAGATCGGCCTGGAATGCGCTGCGGCACTGGCGCACCAACATCGACGTTCCGATTTCGCTCGCCGTGACGCTCTCCTATGCCGTTTCATTGTGGGAGACCGTCCATCACCGCGAGCATGCCTGGTTCGACGCTTCGGTCTCGCTGCTCTTCTTCCTGCTGATCGGCAGAACCCTCGATCATGTCATGCGGGAAAAGGCTCGGGCGGCGATCAACGGACTCGCAAGACTGGCGCCGCGCGGAGCATTGCTGATCAATCCGGACGGGTCGCGACGCTACATTGCGGTAGAAGAGATCGCGGCGGGGGATGAAATCTCGATAGCCGCAGGCGAACGGGTTCCCGTCGATGGCATCGTCGTCAGCGGAGAAAGTGACGTGGACCTCTCCATCGTCACCGGCGAGAGCAGCCCGGTCGCCGTCGTCAGCAACAGCGAAGTGAGTTCCGGGGCGATGAATCTGACCGGCTCCCTCGTGTTGCGGGCGACGAGAATTGCCAAGAATTCGCTTCTCTCGGAGATCATCGGCCTCATGGAAGCCGCCGAGGGCGGAAGAGCTCGCTATCGCAGGATCGCCGATCGCGCTGCGACGCTCTATTCCCCGGTCGTGCATCTGCTGGCGCTGGTCTCCTTCCTTGCCTGGGGCCTCCTGGGCGGAGACTGGAAACAGGCCATGCTGGTCGCCGTAGCGGTGCTGATCATTACCTGCCCATGCGCATTGGGTCTTGCCGTACCCGTGGTCCAGGTCGTCGCCGCGGGCGAACTTTTCCGGAAGGGCATCATGGTGAAGGACGGCTCAGCACTCGAAAGACTGGCCGAGACCGACACCGTGGCCTTTGACAAGACGGGCACCTTGACGATCGGCAGTTCGCGCCTTGTCAGAGTGGACGCCATGGACGAGAGCGCCACCGCGATCGCCCGTGGATTGGCGGCGCATTCACGGCATCCCCTTTCTCGGGCCCTGGTACGAGACACCGAGACCGACCTCATGTCCTTCGACATCGTCACGGAAATCCCCGGCGGGGGACTGGAAGCCAGGAACGGAGCAGATGTCTATCGATTGGGCAACGCGGCGTTTGCCTGCGGAACCAGCGTCGTGCCCCGCACCGCCGACAGTCCGTTCTCGGAAGTGGTCCTGTCGAAGAATGGCGTCGATCTTGCTCGCTTCTTCTTCGATGACACGCTTCGTCCGGGTGCTTGCGAGGCCATCGACCGGCTCGATGCAGCCGGCCTTGAAACGCTGATCGTGTCCGGAGACAGGCAGACCGTCGTCGACAATACGGCGCATGCCCTGGGTATCGACAGGGCTTTGGGCTCTCTGACGCCGAAACAGAAGGTCGAGGAATGCCAGAGGCTGAATGGCGAAGGTCGTCGCGTGCTCATGGTTGGCGACGGGATCAACGACGCCCCGGCACTTGCTGCCGCGCATGTCTCGATGGCGCCGGCCACAGCCTCCGATATCGGCAGACAGGCGGCCGACCTGGTTTTCTTCAACGATCGCCTTGACGCTGTTCCGGAAGCGATCGCCGTTGCGCGACGATCCGCCAGCCTCATCCGGCAGAACTTCGCTCTCGCCATCGGTTACAACGTTCTAGCAGTGCCGATCGCCATCGCCGGATTGGCGACGCCGCTGATAGCGGCGGTGGCAATGTCGACATCCTCGATCATCGTCGTGACGAACGCCCTGCGCCTGAACGCCTTCGGCAAGCGTCGGGATATGCACATTCGAGGGCGGATCGGCAGGAGTGCGGAGGTCAAAGCCGCATGAACATGTTGATCTATCTCATACCGATCGCGCTGTTGATGGGAGGAATAGGGCTCCTGGCATTCCTTTGGTCGCTGAAGAGCGGCCAGTATGACGACCTTCAAGGCGCCGCCTGGCGGATCCTCGCCGAGGACGAAACCGATCAACGAGAACCCTGACCGCACAGTGGGTCCAAACACGAAAGGAAGATGGATGCTTGCGAAAAATTCTATGCTTCTGCAGTCTGACCTGTTTGCTGGTTTGGATCAGGCGACTGTGGAGCAATTCACCGCAACGGCTGAGTTTCGAGCCTTCGCCGCTGACGAGAAGATCGTAGCCGTGGGCCAGCAGGCATCGTTCGTCTACTGCGTCATGAACGGGTTTGTCCGACTTTCAAAATCGGAATCCGCCGGGCGCGAGGCGGATATCTGCGTGTGCGAGCCGGGCGACACCTTTGGTGAATATCTACTCGCGGGGGGCGGCTCCTACGCTTATAGCGCGCGGTCCGCCGACGGGGCCGAGGTCGCGCTGTTTGCGCTTGCGGAGTTGCAGGCGTTCGCCGACCAACATCCGGTCGTACACAGGAACGTCATGCGCATCATGGGCAGGCACCTGCTGGGCGCGATGGATTGTATTGCCGGAGACCGCTTGCTCACAGCCGCGCAACGGGTGGCAAACTACCTTATGAGCCGCTGCCCCGCCTCGGCGGCCACCTCGCGGGTTACGTTCCGCCTTCCTTACCGAAAGCGAATCCTGGCCGGCAAACTGGGACTGGCGCCGGAAGCCCTTTCCCGCGCGTTTGCGGCGCTCGCCCCGTCGGGGGTCGAAGTCAGAGGCAAGGTCGTCCTCGTCGATAGCGTCGACCTGCTGCGGGAGGCATGTTAACCATTGGATCACCGGGCCACATGTTGAAGTTCGCCGCGCTGTTCCTGCCATTAACTACCATGTCAATGGGGTACCTGTTCGCCGCAGACTCAAGCCTCTCAAGGCCTCCACACACTACGAGTTCATTTGCAAAGCATGGGCTTCATAACCCGAGCGCTTCACCAGATTCGCTCTATCTAATGCCAGGTCTAAACATCCAGCGCGTGCCAATCATTTTATTATCTATCGCGGAGTTCGGGGAACCGGAAGAATCCGACTAGCCCAATAGTGTCGATCCTATTAGTAACGCAATGATGCGGGCATTTATTCCGACATAGGCTTTAAATGCTCGAGCCGAGTGCTTCAGATTACGGCGATATCACAAGCTTTTCGCGTGCCCAGGAAGCCCTGTTAACCCACGTTCGTTCACCTCTTGTACGACCCTTGGGACGGCATCGCGTTCTAGGTCAAGGTGGTTCATCAACGCGGACTCCACCAAGTTTGTCGCGGCGCCTAGTTCAGACATTGCGGCAATTAATTTCTCGAGGCTTTCGACAAATGCGGGCCTAAGTTCCGACGCAGTTATTTCCATTCGTAGAGGGTGAGTGCAAAAACAGAATCGTTGAACGATTTTACATGCCTCGCAATTCGATGCTTCTTCGGCGATTCTAGTAAATATCGCTTCTGCCGTTAGGGCGAGTTCGTCGGGGGACAATTTATCTGCCACGGCCCAGCTCTCTGGGATCTGCGGCCGCTTTCGATTCAACGCCGAGATTAGCGTCTCACTTCCAACAACATAAAAATCTAACAGAGTACCCTCCAACATCGGCCTGGTGAAAAAGCCCTTCTGAGGGATGTATTGGATCTTCCCTTCAGCTGCTAGTCGCTGAAGTGCTTCGCGAATTGGTGTTCGACCAAGATCAAGATTAGACGCCAGATCCTGTTCCCTGAGATGTTGCCCCGGCACACGGCCGTTATTGTGGAGAATTCGTCGAATAGCATCGTAGGCAATATCGGCCTTTGCAGGTTCTGGTTCAGTAGAAAAGTTTGTGTCAGCCCCACGCTGTGGGGGCGCGTTCTTGCAACACCGCATTTGATGGTTTTCCTCTGTCGATGTCCTTCGGGGACCCTACAGGAGCTTATTCATTGATATCGGGCGGCGTTCCGATTCAAGGCCGAATTAATTGGCCTCACCATATCGGCACGCGTTTTAACCCAGGCGAGATTCGGGACCTTTATAACAGCCGCGGCCGCAGCTGGCCGCTATCGCACTCTCTCGCCGCTGAGTTCAACGGAATGGGGCAAGAGGAAGCTGTCACGTTCTCCATCTAGGAGGGCGATCTTCATCTCTGGCCTGTCGGATCTGATTTTGTCTGGGTGCATGTTGTCACGTCGGTTCACCTAAGCCTCCCGTCGCTGACCGGGGTAGACCCCCGTGCCGCTTGTTGACCAGATCTAGACGGCGCTCCGCGATATATCAACACATAACATTGATATTTTTTTTGATATATTTTGGCCTATCGCGCCACCTTAACGTTTTGTTTTTTCTGCTGTTGGCAAAGAACTCAGGCAGCGTCTAATTAGTGACGCATTATCCAGCCCGCTGAAAGGTTTGCGCGGATTTCCGAGTTGGCGATTCCGGTTGGCGGATCGAAAAAGCTCTGGGTGTTTAGTCCCGGCATTTGATGGTGCATTATTTTCGTTAGAATGGAGGGAGGCACTATGGGCCCTAGTAGCCGAGACGAGAGGAGCTAGCAGACTGGATGCGCGACCGACCCAGTCAGCCATTACGGATCGCGAGATGTCTATCCCTAACCGCTCGTACATCTCGGATAAGCGATAGAGGGGAATGTGATCGTCGAATTTAGCGATCATGATATGGGCGGGCAGTCCCGGCCCGGGTTTGCCGCGCTCGATCGGCAGGATCGGCATCTCGCCAGCTACCGTCGTATCGCCATCCCTGCAGATCATGCGCTTTTCGACATGGCGGACAATCTTAACCGACCCCGGCACGTGCTCCAACACCTGGACCACCCTGTCGGCCGCCTTCAGGAACGATGCGCCACCACAGGTCGGGCAGATGCCGACGTTCCGCGTCACTTCACAGCGGCGTCACCGTCGGCTTCGTTTTGTTTCTGTTGATTGAAAAAGAATTGTGATCGCCCGCACTTCCTACCAGGCAAACCGCCATGCATACCGCATTGTCGGGGGAACAACCTAGTTCCATAAATATGGCATATGCTGCAATTTCATGTAACCGCAAAGTTGAAGTGTCCTGTTTCTGCAAAGTTGGAATGTCACTCTCCCCGGGTTTGATGACGATGGAGATTTTGACCGAACAACCAAGTTCGTCTTCGCCGATCTCTATCCAAAGCCGGCAAGATGAATGCCGCCCAGTTCCTGCGCAACCTGATCGCGGCGGTGCCCTACACCATTCATACTATCCTGACCGATAACGGCATCCAGTTCACCAACCGGGCGTGTGACCAAAATGCTTTCCAGCACATCCTCGACCGGGCCTGTGAGGAATACGAGATCGAGCATCGCCTGACAAAGTTAAGCACGCATGGACCAATGGGCAGGTCGAGCGGATGAACCGAACGATCAAGGAACCCACTGTCAAGCGCCTCCACCACGACGATCACGCACAACTGAAAAAGCATCTCGCCGACTTCATCGAAGCCTACAATTTTGGGCGCAGGCTCAAGACACTAAAGGGACTCTCACCCCCTACGAATTCATCTGCAAAAGGTGGACTTCCGAGCAGGATCGTTTCATCATCAACCCCGTCCATCAAATGCAGGGACTAAACACCTAGGATGCACGGTCTGATGGATGGCCGGAATATCGCTTTGACCGATCAAGTCGCCCGGCAAAGCCCTGTTGCTGCGTTCGAGATAATGCCCATCAAGGAAGGAGCGGTAGGCGTCCGCGATACCGTCCTTCAGACCTATCTTAGGCGACCAGCCGAGAGTGCGAAGCTTGCCGACGCTCAAGAGTTTACGTGGCGTGCCATCTGGCTTGGTGAGGTCACGCGTGATCTTGCCTTCGAAACCCACGACCTTGGAGACGAGGTATCCCAAATCCAGGATGGTAATGTCTTCGCCCGAACCTACGTTCACATGACTTTCGGCGGAATAGGTCTTCATGAGATGGAGGCAGGCGTCGGCGCAATCGTCAACATGCAGGAATTCGCGCCGCGGCGTGCCAGTCCCCCAGATGCATATCTCTTGCTGCTGGTTGATCTTGGCCTCATGCGCCTTGCGTATGAGCGCCGGCATGACATGGCTCGACCCGAGGTCAAAATTATCCCCTGGACCATAAAGATTGGTAGGCATGGCCGAGATGAAATCTCTACCGTGCTGTTTGCGATAGGCATGGCAGAGCTTTAATCCGGCAATTTTGGCGATTGCATACCATTCATTCGTGGGCTCAAGCGATCCAGTCAGAAGTGAGTCCTCGACGATCGGCTGATCGGCGAATTTCGGATAGATGCAGGACGAGCCCAGAAACATCAGTTTTTCGACGTGAGCTCTATGGGCTGCGTGGATGACGTTCGTTTGCAGAATCAAGTTGTCGTAAAGGAAGTCGGCCGGACAGGTAGCGTTCGCCAGAATACCGCCGACCCTCGCAGCAGCCAGGAAGACGGCGTCGGGACGATTCTTACTCATCCAGGCCTCCACCTGGTCCTGCCGTCTGAGATCGACCTCGGCGCGGGTGGCCGTCAAAATCTCGCAGCCCTCGGAAGCGAGACGCCGCACGATCGCAGAGCCCACCATGCCGCGGTGACCCGCGACATAGACCCTTTTTCCGGCAAGGCTGTAGATCACCTCAGGCATGGGCAAAACCTTTGGTTACACCGACCGACGGAACATTTCGTGCCATGACTTTCAGATCCTCGCGAACCATCTCCGCAACCAGCTGATCAAGACTGGTCTCATGTTTCCAGCCAAGCTTCGTGTGCGCCTTCGTCGGATCGCCAATCAGAAGATCGACTTCAGTTGGACGGAAGTAAGCTGGATCGATCTCCACCACACACTGACCGGATATCTTATCATATCCCTTTTCCTCAACCCCGTTCCCGCGCCAATCAATTGCCATGCCCACCTTGGCAAAGGCCTTGTCAACAAAGGAACGAACCGAGTGCGTTTCGCCGGTCGCAAGGACATAGTCCTCCGGTTCGTCCTGTTGCAGCATCAGCCACATGCCGCGGACATATTCTCGTGCATGTCCCCAGTCGCGTTTGGCATCCAAATTGCCGAGATAGAGCCTTTCCTGCAGCCCAAGATGGATCGCCGCCGCCGCCCGGGTGATTTTACGCGTCACGAACGTTTCGCCGCGGATCGGGCTTTCATGATTGAACAAAATGCCGTTCGAGGCGTGCATGCCATATGCCTCGCGGTAATTAACCACTATCCAATAGGCATAGAGCTTGGCCACCGCGTAGGGTGATCGAGGGTAGAACGGCGTCGTTTCGCTCTGCGGGACTTCCTGGACTTTGCCGTAGAGCTCTGAGGTGGACGCTTGATAGAAGCGGGTCTTCCCGGTCAGCCCCAGGAGGCGAATTGCTTCAAGTAGCCGAAGGGTTCCGGTTCCATCTGCGTTGGCTGTATATTCCGGCGTCTCGAAAGAGACTTGAACGTGGCTCTGTGCGGCGAGATTGTAGATCTCGTCCGGCTGCGTTTCCTGAATGACACGGATGAGATTCGTAGAATCTGTCATGTCCCCGAAATGCAAAATAAAGCGCGGATTCTCAACATGGGGATCCTCGTAGAGATGTTCGATGCGACTGGTGTTGAAGGATGATGAGCGTCGCTTGAGGCCGTGAACAATGTAGCCCTTCTCCAGGAGCAATTCGGCCAAATACGCACCGTCCTGACCTGTTATACCCGTAATCAGCGCGACTTTTCGGTTCTTTGTCATTCCCGTATCCATGATTGCCCTCCAACTCGAATACTAATGCAGAAGCATATTATGATGTTTAGTACGTACAATTTCGTAAGATTGAGCGCTTGCGCCTTATACAGAAGTATTCATGATTTTAACCTGTAGTATTTCATGAGGGATTTCGAAAACAGTTCCGAGTCGCTGAAATTATACAACGCGTGCCTTTTGGGGTTTACATTGTTGATCGCGACAACAATTTCCGAATTTCGCGAGCTTTTCATTTGCTGCAGGCTGAACTCGACCGCGCGGCGGCTCGTCTTTCCCCATCTAACGACCGCCAATGTTCTTTCCGCCAGGGCAGTCAAATGCACGGTATCTGTCGAGGCGAGCACAGGCGCGCTGTCGAAGATGACAATCTGGCCGGCCGCGCCCGCCATCTCAATGATTTCTGCCAGGCCGTTCGAACGGGTGCGCCGCTGGAGACTGAATCTTCCAGATGGAATGAAGTCGATACCGCTTGGATGGCGGTAGACGATGTCTCGGATATCGGCCTGACCAGTCAGGAATTCGTTCAGTCCGTACATTAACCCCGACCTGAAAAACGAATTGAGTCTTCCCCGCCGAAGATCGCCATCGACCAGCAGCACCGGAATTGCGGCGGCGGCAAGTTCGATAGCCAGCGATCTCGCGACAAGCGACTTGCCTTCCCCGCTGTGGGCCGAGGTAACGACGATACTGTTCGGTAATTTGCCGCCATTGGACTGTTTGAGTGAAAGCACCACGGTACGGATTGCTTCGTCAAACATCGGGACCGGCATATGTTCGAACATCGTTTTCGAATTTTCCCACCGCGCTAGACGCGGGATAAGTCCAGCCGGGATCGTGCGCGCCATTGCAGCCATTTGGTCGAAACTCCGGACCGTCCGGTCCGACATTTCGATCACGAAAGCAGCCGTTACGGCTCCCGAGATTGCAGCCAGGAGCGCACCCACCAGATAGAAAAGCCGTCCACGTCCCTGTGACGCGATCGGTACTGAAGCCGGCGATAAAACTTCCAATTCCGCCCCCGGCAGCATGGCCTTCGCGGCAAGGTCACGGCGCTGATCCTCAAGTTTGTCGAGTGCCGTTTGTTCCAAGTCGGCGATATGTTGCAGTCGCGTCAATTCCGTCTGCACCATGGCATCGCGTGTGCGTTTTTCATGAGCTTCAGCCAAGATGGATTGTATTGACTGAGCTTCGTGATCAAGTGCGGCGAGCTTGGCGCGCATCGTTTGGAGATATTGCTTGGTCGCAAGGTTGAGATCGGCACGGGATTCCTTGATCTTCCCACGTAAGTCCACCACGGCCTCGGCATTGCCGTCATATGTCTGAAGAAGGCGGCCGAGATCTTGCTCCTGTGCGCGAAGATCGCGTTGCTTTGTGGCAATGTTGTCGGGGACGGCAATATTCTCCGCAGCGACCGAAGCGTTATCCGTTGCTTCCAACGTGGATATCGTCGCCTTGACTTCAAGCCGACTTTCTTCGATTTTCCCTTCACGGCCAGTGACTTCTATGATTGACTTGATCCGTTCATCCTGAGCATCCTCTTTCGAGACGACGTCCATCGATTCTTGGTAGTTGCGAGCAGCGTCGCGAGCAACATCCGCGCGCGCCTGCTGTTCGGTGATGCGCTGTCGGATCCATTTTTGCGCTGAATCCAGACGGCCACCGAGATTGTCCTTCCGTTCATCAAGGTAGATGCTGATGATCCGGTTCGGGACCGCGGCTGCGAGTTCAGGATCATTCGACGTGAAGCTGATCTGGATCACGTCACTCTTGTCTTCGTGCCAGACGCCGAGCGCCCTAAAATATTCCGGGATGATGGCGTCGATGTTGTCCCGTACAGGCGAGGTGGGTTTTTCCGTGTCGAACAGGCCGCGCAATTTTGCCCGGATCCTGTCAATGAACGAGATCTCGCGCAGCGCTGGATTGAATTCCGGCCGCAGGTTGAACCGCAGTTCGTGGACGACCCGCTCTGCGATGCTTCTGGATAGAAGCCGCTCAGTCTCCGATTTCGCGTCAAGTAGATCACTGTGGCTATCGTCGGCACCAAGTGATGTTGCGAGAGGCTGGTGGATAATTAATCGGGCCCAGGCCTGATAGGCGGGCTTCAACCCAGAGATAATAATCACCGTGGGCGCCATCAGAAGCGCGGTTATCGCGATGATCATGATCGCTCTTCGCCGGATGAGACGGAAGGCGGCTGCCAGATCGAAGTTGTCCGCCTTGGTCTCCACCTGAAAGCGAGGATCGTAGCGCATCTGTGAGATCGGAAGGTTGCGGTCCGGCGGAACAGTGGAAATCGTCATCGTGCGCCAACCATTGCTTGAGGTTTCGCGGAAACGGCTTCGTAAAGTTTCTCGAGCGACCGCATATAGGCCGTCATGCTGAAGTGGTTTAGATAATGTGCGCGCCCCTGGACCGAAAGGCGGATGCAGATCTCTGGATCGGACACCAGCTTCGCCAGGGCTGCAGCCAAGGCATCCTGATCTCCGACTGGGACGAAGAGCCCGGTTTCGCCATCGGTAATGACTTCGTCATGCGCCCCGACACGCGTGGTGACGACGGCGAGGCCGTGGGACAGCCCTTCGAGCACGGCCATTGCCAGACCTTCGGCGTGCGAAGGCAAGACCAGGATATCTGCACGCGCACACAGGGCTCGCGCCTCACCGGCGTCAAGCCAGCCGGGCATCTCTACCAGATTTGAAAGCGCCATGGCGTCAGCCTGACGGCGATAATCCTCGACAGGTCCGTCGCCTGCCAGTACGGCCCGCCACCGGAGTTCTTTCATGACTGGGTGGCTCAGGGCCAACAGAAGCTCCGTGACCCCCTTGCGTTCGCTCAACCGGCCAAGGAATACGATCAACGGGACCTGACCGACGCGAATATTGTGCGCCCCAGGATCGGGGACGCAATTATGGGCAACGACCGTGCGGCGCTCGTCTACGCCCAAAAGTGTCGTCAGCGTCATGCAATCACGCCGGCCGAGCGCCACAACGCGATCGGCATTCTGAAACATCCGACGTATGAGCCGTTGTTGGCGCGGCGTGCGTTTCGCAAAGTCGCCGGCGTAGTCGTAGTCGTGCAGGTGCAATATGTGGCAGCACCCGAACAAACGGGCAGCCTCGCTCAGGATCAGTTTTCGGTAGGTGCTGCCGCGGCCAGCGATATGGAAATGGTGAATGCGGCCTGGCGCGACAATCCGGTCCTTTGCCATCGTCAGGATGGCGCCGAGCAGGCGTGCGGGCGACGTCACCTTAGACCATCGAGCCCCTCTGGTATCGGTGACGAAGTGTTTCGTGCCGGTCTCTTTCGCTGTCTCTGTTATATAGCCGACCAGCCTGCCAATGCCGCCGCCGTTCTCGTAGCCGCCCGGAACATAGTGGCGGACGCTAGCCGCGCTCCGTGCTGCCATTCGACTTCTGTCCGTGAGGGCCTCCGTCAGCATGACCCGACCACCTCCCGATAAACGGCCGCGGCCTGGGCGCCGACCCGTTCAGGCGAATTGGGTCCTTTGGCCCATTCGAGCGCATTGGCACCGAAATTGTTTCTAAGCTCGCCGCTGTCTGCCAATGTCCTGATTGCTGCCGCGAGCTCGTTGGCATCTCCGGGAGGGACCACCATTCCCAACCCGTTGGGCTGAACGGTGCCCCGCAACTCGCCGACATCCGTAACGATGACCGGCTTGCCAAATGCGGCGGCAAGGTTGAGCACACCGCTTTGGGATGCTTCCGTATAAGGAAGCACGACGATGTCGGTGTCCAGGAAAAGCTGGGCGACCTCTGCATCCTCGATAAAACGATTGCGAATGTCGTAGCGGCCGGCATCCCCCATGAGCGGCTGGAAGATCAGCGGATCGTCGCCACGGCCTGCGACCGTGATGCGCAGGTTGGGAAGTACGTCCTTGAGCATCGCCTCGGCCCGGACCAGATGTTCGAGGCCCTTATAGGCAAAAATCCGTCCGAAGAGCAGGACGCGTATAGTTCCATCCGCTTCGCGCGGCGTCATCTTCTGTCGCCGGGCGAGCTCCGCATAGCGAAGGATGGAGGGATGCGACAGGACATGGACACAGTCCGCCGATTTTGCATATCGATTAAGGACCAGCCGCTTCAGTCCCTCGCCATGGACGACAAGATGTCCGGATTGCTTCACCATCAATTCGGGGGCCCAGCCGGGCAGCGTACGCGTATCGGAATCGCCGGGATGGATTTCCACGTCATGAATGGTCGTCACAAGCGGGATCGGGCGCCAGAACGGCACGGCGAGGTTCAGCCAAAGTGTAGAATTGCTGAGGAGATGAATGAGGTTCGGCCGTTCCCGCCGGATCAGACGCGTAAGCTGGTACAGAAACCAGGGATTGGAGAGAGAACGGTGTCTCGGCCAGTCCAGAAGGTGCAGATCGACAGCCGGATCGATGGAAGAGGCAAGATGTGCATAGCGCCGGCGCGGTACGGCAAGCACAACGTTCAGGTGTTGGGCAACGCCGCTGGCAAATGAGATGGTATAGTCTTCCAGTTCGGAAACCAATAGCAGCGCCTTCATTTCGCCGCCTCCGACAAGCCGACGTCCAGACCGAGCCGTGACAGGCCGCGCGCCGAGCGCAAACTATCGCGCGTCCGCCTGAGCAGGTTCGGTTCGCCGGCAAAGAAGAGACCTTCGAGGGCAAGCTTGAACCGGGTGCGTGCATCAGCTCCCTGCAGCTTTGCCGACGCGATGCGATAGGGATAGTGATCCGTCAGATGTAGTCTTGCCGGTAGCTTATGGGCTGAGAGAAACAGGTTCGTTGCTTCGACGGTATGCTGCCAGTGCGTCATCCGCCTCCTTAGCGTGGTCGCATCCTCGGTCGCGCGATACCAGTTGTTATTGTGGATGCGGTAGAATCCAAGCGCATCCGGCATGGCAATGACGTCCCCCAGAAACGGATAGATCCCCACGAGCCAGGCGTCGGCTGATATGCGGAATTGTTCGGGAATGCTGCCCGCAGCATTCCACGCGCTACGTCGTACCGCGATGGCTGACGTCATCGGAAAAGGCCACCAACCCGCCGATCTGGTGAGTAGCGGCGACAAAGCGCCCGAACACAGGCTTCGAGGGATCGGCTTGGAAGTCGGCGTGCCATCGACAAGCGTTGGCTGCAGTCGGTGATAGACGAGCGATGCTTGAGGGTTTGCGCGGAACGCTGCAGCCGTCGCCGACAGCTTGCCCGGCGCCCACCAGTCGTCGGCATCCAGAAAACAGAGGATCTCGCCCATGCTTAATCCCACAGCGGTATTGATCGCAGCGGCCTGTCCTGCGTTCTCCTGAAAGATCACCTTCACTCGGCTGTCATACGCTTCCAGAACGGACCGCGATTGGTCGGTGGAGCCGTCATCGACGACGATTATCTCGACGTTGCGCGCGTCTTGGCTCAACACGCTGTCTATCGCCCGCCCAACGAAGCGAGCGTAGTTGTAATTATTGATGAGGACACTGAGGGCCGGCCGCTCCATGACGCGCTCTCAGGCGAGTTGCGGCGATGCACCGCTGTACAGCAGCGCAGAGTTGCTTAGGACGTCGACCTCTACGCAGCCATCGAGGTTCGGAGCCTCGGTGACGGTGATATCCAAAAGACCTTGTCGGCCGAACAGCATCTCGCGCAGAGCCGATAAGATCGCCACGACGAGGAGAGCGCCCGTCGTCTTGCATAGAGAACTAGGATCGTGACGCAGAAACATAGTAATCCTAAACCTTCCAGGCTTCGACTGCAGAGAGAGCCTCTGTCAGAATTGTTGCCTCATTCCAGTGGAACCGCGGCTTACCCACCACGCTTACAAGACACTCATCGCCACGGTAGCGGTGAACGGACATGCGCAACATCTGCTCTTATGGGCAATCGGCGGACATGAAGACCCGCCTTTTGGGTAAATGCCGGCTGAAAGCTTACGCACAACACCGTCTTTGGGTGGAGCGAAGGTGCATTAGGCGTAGCCCGCCCTTCGCTAGGACAGGTTGACTGCGGATGTGGCTAGATGATTGCTTGAGAGCAGTGCAGCACGAAGGCCGACACCTGTTTTTTTGATCTGCGGCGATCAACAATCGCTCGTCTTTTCAAGTCAGTCGGGACGGATAATGAGAGTATATAGCCTCGGAACTGCCAGCGGACCTACTATCAGTTGGCGGGCCATAGAATGCTGGGGCGCCGGTATATCCCTATTCTTTCAGGCAGGCGCCTTTCTGCCCCTCATCCTGTCAGATGCGGACGGAACGCTCAGCGAATCTGCCAAATCCATACTGCGTCTTCCTTGCTTTCCTGTGTATGCATTTACAATCGTGATCCTGATACGCAATTTTCCGCAATTTCTAACGGCGCTCAGGCGAAATCTGCTTGTTCCCCTGATCCTTGTTTTGCCGTTTTTGTCTACCCTGTGGTCAATAGCACCTCAAACGACCTTGAGGCGCGCAATTGGCCTCTTGTTTTGCGTACTTCTTTCCTACGTTCTGGCGATACGGTTCACGCCAAGGCAGCTGCTGTTCCTGTTATTCGTGACCCTGGGAACCTGCAGCGTCCTCAGTGTGGCTATCTCCTTGGTGTCACCAGCCCTCGCCAGTATGCCGGATGGTGCTATGCGGGGCGTCTTCATTCACAAGAACGTCCTGGGCTGGTATGCGGCTCTGACGATCCTGGTCGCGACGGCCGTGCTGATAGACGGGAGGCTTGGCCTGCGGCGAACCGCGTTCATCGTATTGGCCGCGGGTATGGTCTGTCTTGCAAGCTCTGGATCAATGACCGCGATCATTGCAACGTCAGTGGCGTATTGCCTGATCGGCTTTTATTCCCTCCTGCAAAGAAGCAGCAGCATTGGCCGCGTCGTCATCGTCCTGTTTTTTATTCAGCTAGCTCTCGGCATTCTGATTTCGCTTCACGAATTCCTGGTTCCGGCCCTTGAAGCGCTCGGCAAGGACGCGACTCTGACCGGTCGGGTGCCATTGTGGGAACTGGTTGATCGCGAAATATCCGATCGTTGGTTTCTTGGTTATGGCTACCAGGCTTTCTGGACAACCGCGAACCCAGAAGCGACGCACATGTGGTTAAAGCTCGGATGGCCGGCGCCCCATGCGCATAATGGATATCGCGATATCTTGTTAAGCTTTGGAATAATGGGAATGATTCCGTTTGTTCTGATGCTTCCCCAGGCAATCCGCCGGGGTGCGGTCCTTCACTGTCACGATACGCAGTACGGGTGGCTCTGGCTTAACGTCCTTACAATCATGATTCTGGTGATGAATCTGACCGAGAGTATTTTTTTCGTTCAGAATGACGCCATCTTCATCCTGTTTACAGCAGCCATCATCATGTTTTCGCTGTACGCGCCCGTCGTTTCGCTCAGCCGTTCGCCACCTTGGCAGGCGCCCTCGCGTGGCCTTGCGAGCGGGTCGCAGATATCATGAGGCGGCATTTTGGACTGATCCTGAGCATTTTGCCTGTCATGCTCTATCCGCAGTCCGGCAATCCGGCTCCAGTCGGGACAGAGATAGATGCGCCTGAGCGCTTGCAGATGCTCGTCAGGGAGGCGACTTGTGCGGAAGCTCCCGCGACTTTCTCAGCCAAGTTGAATGGGACTTCTTTAAGCGACATATTGAGCAGCAGCGCTGGGGCGCGGACGATATTCTACGTTTCTCCCGATGGCAAAGACACCTGGAGTGGCCTCCTTCCGACAGCAAATCAGCAGGGCGGCGACGGTCCTTTCGCCAGCATTGAAAGAGCCCGTGATGCTGCCCGTGAGAAGGGCGGCACCAACACAATCGCGCTGGGTAAAGGCGATTACTACCTTACTCAGCCGATCGTCTTTGACTCCCGCGATACGGGCTTGATGCTCACGGCAAGGTGCAATGAAGCGCCGATTTTGCATGGGGGGCTGCGCGTGCGTAACTGGGCGCAGCAGGCCGATGGTCGCTGGACGGCGCCGCTGAAATTGCCACCGGATGAAGGGGTCGGTGACCTTTTCGTCAATGGGAAACGCCAAACTCGGGCACGATATCCCAATGCTCCCGCTGATGGCGATCCACGCAAGGGATGGTTGTTTGCCGCAAAGTGCGAGCCTGCCATCGACCTGTGGGAAGGAAACACGCGCTTTTGTTTCCATGCCGGCGATCTTCCGGCAATGGCTGATACAAGTGGGCTGGTCGTGGACATCGTCGGGGGGTTTCAACCGGGAAGCCAGTGGGGCAATGACACGCTCCCAGTTGTATCCATCGATGGCGCAGGCCGGACTGTGCATACGAAAGGCACAGGCTATTTCTTTACCGCAGAAGGCAGCCGCTATTTCCTAACCGGAGCCAAGGGCTTGCTCGATGCTCCCGGAGAGTGGTGGTATGACCTTGTCGCGGGCCAGCTTCAGTATATCCCTGTCGATCAGTCGTTACCCAATTCCGTCGTCGTTGCTGGCATTCTGCCGACATTCTTCAAATTGGATGGGGCCGATAGGATGGTCATATCAGGGCTCGAGTTTAGAGACGGAGCTCCTGAAGGCAGCGGCAAGTTCTATACGGAAACCAGAGGTTTTGGCGCCATACGGATCGAACACGCTGATGGCGTCAAGATTCTCGGCAACAGCATCGAAAATGTCGGCGTCGGGGTCCATGTGACGGAAAGCAAGGATGCGTTGATTGCCGGCAATGTGGTTGCGGACGTCGCTGGCAACGGGATTTACGTCGGCACAAATTATGGCACGTTCGGCAAGTCGAGCGGCTCCAGGATCCTTTCAAACCATATCCATGACATCGGAAAGGTTTACATTGAAACCGCAGGAATATGGTTCCAGGCGGCTGACAATGTCAGGATCGCCGACAACCTGATCGAAAACACGGCGCAGTTCGGAATCGCCGGCGGTTCGCTATGGGGTTCTAACGACGCCGTCTATAACGCTGTCATCGAGCATAACGAGATCCGTAACGCCAATCAGCAGACCGCAGATGGCGGCGCCATCAAGATGATGGGCGAGCAGGCAGATCCTCTCAACAGCACCATCCGCTCCAATCTGGTGACCGGGACCGGTCATCTTATGAACAGGGTCGATGGGACGTTCTGGCCTCCCGGATATGAGGACACCAGCGAATGGCCGTCGCCTATCAGCTGGGCGATCTATACGGATGGGAAGGCGAGCGGGCTGCGTATCGAGGGAAATACGCTCTCGGGCAACGTCGCGGCGATTGGTATCAACGGCGGTTGGAGCAACCTGGTAGCGGGCAACGTCATCACACACGGATCAGGCGCGGCTTTTCGCGTTGATGACGGTACCGGCAGGGGTTGGCGTCCGCCATGGGCACGCCCTAATCGTATTGAGGAGAATGTTGTATCGGTTGACAGTGACAGCGGCGTTGTAGCGTATGTCAACGCTCCCGATCTTGGGCTTGGATTTGTGCAATTCGCGCGCAACCGCTACAGCGGCAACTTGAATGACAAGAGCTTCAGGGTACATCC
The DNA here is from genome assembly GCF_025152745.1 of Rhizobium sp. WSM4643. Lineage (NCBI taxonomy): Bacteria > Pseudomonadati > Pseudomonadota > Alphaproteobacteria > Hyphomicrobiales > Rhizobiaceae > Rhizobium > Rhizobium sp. WSM4643. The sequence goes on along the minus strand of NZ_CP104042.1, from coordinate 247,160 downwards.
GGAGATCATGCGTCCGGGAGAATTTGGCAGTCTAGGAGATCTTCAGAAGGCTGGGGAGGACACCGGAAGCGTAGTCACGCCGCCCGAATAACAAAAGGCGTCGCGACGAGGGTGTTCTGCTGCGATAAAGTCCTCAGCTATGGCGACTTATCCCTTCAATCATGGCGTGCACGCGCTGCTGCTAACTGCCGCAGGCAGGAACGGTGACCACATCTGAGTGGCGCCGATTTCAAAGCGAAATTCCAACCCTTGCCCAACTCGCATCCTGCGCGAGGCTTCTGCCGAGCCGTCGAATGATCGATCGCGTCAAGGTGAAGGCCTTTTGAGCGTCCAGGCGAAGCCGCGGCCAGATCCGTTCGAAGATCCTGCCAGGCTCAAGCGTTTCACTTGCTCAGCTGTCAGGAATTCCCTGATGACCATATGACACATAGCCGTTGGAACTTGGATCTTTCCGCAGCCGGTTGGTTCTGTCGGACAACTTTGAATGTTCGCCAGCCGGGGCCTCATCTCGCCTATTGGGTTGACCATGTCTCTCCCCGGCTTTGCTCGCGCTCGAACCTCACCAGCTTTGATCGCACTAGAGTGAATAGCTTCTGCGGCTCTGCGCGGGTCGAAGCGCCATTTCGCGGCAACGGTCATCAAAAAAGAGCAACAGGGTAAGCTGTAGGGTACATAGACTTACTTCGAATATTGTACGTCATCGTGGCATAAGACGTAAATATGAAATCTCGTCTACGTCCAATAGCTGGAGCTGCAAGTATGGAGGCAATCGGCCTGCCGGGATATTCTGATGATAGTTTCGATCGCGAAAGCGTAGGTCATGGGAAAGCAACCAGCAGGCAGCAGCCAAACTTCAGTTCTTCATCCAAAGGGTTCCTTTGAATGGACGAATGTCCTTGGTGTTCGCGTTTCGGCAGTCAATCTCAAAAGCGCGACTGGATTTATTCAAAATGCGATCGAAGACGGCAGGAAGGAATATGTGTGCGTTCGCGACGCGCACGGCATCGTCCGCTGTCAAGATGATCCCGAGCTCCGGTCGATACATAACCGGGCGTTCCTCGTAACCCCCGACGGCATGCCGCTTGTTTGGGCATTGAAGCGTGCTGGTCATGCCGAAAGCGACAGGGTCTATGGACCGGATCTCATGTTATCGGTTTTCGATGCCGGCCGCTCTAAGGGCTTGCGCCACTTCCTTTATGGTGCAACGGCCGAAACGCTCGAACAACTGCAGGCGCGCCTTCTGGCAAAATTTCCGCAAGCACGGATCGTCGGCTCCTATGCGCCGCCTTTTCGCAAACTGTCGATGCAGGAGGAAACGGATATTGCTGACCGGCTTAATCGGTCGGGCGCCGATATCATCTGGGTCGGGCTGAGCAGTCCCAAGCAGGAACTCTGGATGGCGCGCATGCGCGATAGTCTGGAAGCATCGATGCTCATCGGTGTCGGAGCCGCATTCGATTTCCACGCCGGCCTCAAGCGGCAGGCTCCAAGGTTCATTCAAAGAAGCGGCTTCGAATGGGCGTTTCGTCTTTTATGCGAGCCGCGACGGCTATGGCGGCGCTATGCGCTCGTCGTGCCGACCTTCATCTCACTGACGGCATTCCAGAGACTGGGGCTTCGGAAGTTTCCGATCGAAGACGCGGTTTTTGGATCAAGCGCGCCAAAAGCAGCAGCTGCAAAGGTGTAAAGCCATCATGTCCTTATTTGCGTCGCCAGCAATGACACCGGGCCCGTCGAAAGCAGCCATATCAAATGACATGACGGCGCGGGCGATTCCGGCAGGTTCCGTGCCACCCATAGCAGCTAAGCCCACCGATGCCTTTGTATGGGCAGGACCGAATATGCCCGTCGCACTACGGCGTGGGCTTCCTCGGTTTGCAACCTCGTCCTTCCTGATCGGCGGCGACATCGCAAGCTATTTGATTGCCTATTTTGCTCTCCTGTCCTTTCTCCCCAATGGTTCGGACGGCGCGATAGTGGAGCGCACCTTCTCGATCGCAGCGCTTGCTGCGATCGTTCTCTACGCATCGGCCGGCCTCTATCCTGGATATCGGTTACATGACCACGAACACCTACGGCGGCGCACCATAGCTGCCGCCAAGGTGGCTGTCCTGGCGGCATTCGGAGCAATTATCCTGCCCGAGGGGGAACGACTGCTGCTTGCCGTTATTGGGTTCCTCGCTCTCGGGCTGATTGTTCAGCCATTTGTGCATTGGCTGGCGCGAGGCCTGTGCTGGAAACTTGGAATGTGGGGCGAGCGTGCGGTTGTCATAGGGGGGTGCAACCTTACTCCCGCTCTCGTGGCCCATTTCAAGAACCACTGGCAGTATGGCATCAGGCCGGAGCCCTTTTCCCCCGATACTTTGGAGGCATTGCCCGATTGCGTGCCATCCATTGCCGTGATTGCGGGTGACACAGGCTCGCTTGTACCCGACTTGGCGGCGCTGCGTCGGAAGTTTGCCGAAGTCATTTTGCTGTCCGACACGCCGAGCCTCAAGGTAAGCGGATTGCGACCTGCGGACGTCGGCGGAGAGATCGGTATTCGCCTCACCACCGGTGGGAGTTGGGTCAACTCGGATCCGGTTCGCCGAATCCTCGATCTCGCAATCGCCATCCCTGCAATGATCGTGGTCGCGCCATTTATCGCGTTTGCAGCGGCCGCAATCTATGCCATCGATCCAGGTCCCGTCTTTTTCCGGCATACTAGGGAAGGGCGATCCGGCAAGCCGGTGCACGTCCTGAAATTGAGGACGATGTACCAAGATGCAGAACAGCGCCTAGAAGCACTGTTCCGAGACAATCCTACGATGCGCGCCGAGTGGTTGAGCCACTTCAAGCTCAAGGACGATCCGCGCATCCTTCCGGTTATAGGACATATGCTGCGCTCTTCGAGCATCGACGAGCTCCCGCAATTGGCAAACATCATTGCCGGCCAGATGGCCATCGTCGGGCCGCGTCCGTTCCCGGAATATCACCTCCTGGCTATGGACGGCGAATTTCGAAACAAGCGCCGTTCCGTCACGCCGGGGCTCACGGGCCTTTGGCAAATATCCGAACGAAGCAATGCGGATATCGAGCTGCAGCAGCAACTCGACGAGTTCTACATCGACAACCGGTCGCTGTGGTTTGACTGCCAGATTCTCCTCAGCACAATCCCTGCGGTCTTCAAGCGCAGGGGAGCCTACTGACCATCCTCGCTTTCGCGAGGCAACCGTCAACAACGGAGCACACCAATGCACGGACAAAAGCGAATTATGGTAACCGGCGGTACCGGCTTTCTAGGATCATTCCTATGCGAAAGGCTTTTGCGAGAGGGCAATGACGTCCTCTGCGTGGACAATTACTACACCGGTTCGCGCGACAATGTGCTGCATCTTCTTGACGATCCTCGCTTTGAGGTGCTCCGCCATGACATTACCTTCCCGCTCTATGTGGAGGTCGACGAGATCTACAACCTCGCCTGTCCGGCGTCTCCGGTCCACTATCAGCACGACCCCGTACAGACCGTGAAGACCAATGTGCACGGGGCCATCAATATGCTCGGCTTGGCAAAACGCACCAGGGCGAAGATCTTCCAGGCATCCACGAGCGAAGTTTATGGCGATCCGGCAGTCCACCCTCAGCCCGAGGAATATCGAGGCAGCGTCAATCCCATAGGGCCGCGGGCATGTTATGACGAAGGCAAGCGGTGTGCCGAAACATTGTTCTTCGATTACCATCGTCAATATGGCGTGGAAATCCGCGTAGCCCGCATCTTCAATACTTACGGGCCGCGCATGCAGACCAATGACGGCCGCGTCGTCTCCAATTTCATCGTTCAGGCGCTTCAAAACGAGCCGATCACCATCTTCGGCAACGGCACCCAAACGCGCTCCTTCTGCTATGTAGACGATCTGATTGAGGGCTTCATCCGCCTGATGGGGGCGCCGGCTGGCGTTACGGGTCCGATCAATCTCGGTAACCCGGGAGAATTCCAGGTCCGGGAACTGGCCGAAATGGTCATCGAGATGACGGGATCGAAATCAAGCATCGTTTACAAGCCTCTGCCGATTGACGATCCGACGCAGCGCAAGCCAGACATCAGCCGCGCAAAGCAGGACCTGGGCTGGCAGCCGACAGTGAACCTGCGACAGGGGCTCGAGAAAACGATCGCGTATTTCGAGTGGAAGCTTTCTGGCGGAGTCAAGAGCACGCTTGGTGTCCAGTCCTCGCGAACGGCCTACACCTATCTGCCTAGCCCGGCCGTCGGCCTTCCCGCTCAGGAAGCCGTATCAATCGGGCCGTGAACTGCAACGTCGATCATTGCAAGTCGAAGCTGATGTCTTTCGATGGGATAGTGCCGGGAAACATGAATGTGCATAGCATACGAACAGGAGCCGCCCTTGCGGGTGCAACACAGCGGTTGGGGCCCATCGTCTTTGCGGTCGATGCGGCCTACGCCGTTCCCTTGGCGACCGCTCTTAGATCGGTCGCCGAGAATAACCGAAGCGCATGGCCCTTGAACATCCATGTCGTTCACGAGGGAATAGGCGAAGAAACAAAGCGACTGATCTTTGATTCTCTGCCCGCAAATTCTGCGGTCATCCAGTGGCATCCCATCGCCACATTGTCCTTCGCAAGCGGATTTTCCACTCGCCCCGGCGTTTCGAGGATGACCTTCGCGAGACTCCTTTTGCCGCAGTTCCTTCCGCAGACCTGCAATCGGGCTCTGTATCTGGATGGCGACATCCTGGTCCTGACTGCGCTTGAACAGCTGTGGAATATCGATCTCGGCGAGGCAGTGATCGGCGCCGTGCCGGATTACTGGCTGGACAATGTCATGCGCAACGGACCAGGTGCAACCGGCGGCCCTCGGGTCGAACGTTATTTCAACGCCGGCATTCTCCTTATCGACCTTGAAAAATGGCGAAACGAGCGAATATCGGAACGATCTCTGGACTATCTCGACCGCTTTCCGACGACGGAATATTCGGATCAGGACGCTCTTAACTTTGCTTGCGACGGAAAGTGGAAGATCCTGGACCGTGCCTGGAATTTTCAGTTCGAACCAACGCAGGCGATCACCCGCATCGCGCTCGACCAGAAGGTCGCGATCGTTCATTTCGTGACCAACGTGAAGCCCTGGAAATCAGGAAGCTTGAGCCCTAACGTCGCCTTTTACGATACGTTTCGGTCCCGGACCCGTTTTGCGCTTAGCCGTTGGGCGCGCGTTCAGAGTGGCCTTAAGCGTGCAGGCTCGCGGCTGCTTGCCCGATCCGCCTTGTTGAGAGCGGCATGGTCCTGCGCGAAATCGGCTATGCGAGCGCATGCATCGACGCCGCGCCAGTGAATCGCGGAGCGAGGAACGCTTAAGAGCGAAACGAAGCCGAGTTCGGGTTCCATGAAATGCTCCGAACGAAACGATTGCCTGCGGAGGAACAAGGTTGCAACGCGTTGATGTCGTCATTCCCTGCTACAACTACGCTCATTTCCTCGAGGAATGCGTTGGTAGTGTTCTTTCACAAGCAGGCGTCGATGTGCGCGTGCTTATTCTGGATGACTGCTCGCCAGACAATACGCCGGAAGTCGGAACGGCCCTGGCATCCAGGGACAAACGGGTCACCTATCGGCGGCACGCGGCAAACAAGGGCCACATCGCCACCTATAATGGGGGAATCGAGTGGGCGGGCGGCGACCTATTCCTGCTTCTCTCTGCGGATGATTATCTCTTGCCTGGCGCGCTAGGGCGCGCTTCCGAGCTGATGCGCAATCATCCGCATGTGGGATTTACGTTCGGGAACGCGCTCATAGCTGAACCGAGTGGCGTCAGTAAGCGCGTCGATCCTCTCGGCGACAATTGTGTGCCTCCTATGCAGGTCTTGTCCGGTCCGCAGTTCATACGGTTGAGTGGAGCAAACAACCTGGTTCCGACACCGACGGCCGTCGTGAGAACGACACTGCAAAAACAGGTCGGCGGCTATCATATGGAACTGCCGCATGCCGGCGATATGGAGATGTGGCTGCGGCTCGCATCACATGCCGGAGTGGGCTACATCAACGAAGACCAGGCAGTATACCGCAGACATGCTTCGAACATGTCGCTACAATACTATGGCCAAAGTATCCTTCCCGACCTCCGGCAACGAAAACAGGCTTTCGATATTCTATTTCGCCAAGGCGCTGAAAGCCTCAGGAAAGATGAGAAATTAAGACGTTTTCTTACCAGGGATCTCGGCAAAGAGGCGCTTCGGCTGGCGGGCATGGCATTTAATAATTTCGATGTTCCCACAGCCGCGGCTATTCAGCGTTTTGCTCTCGAGGTTTCTCCCGAGGTGCGAAATTCATTGCCCTGGATCAAGTTGGTCTGCAAGCAAACAATCGGCCCAAAGTACTGGTGCGCCTTGAATTCTATCGGGCGACGAGTTGCAGGATGAATAGGGAGGTCCGACCCAGGTCTCCGCAAGTACGCAAACGACAGTCGGGTGGTTGAGCGCTCGATCGCTACTCATGCCAAGATCGCGCCAAGATCGCGGGGGGACGCGATGGAAGGCCCCCCGGTATCAAAAGACCCGGTGACGCATTCGCGCCACCGGGTGATTTGAGCAAGACATGGTTACAAGATACGAAAAGTTATACCCCAACAACGATCAGTACAACACCTTACTCACGCTCATGCCGGAATACTGGTCTGGAACAGGTCGTTGAGCTTGAACACGACTTCCGTCCTATTCGTCGCTTTGACCTTCTTCATAATATTGCGAACGTGCACCTTTACCGTGCTTTCTCGCAGATTGAGCTCATAAGCGATAATTTTGTTCGCCTTTCCGCGTCGGAGCGCCTCCACGACTTCGACCTGACGATCCGTGAATATGCCGGAGAGCGGGCGGGCGGTCGAATTGCTCGAGTCCAGCAAGTGACGCATGGCGAACAGGGCGCTTGCAGGCACAAAAATTCCTCCTGCCACTGACAGCGCGATCAGCTCCATACAGACACTGACGCTGACTGAGGCGGGTATGAACCCTTTGGCTCCGTACTCAAGGGCCCTGACGATTTGGCCGAAATCGTCGCTATCAGCCAATACGATGAGTGGCGTCGATGTAAATTCTGACGCAAGCTTGCGGATTTGCTCCGAAACGGCCGGTTCATCGATCTTTTTGCCGCCGACGTTCAAGAGGATTGCCGAAAGCGGAGGATGTTCGTCGCGCTTCTGCTTCCACTCCTCAATTGATCCAAATGCCAGAATCTCCAAATCCGCCTTTTCGGCAGCCATGCATTGCGCCAAGCATTGCCTATCAAGTTCACGATTATCGAGAATGACAAGCGAATGCGTGTGCCTTGCCGACAGGTGCGCGTTATTTTCTATCTTAAGGGGAAGAGAGATGTTTTCCTGCCTGCGGTCTAGATTCGGTATAAGTGCTGAATTCACAGCTTCACCCTCCCTCTAACACGTTACGCCACTACGGCCCGAGTACCAACCCCTCTCAATACGGGGGTTTATGAAACTCTAAAGTAGGAATCGATTACCACAATTCGACGGGCGTTGCAGTAGCTAATATAGGTTAAGTACTACACAACTTCTATTATTGGATAAGAAAATGAAGATAAGCCTGAGTATAGACTTAGGTCTTACTGGGCCGATTGCGGGATAATCTCGCTTGTTACCCCACCGTTTGGCAATGAACCCCTAAATGCATGGAAACAATCGCTGTCTCCGGCGTAGGCGAGCCGACGAGTGCGAGAGGTACCCGCCACCAATGTTGGACAGGGCCATAAACCAGGACGTAAGTCATCATAAGTAGATACGCCTTTCGGCGGATAAGCTTAAACGATTTGTTTCTTTACTCAGATGAAGAAAACAATTCTCTTTGGAACGGAGAGAAGTATTTGTCCTGGATAACCTTGGACGCAATCGACCTTTGTTTAACTGAAAATCGGGCCTGTTATGAGTAGGGGTTTGCAGGGATGATTGCATCAAACGTCAAGCTGGGTGACGGCAGCGTCATTCACCATCGAGATCTTGTGAATCTCTACGGCTGCACGATCGGAGCAGGAACCCGCATCGGCACCTTCGTCGAGATTCAGAAGAACGTCATCGTCGGAAAAGACTGTAAGATCTCCAGCCATTCCTTCCTCTGCGAGGGCGTGACGCTGGAAGATGGCGTGTTCATAGGCCACGGGGTCATGTTTACGAACGACATGTACCCGCGCGCCGTCAATCCGGATGGCAGCCTACAGACGGAAGCCGACTGGATCCTCATCCCTACACTGGTCAAGCGCCACGCATCGATCGGCAGCAACGCCACCATTCTGCCTGGCGTGACCATCGGAGAGGCTGCCCAGGTCGGCGCCGGAGCGGTTGTAACAAAGGACGTGCCTGATGGCGCCATTGTCGCGGGCGTTCCAGCCAGGGTGATCGGTCGCGTCAATGACGGGCCAGTCGACATGTATGCGTTGGGAGGAATGAAATGATCGGAATCGCTGTTGTCGGGTATGGGTATTGGGGTCCGAATCTGGTTCGCAACATCTCGGAAGCGGCCGGCGCGCACCTCGTTTCAGTTTGTGATCTGAATGTCGAACGGTTGGCGGCTGTTAAAAGCCGGTATCCCGCGGTAACGATCACCGACAAGTTCGAGGAAGTCCTGCGCGATCCACGCGTAGATGCAATCGCCATCGCAACGCCGGTCTCGGCCCATTTCAAGCTCGCAATGCAGGCGATGATGGCCGGAAAGCATGTCTTCGTCGAAAAGCCGATGGCATCGACGACGGAGGAGGCCGCGCGGATGGTCGAGGAAGCCGCGCGCCGACGCCTCGTGCTGGCCGTGGATCATACGTTCGTCCATACCGGCGCCGTCCGCAAGATGCGCGAACTGGTCGAAAGCGGCCTGGGCGACATGTATTATTACGACTCTGTGCGGGTCAATCTGGGGCTCTTCCAGCACGATGTCAGCGTCATCTGGGATCTCGCCGTGCACGACCTCTCCATCCTGGACCATGTCCTGCAGGAAAGGCCGGTGGCTGTTTCTGCGACGGGCATGAGCCATGTACTCGGCGAGCCGGAGAACATCGCCTATCTGACGCTCTTCTTCGAGAGCAAGCTCATTGCCCACATCCACGTCAATTGGCTGGCGCCGGTCAAGGTGCGCCGAACGCTGATCGGCGGCAGCAACAAGATGATCGTCTATGACGATCTGGAGCCCAGCGAAAAGATCAAGGTCTACGACAAGGGCATCACGATGAACCCCAATTCTCAAGCCTACGGCGAGAAGGTGCATCAGATGCTGGTGGGCTACCGCAGCGGCGACATGTGGGCGCCCAAGCTCGACATGACCGAGGCGTTGAAGCGCGAACTGGATCAGTTCGTCGATTGCATCGAGCAAAACTTGCGGCCGATTACGGATGGCCAAGCCGGGCTGCGGGTCGTTCGCATCCTTGAAGCCGCAAGCCGATCGCTCGCCCAGCGCGGTCGTATCATCGAGCTTGAAGAGGCGAGGCGCATTGCATGATCCCGTTCCTGGACCTCAAGGCACAATATCAATCCATCAAGAGCGAAATCGACGCCGCCGTGCTTGGCGTCCTGGCCTCGGGGCAATATATACTGGGCGAGGAGGTCGCTCGCCTCGAGCAGGAATTCGCGGACTATTGCAACGTCAAACATGCGATAGCCGTCAACACCGGGACGAGTGCCCTGCATCTGTCGCTTCTCGCGGCAGGCGTCGGCCCCGGCGATGAAGTCATCACCGTGCCATTTACCTTCGTCGCGACCGTATCGGCGATCTGCTACGCAGGTGCACGACCGGTATTCGTCGATGTCGAGCCGGTGACGCTCACGATGGATCCGGCTCAGCTCGAGGCAAAGATTACACCCCGAACCAGGGCCATTGTTCCCGTCCATCTCTACGGTCAGATGGCCGATATGGATGCGATCAAGGCGATTGCCGATCACTACCGGATACCGGTCATCGAGGACGCCTGCCAGGCGCACGGAGCGCAATACAAAGGCGCGCGCGCCGGCAGCATCGGCACATCCGGCTGCTTCAGCTTCTATCCCGGCAAAAATCTCGGCGCTTGCGGCGAGGGGGGTATCGTGGTCACGAACAGCGACGATCAGGCCAAGACGATGCGCATGCTGCGCGACTGGGGTCAGGAACAGCGCTATCACCATCTGCTGAAGGGCTTCAACTACCGCATGGATGCCATTCAGGGTGCGATCCTGCGCATCAAGCTCCGGCATCTCGAAGCCTGGACCGAAGCGCGGCGCGCCCATGGACGTCGCTACTCGTTGCTGCTTGGCGGTTCGGCGAATCTCAGGACGCCTGTCGAAATCGCCGACCGGCGCCACGTCTATCACGTCTATGCCGTCAGAAGCCGCGATCGCGACCAGCTTCAGCGCGTATTGAGCGAAGAGGGCATTCAGTCCGGGCTGCACTATCCGATCCCAGTTCATCTGCAGAAGGCCCATGCCGACCTTGGTTACAAGGCCGGCGATTTCCCAATATCGGAAGCTGCCGCAAGGGAGGTCCTCTCGCTGCCGATCTATCCCGAGATGCCGGCGTGGCACGTCGACCAGGTGGCCGCCGCGCTGGAGAACACCTATGTCAGCTAATCGTGCGGGCGAGGCCCGGATCGTGCAAGCGGTCCATGGCCGTCATAAAAGGCCGGCGGACCCTGCCTACCAGGCCGGGCTGGCTGAAGAACTCAGGCAGTCATACGGGCGCGCTGGCCTGATCGAGCTCTACGGTCGTTTCGCGACCGGTGACGGTGTCATCGATACTCTGATGCGAAAAGCCATCTGGCAAGCCATCACGCGGAGTTGTGGCACAGGATTGCAGGTTGCAGGCGGTGCCGGTTTCAAACATCCCGAGACGTTCGACATCGGCAATGGCGTCTTCATCGGGGCTCAGGCCTATATCCAGGGTCGCTTCGACGGCCGGTGCAAGATCGGCGATAATGTCTGGATCGGGCCGATGGCCTATTTCGACGCTCGCGATTTGGTGATCGAGGATTCTGTCGGGTGGGGACCCGGCGCCAAGGTGCTTGGCTCGGCCCACACGGCACTGCCCTTGGATGTGCCGATCATTCGCACGGATCTTGAAATCAAGCCGGTACGAATCTGTGCAGAGGCCGATATCGGAACGAATGCAACCATTCTTCCCGGCGTGACCATCGGGAAGGGGGCGATCGTTGGAGCCGGGGCAGTTGTCGTTTCCGACGTCGAGCCGTTCTCGGTCGCCGCAGGTGTCCCTGCGAAATTCATACGTTGGCGTTCGGATAATGATCCGATGACGAACATGTCGCGTGAGGGAAGATCATGAGAGACAAACGGGTGCTCATTACCGGCGGTGCCGGTCTGATCGGCTCGCATATTGCCGATCTTGTCGCATTGGAAAAACCTCGCGAGATCATTGTCCTCGACAATTTCGTGCGCGGGCGCCGGGACAATCTCAGCTCGGCGATATCAAGCGCGCCTCTAAAGATCATCGACGGAGATATCCGCGACAGAGCGCTTCTGGCAAAAGTCTTCGAAGGCGTCGACATCGTCTTTCATCAGGCCGCGATCCGCATCACGCAATGCGCCGAAGAGCCACGGCTGGCTTTCGATGTCCTTGCGGAGGGCACGTTCAACGTTCTCGAAGCCGCCGTCACGGCGGGCGTATCGAAGGTCGTTGCTGCCTCTTCCGCCTCCGTTCTGGGGCTTGCCGAGAATTTTCCAACGACCGAAGAGCATCATCCGTACAATAACCGGACGATCTACGGCGCGGCGAAAACATTCAACGAGGGGCTGATGCGTAGCTTTGCGGAGATGTACGGCCTGCGCTATGTCGCGCTGCGTTATTTCAACGTCTATGGGCCGCGCATGGACGTTTACGGCGCCTATACGGAAGTTCTGATCCGTTGGATGGAACGCCTGATGGCCGGGATGCCGCCCCTCATCTATGGGGATGGTAGCCAAACGATGGACTTCGTCGATGCACGCGACATCGCCCGCGCAAACATTCTGGCGGCCAAAAGCGATGTCACGGACGAAGTGTTCAACGTCGCGAGCGGCAAGGAAATAAGCCTGCTGGAACTCGCCAAGATGCTGAGCGACATTATGGGTTCCTCACTCGAACCGCAGCACAAAGAGGCCCGCACGGTCAACGGTGTGACCCGTCGCCTTGCCGATATCAGCAAGGCCGAACGGCTCCTCGGCTTCAAGGCGGAGATCTCCATGGAGCAAGGGCTTCGTGATCTCGTTGCCTGGTGGCAAATGCAGACCAACGCAGGGGGGGCGGCTGCATGAGCTCATCTCAATCCACAATTCCGGTCGCCAAACCCGTCCTCGGGGAGGAGGAGGCTGAGGCTGCGCGCCGCGTTATTCTGTCGGGATGGGTGACGCAAGGGCCGGAAGTCGCGGCTTTCGAGCGTGAATTCGCCGCCTTTGTGGGCGCCGCGCATGCTTGCGCCATGTCCAATTGCACGACCGCGTTGCATCTGGCCCTGAAGGCGGTCGGCATATCCGCCGGTGATGAAGTCGTCACGGTCAGCCATTCTTTCATCGCGACCGCAAACGCGGTTCGCTACTGCGATGCGGTGCCTGTTTTCGTCGATATTGAAGAAGATGGTTACAACATCGAAGCCAGTCTGATCGAAAGGGCAATCACGCCTCGCACCAAGGCAATTCTTTGCGTGCATCAACTCGGCATGCCTTGCGATCTCCGCGCCATCGTTGACATCGGCAAGCGCCACCAGATACCGGTCATCGAGGATGCAGCCTGTGCGACGGGAAGCGAAATCCTCTGGGACGGCCGTTGGGAAAAGATCGGCAAAGCGCATGGCGATATTGCCTGCTTCTCCTTCCACCCCAGGAAGGTCGTCACGACAGGCGATGGCGGCATGTTGACGACGGCCAATCCCGAATATGATCGGAAATTCCGGCTCTGGCGCCAGCATGGCATGAGCGTCACCGATGCCGTTCGTCACGGCTCGAAACAGGTCATCTTCGAAGACTATGACGAGTTGGGTTACAATTACCGGATGACCGATCTTCAGGCGGCCGTCGGACGCGAGCAGTTGCGGCGGCTGCCGGAGTTGGTTGCCCAGCGCCGGCTGCTTGCCGAGCAATATTGCGAACGTCTGTCGACGATTGCCGGGCTTTCTCTGCCGGCCGAGCCGCGCTGGGCTCGCAGCAACTGGCAGAGCTTCTGTGTGAGATTATCCGATACGATCGACCAGCGGGCCGTCATGCAGGCCCTGCTCGATCAGGGGATCTCGACCAGGCGCGGGGTGATGAACATTCATCTGGAGAAAGCCTATTCTGGTGAGGGCTCCCACCGCGCTGCCACCAGCCTGATGCGAAGCGTATCTGCGCAACAGCAAACGATAATCCTGCCGCTTTATGCCCAGATGACCGTGTCTGACCTGGACCGGGTCGTGGAGGCCCTTCGCGCAGCCCTTGCGGAAGCGACCGTCGGAGCCGCCAGCGTGCAACGTGCCATGGATGTCGCTGTCGCCTGAACCCGCATTTGCCTGACGTAGCAATTTGCATAGCAAAACAATGCGCGTATCGCGGGATGCGCGCATTGTTTCGTTATGCTAATTTGGTGATCCATCCGCGGATGGTTGCTGGCACGGACTCTGGCGGAAGCAGGTCGATCAGCATGCGCAGCGAATAGAGCCCGCAGAGAGCGACGGCGACGAAGCCAATCACCGTCGCCGGCCATAGCGGCAAAATCGAGAACATCAGGAACACCAGTCCCGATGCGGGCAAGAAAAGCAGCGCGTGTCTGCGATTGGCGGCGGACCAGCGAAAACCGGTCAGCTTCCGCACGATCACATAGATCAGGATGCTGTGCCAGACATAGAGGCCAAAAAACGCCATGCCGGCTCCTTGCGTACCGAGCAGCGATACGAAGAGCCAGGCAAGCCCCACATGCACGATTGCCGCCGCAACCTCCGTCCAGAAGAAAATCGCCTGGGTACGCTTCGCCACGACGATGAAACCCATCGGCCAGGAAATAATCCGCAGCATCATTCCAAGGCAGATCCAGCGCAGAAGATCGACTGCCCCTTGAAATTCCGCCGAATAGAACAGGCTCATCATCAGCGGCGCAAGCGTCAAGGTGCCGAGCAGGCCGGGGCCAGCGAGCAGCATGCTGATTTCCGCCTGTTCATTGACCAGCCGATTGCATTCGGCATTGTTCTCGGCTGCCGCAGTCAGGCGCGGATAAAAATCCGTCCCCATCGCCTGCAGGATGAAGCTGGCATAGAGACCGCCAAGGCCCCAGGCCGCCTGGTATAATCCAGCCGCCATGACGCCGCCCTCCTTCAGCACGATGAGGCGGATGGCATAAGCTGCGCCGAAGGTCAGAAGCCCGCTTGCCATGAAGACGAAGCCGAGCCTGAGCAGTGCCGACACTTCCCGACCGAACTGGCGCGTGGGCATTGGCGAGGGATGCGGGCAGATCCGCCGGCTGTACCACCAGGTCGGAAGGATTGAAGCAGCCGCAATCACCACGAGGGACGGTGCGATCGCCTGCAGGCCGAACAGATAGATCAGCGGGATGCTGACAGCCGTGCCGATAAGCCCGGCAAGCACGTTGATACGGGCAAGATCGGCAATGCCGCGCAGGCCCTGGATCAATGCAGTTTGCCCTGCAGAGACCAGTCGAAAGAAGATTGCCAGCGACAGCAATGCAATCGCACCGGCATGCTGGTAGCCGCCGAAAGTGAAATTTGAGACCGGGAATGCCAACGCGGCGAGAAGGAGCGCACCAAGCAACCCGAGCACCACCGATATGCGTCGCAGCACTGTTGCTGATCGTGCGATCGTTTCTGCGTCCTCGGTGCCAGCAGCTTCGGCAATCTGGCGCACGCCACTGCTGCCCACACCAAGCCCGGCAATCGCCTGCGCGATATCGAGGATCGACCCGTAAAGGCCCATCAGCCCCACGCCTTCCGGCCCAAGCAGAACAGCCATGGCTTTGTTTCTGACAATGCTGAGTGCGACGTTGACGAGCGAAGACCCGCCCATCAACATCGTCGATTTGAGGATCTGGGTGTAGGTCGAACTGCTGGGTGGGGTCATCCTCAAAGTCATCGGAAACCCTGGCCGTTTATCCCGGGCCAGCGTTCAATCTCCCGCCGCGGGCTCGATTGCAGCACATGCATTTTGCGGATCACCGGCTTACCTGACTGACATGCGCCTCTGTCTGAACAGGCAGCGCAGCGGCGTCCTCGGACAGCGCATCGGCGCTGCGAGCCCGCGTTACCCTGACCACGTCGCCCGGCACCAACTCGGTCGTTTCGGCGGCCTGGAATTGATTGACCTGTCCCTTGTCCCGCCGGCTCACAATGAACGTCAGCGGCAGGTCCTCACCACGGTTATTCGCCCTAGCGCCGTTCGACAGTTCTTCGAGAAGCAGTTGTTGCGTGGTGTCGCGCTTCAACTTGAGCTGATCGAGAGTGGCCTTTTCCGCCTGCACCTCTGAAGCCACCTCGCTGCGGCGAGTGTCGGAAAGTCCCTCGAGATTTCGCGTCGTTTCGTTGATCGCCTGGCGGCCCCGCATGATGGCGGTGACCAGGTCGAGCCGGTCGGAGCGATAGGTGGTGAGCAATCGTTCCAGATCCATCTGGCGTGAGGTGATCGTGAGGCCCTTCTGGACCAGCGTCTTCACGCTCGTCAGTTGCTCTTCGACCGATTGGATATTGTCATCCGAGCCTTTTAGCTTTTCTTCCAGCGTGTCGATTTCTGCCGTCAAGAGATTGCGCAATTCGACGAGGGCCACCGACTGCTTGTCCAGCGCGTTTGCACGCGCCTGAAAAATGACCCGCTCCTCCTGGTAGATACTCTCGGCATATTGCTGATCGGTAGCGGGCGGCTGATCGAAGACGATCTCCTTCGAGCCGGCCATCTCCGCTTGCAGCCGCGCGAGCTTCGCCGAACTGCGTAGCAGCGAATGGTCGATTTCTTGCAACTCGCCGGCAAGCTTGATCGTCTCCGATTGCTGCTGTGCCGCAGCCCGCAACGGGCCGCCGCTCATGGCCAGGGATTGCAGGACGCTGAGGCCGGAGTGAAATTTATATTGTCCCGGCGCTGTCACGTCTCCGACGACGTAAATGGACGGATAGTCGAGAACGTCGATCGTCACAGCAGGTGCCTGGGCCAAACCCATCTTTGCCTGAAGGCGCTTGGCAATCTCGTTGGTGAGGCTCGTATTGTCCAGTCCAACCGGCTGCGGCCCCAGAAAGGGCAGGGAGACTTCACCTGCATCTGAAACCGTATATTCGCCGCCAATCGCATCCCATCGCTCAAACTGGCCCTTGGACGGCATCCATTGGACGACCGTCAGGCGGATTTTCGTTTGCGGAGCCAAAGGGGCGCTATCGGCGAGAGCCGGCGACACGGCCCCGGCAAGAAAGACGAGTGCGCTGATGACAAACGTGGCGCGAAAGAACGGGTGAGGGGCACGGTGCGATAGATTCATTACATGTCTCGCCTTCAAAACATCCTTCAACGGACGCTGGTCCAATGCCTTAGGCGCTGTTCAAACGCCGGACGCCAAGCCCGAAACCAGATCGCTAGTGTGCAGTCTGTCGAAGCCTTGAGGAAGGTGGAGGTCGTTTACTTTGCCTAATCACAATTGATGAGGTGGGGAGGATGCTTAAGCCTAAATCGAGCAGAAACACATATCTTCGGCGCGACGCAGAGGCATCGCCTCGGGCGCGCTAGCCTCGAAGAACCGTAATCCCCCGCGGCAGAGCCTTTATGCTCGCATCGCCAATTTTGCCGGACGACGATATTGACCTGCGTCGCCGCCTTTCGTTCGACAACTCGAAGCAGCGCCAGCGGTGCGGCACAAGGCCGTTCTCGTGCCAGATCTTGACGACCGAAGACGCCGCCATCTCAATGGCCTATGCGGCTGCAAGCTTTGCACAGCAAGCGGCAGATCTCCGCGTGTCTCATCGATCACGTGGGCGCGCAACACGGCCGGTTGCCCAAAGGATGCCGCCTGTAGAGCGAAAGGCGTAGCATATACTCTCTCATTTTTCGACTACACTTCAGGGCCGCGTATCGAGCGGTCCTCATAGATTCGATCCTCACAATCTCGCGGAAGGTGCCTGCCATGTATCGCAACGCTCGTCGGTGGATCTCGCGCTCACTCCTGGTGGATTCGTTGATTCCCGCATGGCTGACCGTCGGCGGCAAGGGAAGGCCGCGCAAGCCTGCAGAAAGGCACGAGGACAGTGCTCAACTTGCGGCATCCGTGCAAACTGCGGATGGAAACAAGTATGGTAGCCTTGTCGACAATCCCTACAACAACGCGGCGCTCAACGAGCATGACTCGCAACATAGAGTGAACGTGATCGACGACCCGGACGGTCGGACCAATATCACCCGCGAATCGCCGCCCTTGCCCGACGCTGTCGCAACAAATCGCGAGATGGGGGTGCGAAGCGGTGATACTGCCGCGTCTGTGTTGCCCGCCCACACGCCTAGTATTGCAGGTTTCGGGCGGAACGCGAACGGAGTTGCGTTCGGGGCCCAATCATCTCTTTATCGCACCTACGCTGGAATGAGCCTCATTGGCGATGATCCTTTGGCTCCGTATATTCCGCAAGGCCCTGCACCGACAGCTTCGGGCCAAGGTTCTGCTGCTGTGACGGGCGAGCGTGCGCACTCCGGCAAGGTCGTCATTCTCGAGTCGACGCCGTCGGCGCAGTCGACCGGGCAGCATGCTGGGGCAAATGCGCTGGCGTTTGGCATGCCCTTTGGTGTGTGCGGGTGCGGCTACTATACGTCCCCCACGCGGATTCTCGATTGGGCCCATGGTGGCGCCTTGCTTCAGCAAGATGGCCAGTTGCCGGGAACCAGGCTGACCGAAGGGCCGGACTACGTGGCGACGATCAAGAAGGCCATCGGCGCCTCGGTCAGCGATCCGCTTCTCGATCGGAACTTGTCCCCGCTCTCGGGCTGGCGCGGGACCGCAACGTGGACGGATTCGACGATCTTGAACGGATCGTTGCCCGGTGGCGGAGAGACTGGAAAGGGCACCACCACGAAGGGTGTCGGCATCCTTTCCGGCTCGGTGACGACGCCGCCTCAACCTTCCGCGCAGCGCTCGCTGACAACGCAAAATCTGGCGGCGGCCGCGGTGACGGCCAGCAACGCGATCGTGCTGGAAAACCAGAAGCAGGGCAATCCGGAGAGCGAGTGGGGTATCGACGGTGCGGGCAGCACCAACATCGAAGGGTTTGCGACCGACATCAGCGTCGACAACGGCAAGACGGTCAGCTTCAAGATAAACACGAATTCCACCAACTACCGGATCGACATCTATCGGCTCGGCTATTATGGCGGCATGGGCGCCCGCAAGGTCGCGACCATGCAGCATACTGGGTTGCAGACGCAGCCCAGTCCGCTGCGTAATGCCACGACCGGCACGGTCGATGCCGGCAACTGGGCCGTCTCCGCATCGTGGACCGTACCCGATGATGCCGTCTCAGGGGTCTATATCGCCAAGCTCGTGCGCCAGGATGGCACTTCCGGCGAAAACCATATCCCCTTCATCGTGCGCGACGACACCAGCCATAGCGACATCGTTTTCCAGACGGCAGACGAGACCTGGCAGGCTTACAACGGCTGGGGTGGCGCAAACCTCTATGGCGGCAACGGCCCGGCGACGGGGCAGGGTGCCGGTCGCGCCTATGCGGTCAGTTACAACAGACCGATCGCGACCCGCGGCGGGGTCGGCACCTATGCCGGCCCACAGGACTATCTGTTCGGCGCCGAATATGCAGGCATCTCCTGGCTGGAACAGAACGGCTATGATGTTTCCTACATGTCGGGTGTCGACGCCGACCGCTATGGCAGCCTGTTGCTCAATCACAAGACATATATCGATGCGGGGCACGACGAATACTGGTCCGGTCAACAGCGGACCAATGTGGAAGCCGCGCGCGATGCCGGCGTCAACCTCATGTTCTGGAGCGGCAACGAGGTCTATTGGCGTACCCGTTGGGGCAATGCGTATAGCGCCGATGGCACGCCCTATCGCACCCTGATCACCTACAAGGAGACCTGGGCCAACAGCGGCATCGATCCTTCCAGTGAATGGACCGGCACCTTCCGCGATCCACGCTTCAGCCCACCCGCTATCGGCGGCGGCAACCCCGAAAACTCACTGACCGGACAGCTGTTCAAGGTCGACGATGTCGGCAGCAATCTCGGCGCGATCACGGTCGGATATGACGACGCCAATCTGCGCTTCTGGCGCAATACGAGCGTCGCCAATCTTCAGCCTGGCCAGACGGCAACGCTCACCAAGAACTATCTTGGTTACGAATGGGACGAAGCGTCCGATAATGGCTTCGATCCGGCTGGTCTCGTCAAGCTGTCATCGACGACGCTTCCGGTCAGCACCTATTTGCTCGATTATGGAAATACGACCGGCGATGCGACCGCGACCCACAATCTGACGCTCTATCGTGCGCCGAGCGGTGCGCTGGTGTTCGGCGCCGGTACGGTCTATTGGACATGGGGCCTGAGCGACAATCATGACAACCAGGCGACTCCGACCGATCCTCGCGTGCAGCAGGCAATGGTCAATCTGCTTGCCGACATGGGCATTCAGCCGGGGACATTGCAATCCGGGCTTACTGCCGGGACTGCTTCGTCAGACCATACTGCACCGACCTCGGTCATCACGGTACCCGCCACGGCGACCGTTGGATCCGCCGTGACGATTACCGGCACCGCTACCGATACGGGAGGCGGGGTCATCGCAGCGGTCGAAGTCTCGACCGACAACGGGGCGAGCTGGCATCCGGCGACGGGCGATGAGAACTGGACTTATACCTGGTCGCCGCAGACCGCGGGCACATACACCATCCGGTCACGCGCAGTCGACGATAACGTCAATCTGGAAACACCCTCCGCGGGACGCACTGTCACCGTCAGCGGGCCGAGTTACACCTCTCTCTTCGGTTCGGCGACGCCAGCGGTCGTCAACACCAACGATACCTCAGCCGTTGAACTCGGCGTCAAATTCCAGACTTCCGTGGCCGGCACGATCACCGGCATTCGTTTCTACAAGGGCGACCTCGATACGGGTACACATACGGGTTCTTTATGGTCGAGCACCGGCACGAAGCTTGCGACCCTCACCTTCACGAACGAGACTGCCAGCGGCTGGCAGACTGCCTATTTTACCAGCCCGGTATCGCTGACCGTTGGACAAAACTACACCGCGTCTTATCACACGAGTAGCGGTCATTATTCCACGACCACTAGCTACTTCACCTCGAACGTGACGAGCGGCCCGCTCACGGCGCCGGCCAGCGGCAACGGCGTGTACACTTATGGGAGCGCCAGCCTGTACCCCACAAGCACCTACCAGTCGACGAATTATTGGGTCGATGTGATGTTTACCACGCCGAGCTCGAACACGACGCCGACGGCAGTTGCCGATACGGGGGATGCGACGGAGAAGGGCGGGGTTGCCAATGGTTCGGGTGGCGTGGTTGCCAGCGGCAACGTGCTGACCAACGACACCGATCCGGACGCCGGTGACACCAAGACCGTCACGGCAGTGGTCTTCGGTGCGACATCAGGAACGCTCGGCTCGGCGCTGAACGGCACCTATGGCAGTCTCGTTCTCAATGCATCTGGCGCCTATAGCTATGCGATCAACGAGAGCAATGCGGCCGTCCAGGGGCTGCGGCAGTCGACCAATACGCTGAGCGATGTCTTCAGCTATACGATGCGCGATAGCGCCGGCGCGACGGCCACGGCAAACCTGACGGTCACCATCCACGGCGCCAACGATGCGCCGGTGCTCGCCGTCCAGACGACGACCCAGAACGCCACCACCGGCTCCGCCTTCTCCTTCGTGCTGCCGACGACGACCTTTACCGATGTCGACAGCGGCGAGACGCTGACCTACGCGGCAACCGCTGCCGATGGCACGGCACTGCCTTCCTGGCTGAGCTTCAACGCCTCGACGAGGACCTTCTCCGGCACGCCTACGACAGGCGGCACCTACGGTGTCAAGGTGACGGCAACCGATCTCGGCGGCCTTGCCGCCAACGAGACCTTCAACATCGCCGTGTCGGTTCCCGGAAACACGACGCCGACGGCAGTTGCCGATACGGGGGATGCGACGGAGAAGGGCGGGGTTGCCAATGGTTCGGGCGGCGTGGTTGCCAGCGGCAACGTGCTGACCAACGACACCGATCCGGATGCCGGTGACACCAAGACCGTCACGGCAGTGGTCTTCGGTGCGACATCAGGAACGCTCGGCTCGGCGCTGAACGGCACCTATGGCAGTCTCGTTCTCAATGCATCTGGCGCCTATAGCTATGCGATCAACGAGAGCAATACCGCCGTCCAGGGACTGCGGCAGTCGACCAATACGCTGAGCGATGTCTTCAGCTATACGATGCGCGATAGCGCCGGCGCGACGGCCACGGCAAACCTGACGGTCACCATCCACGGCGCCAACGATGCGCCGGTGCTCGCCGTCCAGACGACGACCCAGAACGCCACCACCGGCTCCGCCTTCTCCTTCGTGCTGCCGACGACGACCTTTACCGATGTCGACAGCGGCGAGACGCTGGCCTATTCGGCAACCGCTGCCGATGGCACGGCGCTGCCTTCCTGGCTGAGCTTCAACGCCTCGACACGCACATTCTCCGGCACGCCGACGACATCAGGAACCTACGGCGTCAAGGTGACGGCGACCGATCTCGGCGGCCTTGCCGCCAACGAGACCTTCAACATCGCCGTGTCGACGGCGCCGACGACCTATAGCCTGTTCTCCGCCTCCAGCACGCCGGCCCAGACGAACCTCAATGACGGTCAGCAGCTCGAGCTTGGCGTCAAGTTCACGTCGAACGTTGCCGGGGATGTCACGGGAATCAAGTTCTATCGCAGCGCCAACGACAACGGCCAGGACGTCGTCGACCTTTGGACCGCGACGGGCACCAAGCTCGGCACCGCCACCTTCACCACCACCACCGCGAGCGGCTGGCAGACGGTAAACTTCGCAACTCCGGTCACAATCGCCGCCAATACCACCTATGTCGCCTCCTATCACACGACCGGAGCCTATGTGGCGACCAGCAATTTCTTTACAGCTGCTGTCACCAACGGTCCGCTGACGGCACCAGCCACCGGCAACGGGGTCTACCGCTATGGGGGCTCTGCCACCGCCGGCATTTTCCCAAATGCCACTTTCGGTGCTGCCAATTATTGGGCCGATGTGGTCTTCCGTCCCTCGAATGCGAACAACACGACGCCGACGGCAGTTGCCGATACGGGGGATGCGACGGAGAAGGGCGGGGTTGCCAATGGTTCGGGTGGCGTGGTTGCCAGCGGCAACGTGCTGACCAACGACACCGATCCGGACGCCGGTGACACCAAGACCGTCACGGCAGTGGTCTTCGGTGCGACATCAGGAACGCTCGGCTCGGCGCTGAACGGCACCTATGGCAGTCTCGTTCTCAATGCATCTGGCGCCTATAGCTATGCGATCAACGAGAGCAATGCGGCCGTCCAGGGGCTGCGGCAGTCGACCAATACGCTGAGCGATGTCTTCAGCTATACGATGCGCGATAGCGCCGGCGCGACGGCCACGGCAAACCTGACGGTCACCATCCACGGCGCCAACGATGCGCCGGTGCTCGCCGTCCAGACGACGACCCAGAACGCCACCACCGGCTCCGCCTTCTCCTTCGTGCTGCCGACGACGACCTTTACCGATGTCGACAGCGGCGAGACGCTGACCTACGCGGCAACCGCTGCCGATGGCACGGCACTGCCTTCCTGGCTGAGCTTCAACGCCTCGACGAGGACCTTCTCCGGCACGCCTACGACAGGCGGCACCTACGGTGTCAAGGTGACGGCAACCGATCTCGGCGGCCTTGCCGCCAACGAGACCTTCAACATCGCCGTGTCGGTTCCCGGAAACACGACGCCGACGGCAGTTGCCGATACGGGGGATGCGACGGAGAAGGGCGGGGTTGCCAATGGTTCGGGCGGCGTGGTTGCCAGCGGCAACGTGCTGACCAACGACACCGATCCGGATGCCGGTGACACCAAGACCGTCACGGCAGTGGTCTTCGGTGCGACATCAGGAACGCTCGGCTCGGCGCTGAACGGCACCTATGGCAGTCTCGTTCTCAATGCATCTGGCGCCTATAGCTATGCGATCAACGAGAGCAATACCGCCGTCCAGGGACTGCGGCAGTCGACCAATACGCTGAGCGATGTCTTCAGCTATACGATGCGCGATAGCGCCGGCGCGACGGCCACGGCAAACCTGACGGTCACCATCCACGGCGCCAACGATGCGCCGGTGCTCGCCGTCCAGACGACGACCCAGAACGCCACCACCGGCTCCGCCTTCTCCTTCGTGCTGCCGACGACGACCTTTACCGATGTCGACAGCGGCGAGACGCTGGCCTATTCGGCAACCGCTGCCGATGGCACGGCGCTGCCTTCCTGGCTGAGCTTCAACGCCTCGACACGCACATTCTCCGGCACGCCGACGACATCAGGAACCTACGGCGTCAAGGTGACGGCGACCGATCTCGGCGGCCTTGCCGCCAACGAGACCTTCAACATCGCCGTGTCGACGGCGCCGACGACCTATAGCCTGTTCTCCGCCTCCAGCACGCCGGCCCAGACGAACCTCAATGACGGTCAGCAGCTCGAGCTTGGCGTCAAGTTCACGTCGAACGTTGCCGGGGATGTCACGGGAATCAAGTTCTATCGCAGCGCCAACGACAACGGCCAGGACGTCGTCGACCTTTGGACCGCGACGGGCACCAAGCTCGGCACCGCCACCTTCACCACCACCACCGCGAGCGGTTGGCAGACGGTAAACTTCGCAACTCCGGTCACAATCGCCGCCAATACCACCTATGTCGCCTCCTATCACACGACCGGAGCCTATGTGGCGACCAGCAATTTCTTTACAGCTGCTGTCACCAACGGTCCGCTGACGGCACCAGCCACCGGCAACGGCGTCTTTGCCTATGGCGGCTCCGCTACCACAGGTCTTTTCCCGACCAACAGCTTCAATTCAACCAATTACTACGCCGACGTCGTCTTCCGGCCGCAGCTCGTCGCGTGACGCAAAGTATAAGGTTAGGGATCGGTTCGAATGAGGCTCATACCACGCAAATGCTGGTCGCGGCGAAGGGCGCTTCGACCGCCCGCATTCAAGGAATGCCGATGAACGGGATCGAGCGGCTGCCGGTAACCGTGCTGGCTGGCTTCCTCGGCGCTGGCAAGACGACGCTCCTCAGCCACGTCCTGAATAACCGTCAGGGCCTGCGGGTCGCCGTCATTGTCAACGATATGAGCGAAGTGAACATAGACGCCAGTCTCATTCGAGACGGCGGCTGCAACCTGTCGCACACGACGGAGACATTGATTGAGCTCAGCAATGGCTGCATATGCTGTACCCTGCGCAACGACCTCCTGGCGGAAGTGCGGCGACTGGCTGAAGAGGGGCGATACGATTATCTGTTGATCGAGGGCACCGGCATTGCCGAGCCATGCCCGATCGCGGCAACCTTTTCCTTCCGCGACGAGAATGGTGTTTCGCTCTCTGATTTTGCGAAACTCGACACGATGGTCACCGTGGTCGACGCTGCAAACCTGTTGGCCGACTACAGCAGTGCCGATCTGCTTGCCGACCGCGGCCTGCAGCGCGACGGTGAGGACCGGCGCACACTCATCGACCTGCTGGTGGATCAGATCGAGTTTGCCGATGTTGTCGTGATCAACAAGATCTCGGACGCGGCCGAAGAGATCCGCGCTGATGTCCGCAAGATAGTTGCCGCGCTCAACCCGGATGCGCGCCAAGTGGAGACGGATTTCGGCAAGGTTTCTCTGTCAACCATCCTCAATACAGGCCTCTTCGATGAAGCAAAGGCCGCCGCGCACCCGCTGTGGCACAAAGAACTGTACAGCCCGGGCGACCATGTGCCGGAAACGGAGGAATACGGGGTCTCGAGCTTTGTCTATCGCACCAGGCGTCCCTTCGACCCCATGCTGTTTCGCGCATTCCTGGACGAGCCCTGGCCGGGGGTGATGCGTGCCAAAGGCCACTTCTGGCTTGCCACGCGCCCGCGTCATGTCGGCCTGATGTCGGCTGCCGGGGTGCAACGGCGCTGTGAGCCCATGGGGCTTTGGTGGGCGGCCGTTCCTCGACAAGACTGGCCGAGCCATCAGCAGTTTCGTCAGCAGCTCGAGAGCCGGTGGCACAGCGCCTGGGGCGACCGTCGGCAGGAATTGGTCTTTATCGGCGTGGGCATGGACGAGACAGGTGTGCGGACTGCACTGGACGGATGCCTCGCCAGCGCCGATCCGCGCGACTGGGCCATCCTCGAAGATCCGTTTCCGGCCTGGTAGCACAGGGCTGCGCAGGACAACGCTCGATCCAACCGGCTCGACCAGCCGGGCCGGACCTAAATTCCTTTTCTACCAGCGTCAGCCACTTAGAGCGCCGCGCGCTTTTCAGACGTTAACGACGCTCCAACACTATGCGCTGGCAGTAGCCATAGGCAGCTTTGGGGCTCCTTGGGCGGTTGCGCTTAGGGTCATCATATCGGCGTATGAGGGTACCACCCATATACCCCGGATTGCTGACGTACGTTCGCGTAGCAAAGGTGCCAGAATGAACCTCCTGCTAGTGCGGTCGAGGGCCGGCCGATGGGAAGGGGGCGCCGCTGATGCGGAGAATTCATGTCAGTAATCGTGAGTACCTGAGTACATTTGGTGGAGCGTTGAGTATCTGTCGAGTATCCTCTGCCTGGAGCGCAGTCCTTGGATCCGCGACCGTCGCATCTTCGACGAGTACCGATGGTTCCCCAAGCTTTGCCAATCAGAGCAGCGCAACCGTCCAATCCTCCTTTACCGGCACGGTCACATCTTCCTTGATATCATCAGGCGACATGCAATCGTCCCCTGCATCGTCAACCGCGATGCCGGCGCCTGCGGCCGATGGCGGCGCGCAGGACACGTCCACGAAGACGGCGTCGGCTGCGACGGTTTTGCAGACACCTTCATCGACATCGCGACGCACCGTGCTTGGTCCGGATCCGTCCGAGGAGGCTGCGACACTGCCTGCCGCTCCCAAGCTTACGGGTGTTACCAGCGACGCCGATACCGGCAGCGCCAAGACGGCGGCGGCGGCCAGCTCTTCCAGCAGTCTCGATACGGCTTCGTTGCGCCTTCAGGCATCGATAGCATCCATCTCGGTGGAGCCGAGCCAGGACGGTTCTGCCGCGACGACTGCGGCCCCGACAGCCCTGGCGGCACCGCTTACGGCGGCCGCGGCTGCGGCGACGCCCAACAAGATAGCGCTCGAAAACCTGAAGCAGGGCAACCCGATCAGCGAGTGGGGCCTGCAGGGCGACGGCGGCGGCACCATCCAGGGCTTCGCTACCGAAATCAGCACGAATATCGGCCAGACCGTCGATTTCAAGATCGCCACCGATTCCACCCATTACCGCATCGATATCTACCGCATGGGCTATTATGGCGGGAACGGCGCGCGCAAGGTCGGCTCCATCGAACAATCGCTGACCACGGCGCAGATCCAGCCGCACCCGATCGTCGATATGTCGCTCGGTCTCATCGACTGCGGCAACTGGTCGGTCTCGGCGAGCTGGCAGATTCCGACGGATGCGGTCTCCGGCGTTTATTTCGCCAAGCTGGTGCGCGAGGACGGCGTCGAAGACGCCAGCATCATTCCTTTCGTCGTGCGCGACGACGCCTCGACCAGCAATATCGTCTTCCAGACGTCGGACACGACATGGCAGGCCTACAATGCCTGGGGCGGCGCCAGCCTCTATTACGGCGAAGTGCCGGTCGATCCCGCAAACATGATCGGCTACCTGCCGCCAAACTGCAGCTGCGGCCTGCAGGCCATCGGCCGGGCTTCGGCGGTCAGCTACAACAGGCCGATCATTACCAATACAAGCCCGATCGGCGGCTCGCACGACTACATCTTCGGCGTCGAATCCTCCGCCATCTCGTGGCTGGAGCAAAACGGCTACGACGTTTCCTATATTTCCGGCGTCGATGCGACGCGCAACGGTGCGCTGCTGCTCAACCACGATGCCTATCTCTCCGTCGGCCATGACGAATACTGGTCTGCCGAACAGCGCGCCAATGTCGAGGCGGCGCGCGATGCCGGCGTCAACCTCGCCTTCTGGAGCGGCAACGAATGCTACTGGAAGGTTCGCTGGCAAAGCAGCATCGACGGCAGCGGCCAGGCCTACCGGACCATGGTCTGCTACAAGGAAACCTGGGGCACGAGCACGGATCCGAGCAATGTCGGCACCGGCACCTGGCGCGATCCGCGTTATTCCGATCCGGGGCAGCAGCCGGAGAATGCGCTGACAGGCACGATGTTCCAGGTGGACGGCTACCGTCAGGATACGATCTCCATCCCCTATGACTATTCGAACCTGCGCTTCTGGCGCAATACCGACGTGTCGGAGCTGCAGGAGGGCGAGACCTACAGCCTCGTGCAAAACCTGCTCGGCTACGAATGGGATTCCGATGTCGAGAACGGATTCCGTCCGGCTGGACTGATCGACCTGTCGCTCTCCTCGGTCTCGGTGAGCACGTATCTGCGCGACTACGGCGCGACGGTCGGCGATGCAGTGGCGACCCACAGCCTGACCATGTACCGGGCGGCAAGCGGCGCGCTGGTCTTCGGCGCCGGCACAGTCTTCTGGTCCTGGGGGCTGAGTGACGACCACCAGGGCCCGGCCACGTCAACCGATCGCAACGTGCAGCAGGCGATGGTCAACATGTTCGCGGACATGGGCATTCAGCCGACCACGCTTGATGCCAGCCTAATCCTTGCGACACAATCGACCGATACGCTGAAGCCCACCTCGTCGGTCACGTCGCCGATCATCGGTGCAAGCTTTCTCGAAGGGCAACATGTGACGATCACGGGCACGGCGCAGGATTTCGGCGGCGGCATCATTGCCGGCGTGGAGGTCTCGACCGATGGCGGCCAGCACTGGTTCAAGGCCACCGGCCGCGAGAGCTGGAGTTATAACTGGGTCGTCCAGGCGAGCGGAACCTACACGATCACGTCACGGGCCGTCGACGACAGCGTCAATATGGAGGCGCCATCGGCGGGCAAGCAGGTGACTGTCACCCTGCCGGGCACGCAGGGCCTCTGGACGTTGGCGGACAAGCCCGCTGTCGAAACGGCGATCGACCGCGATTCCGTCGAGCTCGGCCTGCGCTTCCAGGCGACGACGGCAGGCTCCGTGGAGGGCATCCGCTTCTACAAGGGCTTCTACAATATCGGCGACCATGTCGTCAGCCTCTGGAGCGCCAACGGAACGCTGCTGGCGACCGGCGTGTCGATCGGCGAGTCGCTCTCCGGTTGGCAGACAGTGATGTTCTCCTCACCGATCCAGATTGCCGCCGGCACGACCTATGTGGCCTCCTATCACAGCAGCGGCTTCTACTCCGCCAGCCAGAATTATTTCGGCAGTCCCTATGCCAGCGGTGCGCTGAAGGCCGTCGATGGCGGCGGTGTCTATGCCTATGGCTCCAATGCCGGCACATTCCCCGGCCAGAGCCTCGGCACCGGCACCAACTACTGGGTCGACGTGGTCTTCGATGCGGGGCCTAACAGCGCGCCGGTTGCGACCGACGATACGGGGCTGACCATCACCCGCAACGACAGCGTCGTCATCTCGATCGCCTCGCTCATCGGAAACGATACGGATCCCAATGGCGATGCGATGACGATTTCGGCCGTCGGCAACGCCGTCAACGGCACGGTGACGCTCAACAAGCAGAACCGCACCGTCATCTTCACGCCGACCAACAATTATTCGGGGTCGGCAAGCTTCACCTATACGCTGTCGGACGGGCGCGGCGGCACGGATCAGGGCAACGTCAGCCTCACCGTAAACCAGGGCCCTGCCGGGGAAACGCTGTTTACATCAAGCGAAGGGCCGACGGGCGCAAGCTTCAACGAAGGTCAGTCGCTGGAACTCGGGATGAGGTTCGTCGCTTCGTCCAGCGGCATGATTACCGGCATCCGCTACTACAAGGCGGCCGGCGATACCGGCGCCCATACCGGCTCCCTGTGGACGGCCGACGGCACGCTGGTCGCGACCGTCAGCTTCGCCGACAGTGGGCCGGTGAACGGCTGGCAGACCGCGACATTCGCCAACTCGGTGCATATCGCGGCCGGCACGACCTATGTCGCCTCCTACAGCACGACAAGCTCCTATGTGGCGACATCAGGCTATTTCACGACAGCCCATACCAACGGCGCGCTGACGGCGCTCGCCGGCAGTAACGGCGTCTTCGGCAATGGCACGAATTTCCCGACCTCCAGCTACCAGTCGTCGAACTACTGGGTGGATGTCGTCTACAACCAGACAAGTAATGCGGTGCCGTTCGCCGCCAATGACAACGGCTACACGACCTATTCCAACACGGCGTTGTCGATTGCCGCAGCCAGCCTGCTTGCAAACGACACCGATGCCGATGGCGACCCGCTCAGCATCACCGGCGTCAACGGTGCGATCAACGGAACGGTGACCTTCAACAGCCAGACCAAGTCTGTCATTTTCACACCGACGGCGGGTTATACGGGTGCGGCAAGCTTCTCCTATTCGATCTCGGATGGGTATGGCGGAACCGCCTCGGCCATGGTCAGCCTCACTGTCGGCACGCCGCCCGGCGGAGGCACGACGTCGAGCCTGTTCACCGGCGCCGACACCTGCGTTACCGCCGCCAATGACGCCAATTCGGTCGAACTCGGCGTCAAGTTCATCGCTTCCGCCAGCGGCCAGATCACCGGGCTCACCTATTACAGGAGCGCCCAGGATACCGGCACGCATGTCGGCTCGCTCTGGACGACGAGCGGCCAGGTTCTGGCCCAGGCGACCTTCATCAACGAGACGGCGAGCGGATGGCAGACGGTTTCCTTCACCCAGCCTATCAATGTTACGGCCGGCGCCACCTATGTGGCGAGCTACCATTCGAACGGCTTCTATTCCGCAACGGCGAACTACTTCACGACGGACCATACGAACGGCGCGCTGACGGCACCGTCGAGTGCTGCGAGCGGCGGTAACGGCCTTTATGCCTATGGCTCGGGCAGCCTGTTCCCCACCGCTTCCTACAATGCGAGCAATTACTGGGTCGACGTGCTCTATCAGCAGGGCGGTGCGCAGAATGCGGTTCCGGTCGCCGTCAATGACAGCGGCTTGTCGACCAATACCGGCACGCCGATCAACATCCAGGCCTCAGTGCTCCTGGCCAACGACACCGATGCCGATGGCGACCCGCTTGTCATTACCGGCGTCAGCGGCGCGGTCAACGGCTCGGTCGCCTACGATGCCCAGACCAAGACGGTGACCTTCACGCCGACGGCAGGCTATTCGGGAGCGGCGAGCTTCAGCTACGCAATTGCAGACGGCAAGGGCGGTACGGCGTCGGCGCAGGTTGCGCTCACCATCAACGGCGGCCAGACGGCAGGGCCGGAGCAGAACCTCTTTGCCGGCGATGCAACGCCTTCAATCGTCTCCGTCAACGACAACCAGCCGGTCAATCTCGGCATGAAATTCCAGGCGGACACGGCAGGCTGGGTCACCGGCATCCGCTTTTACAAGGGGGCAGACAATACAGGCCCGCACAACGGCTATCTCTGGACCGCCTCGGGCACATTGCTCGGCAGTGTCAGCTTCGGCAACGAAACGGCAAGCGGCTGGCAGACCGCGACGCTCACCCAGCAGGTCGCGGTCGCCGCGGATACGACCTATGTCGTTTCCTACAGCACCAACGGCAATTATTCGGCGACCGGCAACTACTTCAGCACCGATGTGACGAACGGCGACTTGAGGGCGCTCGGCGGCACCAACGGCGTCTATGCCTATGGGTCGAGCGGGTTGTTCCCGAGTGCCAGCTATAACAGCACAAACTACTATGTGGACGTAGCATTCAGGCCGCAGCTCGCGGCGTAAAGAAAGCGAGCGGGGAGTACCGATGACGAGTGCAGACAACAGACTTCCGGTGACGGTCCTTGCCGGCTTTCTCGGCGCCGGCAAGACGACGATCCTCAACCATGTCCTGCGCAACCGCGAGGGGCGTCGGGTTGCCGTCATCGTCAACGACATGAGCGAGGTGAATATCGATGCCGATCTCGTGCGCGACGGGGGAGCAAACCTGTCGCGGACGGATGAGACACTAGTGGAGCTCACCAATGGCTGCATCTGCTGCACATTGCGCGACGATCTCCTGAGCGAAGTGCGCCGTCTCGCCGCCGCCGGCCGTTTCGACTATCTGCTGATCGAGGGCACCGGGATCGCCGAGCCGCTGCCGGTCGCGGCGACCTTCTCCTTCCGCGACGAGAGCGGGGCTGCCCTCTGCGACGTCGCGCGGCTCGACACGATGGTTTCCGTCGTCGATGCGGTCAATCTTCTGGCCGATTATGCGAGCGCGGAATTCCTGAGGGATCGCGGTGAGAGCCGCGACGGAGACGATGAGCGCAAGCTGGTGGAACTGCTCGTCGAGCAGATCGAATTTGCCGATGTCGTGGTCATCAACAAGGCGCAGGATGTGCCGCATGCAGGGCTTGCCGAGGTTCGCCGGATCGTTGCCGCGCTCAACCCCGATGCCCGCGTCATCGAGACCGGCTTCGGCAGGTTGCAGCTCGACGCCATCCTGAATACCGGCCTCTTCAGCGAAGCGAGAGCTGCCCGCCACCCGCTGTGGCACAAGGAACTCTTCGGTTGGGGAGACCATGTGCCGGAGACGGAGGAATACGGCATTTCGAGCTTCGTCTATCGCAGCCGCCGGCCGTTCGATCCCTCCAGGCTGCGGGATTTTCTCGACAGGAAATGGCCGGGCCTCATCCGCGCAAAGGGCCATTTCTGGCTGGCGACAAGGCCCGACGAGATCGGCCTGCTGTCGATCGCCGGCACGCAGTGCCGCATCGACACCAAGGGCTTCTGGTGGGCTTCCGTGCCGAAGGCGCAATGGCCGCGTTATCCGCAGTTCCACCAGCTCATCAACCGGCATTGGGACGAGGTCTGGGGCGACCGCCGCCAGGAACTCGTTTTCATCGGCGCCGGCTTCGACGAAGACGCAATCCGCACTGCGCTCGACGACTGCCTGACCGGTGAGGCGGCGGGCTTCAATCCGCAGACCGCCGCCGGGCTTCGGGACCCGTTTCCGGCCTGGCAGCACGCACATTCAAATGTTAGAGCGTCCTAATGGACGTAAGACGCCTTAAGATGAAGACGTCTTGATTATCAACCGGAGGAGAGAACAATGAGCAACGAACTTTATACAGATGGCATCGGCGAAATCACCATCACGGGAACGATCGTGCGCATCGACCTGATGTCGCTCTCGGCCACCGATCGTGACGCCAACAACAATCCGAAGCCGGTTTTCCGCCAGCGCATCATCATGCCGGTCGATGCCTTCGCCAACGCGGTCGATCTCATGCAGAAAGCGCTTGGCGGTTTGGTCGAGGCGGGTGCGGTCCGCCGTATGGGCGATATGCCAGCTGCGGCGGCTGCCGATATCCAATCGGTGCAGGCCGGCGCTACGAACGCCTCGCCGAACTTCAACTGATAAACAAATATTGCCTCGGTCTCGTATTGTTTCGGGTGGGCCATGAGTGGTTTTCTGCATACCAACCTGCACTGTCTTGCACTGGTCGCGCGTCATCACGGCGTCGATCTTGCTCCTGAACGATTGCAGCACGATTATGCCGTCGGCAACGATCCTGTTGCCCTGCGGCAGCTGCTGCGCATGGCCAAGGATGCCGGCCTCAGGGCCAGGCATCTGACGCTCGACTGGCGATCCCTGTTCCAACTTGGCGAGGCATTCCCGGTGCTCGCCGAGCTGACGAACGGCAACTGGGTGGTCATCGCCGGCGCTGTCGGGAGCGGAGAGGATGAGAGAATCCGCGTTCTCGACCCGCTGGCATCACGCGCCGAAGTGATGATGCTCAGCGAAGAGCAGTTCGCCAAGGCCTGGCTCGGATCGGTGATCCTGCTGAAGCGCAACTATCGCATGTCCGATGAGGACCGGCCCTTCGGCTTCCGCTGGTTCGTCCCCGAGATCATCAAGCAGCGCAGCTTCTTCCGCGATGTCGCGCTCGCCGCCTTCGTGCTCTACGGGCTGGGGCTGACGACGCCGATCTTCTTTCAGCTCGTCATCGACAAAGTGCTG
This sequence comes from Rhizobium sp. WSM4643, assembly GCF_025152745.1. Classification (NCBI taxonomy): domain Bacteria; kingdom Pseudomonadati; phylum Pseudomonadota; class Alphaproteobacteria; order Hyphomicrobiales; family Rhizobiaceae; genus Rhizobium; species Rhizobium sp. WSM4643. Next base: position 213,955 of record NZ_CP104042.1, on the reverse strand, counting down.
GTGCATCAGAGCTATGCGACGCTCACGGTTCTGACAGTGGGCATTGCGATCGCGCTCGTCTTCGACGCGACCTTCACCTTCCTGCGCCGCTATCTGCTGCTCTATGCGACGAACAGGATCGACATCCGCGTCGCGACCCGCACCTTCGGCCATCTGCTCAACCTGCCGATCGCGCTCTTCGAGCAGGCCTCGGCCGGCGTACTCGTCAAGCATATGCAGCAGACGGGGCGCATCCGCGAATTCCTGACCGGCCGACTGTTTCTCACACTGTTGGACGGCGTTTCGCTCCTGGTCTTCGTGCCGATCCTGCTTCTCTACAGCGTCAAGCTAACGCTTGTCGTGCTCGGTTTTGCCGCCCTCGTCGGGCTCGTGGTGATGATGCTCGTTGGGCCGTTCCAGCGCCGGTTGCAGGCGCTCTACCAGGCCGAAGGCGACCGGCAGGCGTTGCTGGTGGAAACCGTGCACGGCATGCGCACCGTCAAATCGCTGGCGCTGGAGCCGCGCCAACGCAAGGTGTGGGACGATTATTCGGCCCAGTCGATCTCCGTGCGTTTCCGGGTCGACAAGATCTCGACCATCGCCCAGGCGATGACCGGACTGCTGGAGAAGCTGATGAGCGTCGCGATCATCGGCCTCGGCGCGCTCGATGTTTTCAGCGGCGCGATGACGATCGGCGCGCTGGTCGCCTTCAACATGCTCGCCGGCCGGGTCTCGGGACCGCTGGTGCAGATCGTCACCATGGTGCACGAATATCAGGAAGTCGCGCTCTCCGTGCGCATGCTCGGCGAGATCATGAACCAGCGGCCGGAGCAGGCGGGCCGCGGGCGAGGTGTTCGGCCGCATCTGCAGGGCCGCATCGAATTCGACAGGGTCAGCTTCCGCTACGGCCCAGATAGCGCACCGGCGCTCGACAATGTCTCCTTCGCCATCCCGGCAGGCTGCCTCTTCGGCGTGGTTGGCAAGAGCGGCTCGGGCAAGACGACGATCACAAGGCTCATCCAGGGGCTCTATCAGAGTCAGGAAGGCCTCGTGCGCATGGATGGCTATGACAGCCGCGAGATCGACCTCGTGCATCTGAGAACGAGCATCGGCGTCGTGTTGCAGGATAGTTTCCTGTTTCGCGGCTCGGTGCGCGAGAATATTGCCGCCGCCAAGCCCGATGCCAGCATCGAGGAGATCATGGAAGTCGCCCGCATCGCCGGCGCCGAGGAGTTCATCGAGCGCCTGCCGCGTGGCTTTGACACGATGCTGGAGGAAAACGCCTCCAACCTGTCAGGCGGCCAGAAGCAGCGGCTTGCCATTGCCCGCGCGCTGATTACCGATCCGAAGCTGTTGATCTTCGACGAGGCAACGAGCGCACTCGACCCCGACAGTGAGGCGATCATCCGCGAGAATCTGAGCCGCATCGCCGCCGGCCGCACCGTCATCATCGTCTCGCACCGGCTTTCGACGCTTGTCGACGCCGATGCCATTCTCGTCATCGAGCGTGGCAAGGTCGCCGATATCGGCCGGCACGATCAGCTTGTATCGCGCTGCATGACCTATCGCCACCTGTGGGCCCAGCAGATGAGGCAGGTCGCATGAACGCGCACACCAGAAAACCCAGCGAGAACCTGCCGGTCCCTTCAGGCGAAGGCCCTTCAGACAAGGCGCTCTCGGGCAAGGCGCCCTCCGGCAAGGGAAGGGAGCTAACCGCCCGCCCGCCCCTGCCGCCGGCAATTGCGGAATTTCAATCCGATGCTGTCGAGCTCGAGGAACGCGCGCCGCCCAGAGTTGCGCGCATGACGCTCTACTGCGTGACGGCGCTGATTGTTTCGGCGATCATCTGGGCCTCGATCTCGTCGATCGACGAGGTGGTGATTGCGCCCGGAAAGCTCGTCACCACCCAGCCGACCATCGTCGTCCAGCCGCTCGAAACCTCGATCATCCGCACGATCGAGGTGAAGGCCGGTGAAGTGGTGCATGCCGGCCAGACGCTCGCGACCCTCGACGCTACTTTCAGCCAGGCCGATGTCGACCAGCAGCGGGCGAAATTCTCCGCGCTCGATGCCCAGGTGCGGCGCATCGAGGCCGAGCTTGCCGGCGACGACTACACGAAGATGGCGGGAGATACGCCCGACCAGATGCTGCAGGCGCAGCTCTTCGGCCAGCGACGGGCCTTCTACGTGGCGCAGTTGCAGAATTTCGAGCAGCAGATAGCCGGCCAGTCGGCCGCTCTTCTGGCGAGCAAGAACCAGGAGGCCGTGCTCAACGACAGGCGTGATGGGCTGTCGCAGATCGAGGCAGCGCGGGAGCGGCTCTATAACAAGCAGAGCGGCTCGCTGATCACGCTGCTCGGCTCGCGCGACGCCCGCCTCGACGTCGAGTCCGATCTGACGGCCGTTCGCGGCCGGGCCGACGAGGCCGCGCACGCCTATGCCAAGCTGACGGCCGACCGGCAGGCCTTCATCGAGGATTTCCGCCGGGCGGCGATGGAGCAACTGGTCGAGCTGCGCGGCCAGCGTGACATGGCGGACGAGGAACTGAAGAAGATGGCACTGCGCCGCAACATGGTCGCGCTGACGGCGCCGGCCGATTCCGTTGTGCTCGACCTGGCGCAGCGCTCGGTCGGGTCGGTGGTGCGGGAGGCGGAGCCGGTGGTCACACTCGTACCCATCAACGTGCCGCTGGAAGCGGAAGTCTCGATCAACACGCGCGATATCGGCCGGGTGGCGGTCGGCAAGGAAGCCCGTATCAAGCTCGATGCCTATCCATTCCAGAAATACGGAACCGCGACAGGCGAGGTGAGGACCATCAGCCAGGACACCTTCCTCACGGGCCAGCAGGAGGCCCCCACCAACCAGCCGGCCGCTCCCTTCTTCAAGGCGCGGATCCTGCTTGCCGATACCCGGCTGAATGCCACAGATGTGCCGGTGCGGCTGCTTCCCGGCATGACTGTGACCACGGAAATCAAGGTCGGCAACCGTACGGTGATCTCCTATTTCCTGTATCCGCTACTGCGTGGCCTCGACAACGCAATACGCGAACCGTAGGACGTGATAGATCAGTTCGCCCCGAACGAGATGCCGAGCGAGGTTCAAGGCAGATATTTCGCGTCCCATAGCTGCGGCCCGCCCGCATGTTGGTGAAGGCGGATTTGCCCGGATTTCGGCGGCTCGCACTCAACGAACCGTCGAGCTTTCGCTCAACTTCGATCGATTGGAATGAGTGTCGCAATGATTCACGACGTCTGCATTATAGGCGGCGGCATAGTTGGTCTTGCCACTGCCATGGCCGTTCTGGAAAAGCGCCCCGGCGCAAGCGTCGTTCTCCTTGAAAAGGAGCCTGGCTTGGCCGTCCACCAGACGGGGCATAACAGCGGCGTCATCCACGCGGGAATCTACTATGCGCCAGGCAGCTTGAAAGCGCGCCTCTGTCGGGAGGGGGCCGATGCCATCAAGGCGTTCTGCAGGAAGAAGGCTGTACCCTATGAACAATGCGGAAAACTGGTGGTTGCCACCAACGAGCTTGAACATCGCCGCCTAAAGGACCTGGCCGAACGGGCAAGGATCAACAGCATCGATATCGAATGGCTTGATCGGAATACGCTGAAACAGCGGGAGCCCATGGTCGAAGGCGTCGCGGCAATTTTCGTTCGGGCGACGGGTATCGTCGACTACAAGGCTGTGTGCGTCGCCATGGGCGCTCATCTGACCGCTCAGGGCGTGGAAATCGAATTGAATACGCAGGTTTCCGCGATCCGCGAAACCTCTGATCTCGTGGAGATTGCAGCCGGTGAGCGCCAATGGCGGGCCAGACAGCTGATCGCGTGCGCCGGCCTGCAGTCCGACCGCATCGCCAAACTTGCGGGCCTCAAGATCGATCATCAGATCATACCGTTCAGAGGCGAATATTTCCGTCTGCCGCCGTCGCGGAATGGGCTGGTCAGGCACCTGATCTATCCGGTGCCCGATCCGTCGCTTCCATTCCTTGGCATTCATGTCACCAAGATGATCGATGGCAGTCTTACCGTCGGACCCAATGCGGTTCTGGGAATGGCGCGCGAGGGGTATCCGAAATTCAGCATAAACGTCCGGGATCTCAGCGAGTGTCTCTCGTTTCCGGGTCTATGGCGGCTACTCTGGAAGAACGCAGGGGGCGCCGTGAACGAATTCAGGGACTCGCTGTGGCGGAAAAACTATCTGGAAGCGTGCCGCAAATACTGCCCATCGTTGACACTTGAAGACCTTCAGCCGATGGAAGCGGGCATCCGAGCCCAGGCCGTGATGCGAGACGGGCGCCTCGAGCATGACTTCCTGTTCCTAAGGACGGGTCGCATGCTGCACGTCTGCAATGCGCCGTCGCCAGCGGCCACGTCGTCGATCCCGATCGGCCGGGATATTGCCGACAGGTGCTTTTCCGCCGGCTAGACGAAGCCGTGAGGGAAACCGGATGACGTTCAAGACAAGATTTCTCGAAGCCGCAATGAACGATGCCGGTCAAGGTTGCCCTGAGCGGTAGAGCATCCCTCCCTATGACAAGAACTATTGGCGCTTCCTTCCCTCGACGGCGTTCCTTACAACCTTGCCTGTTCTCCCCGCCCTGGAAATGAGGTTTTCATGAGCACGCTTACCCGGTTCTCCGTTCAGCCGCTCTCGACCATGACCCGCCGTCTTGCCGATGTCGCCTCCGCGCGTCGCGAACCAGACCTGGTCATCCAGGGCGCGCGCCTCTTGTCCACCTATTCGGAGCGCTTTCTCGACGGACGGGAAGTCTGGATTTCGGGGGGCCGCATTGCGGCCGTCAAGCCGGCCGGCAGCTACAGGGGTGCGAGCGCTAAACTCTACGACGCCAAGGGCGGCATCATCGCGCCCGGTCTGGTCGATCCGCATATCCATATCGAATCCTCGATGGTGACGGCCTGCGCCTATGCCGAAGCGGCGCTCCTCAACGGCACGACGACGATCTTTTGCGACAGCCACGAGATCGGCAACGTGATGGACGTCGCCGGCGTCGAGGCCATGCTCGAGGATGCACGGCAGGCGCCGCTGTCGATCTTCCTGACCGTGCCGAGCACCGTGCTGGCGACGACGCCGGATTTGGAGACAGCCGGCGGCGACCTGACGCCGGACAAGATCGCCGCCCTCTTCGACAAATGGCCGGAAGCCGTGGCTCTCGGTGAGAAGATGGATTTCGTCCCCGTGGCGATGGGCGACGAGCGCAGCCATGCGATCCTGGCTGCGGCGCTCGAGCGCGGCAGGCCGGTATCGGGCCACGTCTACGGACGAGAATTCGTTGCCGCCTATGCCGCATCCGGCGTTACCGACACGCATGAAGCCATAGACCGCGACATAGCCGACGACCTGCTGGAAGCCGGCGTGTGGATCTTCCTGCGCGGCGGCCCGCCGACGACACCCTGGCATTCGCTGCCGCAAGCGATCAAGACGATCACCGAGCTCGGCGCCTCCCACAAGCGCGTCGCCGTCTGCACCGACGACCGTGATGCGGAAGATCTGCTCGCCTTCGGCCTGGACTGGGTGACCCGCGAAGCCGTGAAATACGGCATGAGGCCGGAACAGGCCTGGGCGATGGGTTCGCTGCACGGCGCGACGCGGTTCGGCATGGAAGGCGAAATCGGCGGTCTGGGCGGCGGACGCCGCGCCGACCTGGTGCTTCTCAGCGACGATCTTGCGCCGGTCAGCACCTGGTATGGTGGCGAACTCGTCGTCGACGTCAAGAAGATCACGTCTATCCTCGATGAAGCCCTGTCGAAACCATACCGTTATCCGGATGCTGCCTTCCACACGGTCAAGCTGCCAGAGAACCTCAAACTGACGCCGGATCTGCCGACGGAGACGGTCGTCGCTCATACGATCAAGACGGAGCTGCCTGGCATCACCCTCGGCCATGTCACCGTCACGCTGGAGCCGGCCAATGACTGGAAGACGCATTTCGACAGGCACGATCTCTGCTTCGTGACGGTGGTGGAGCGTCACGGCAAGTCTGCCGGCAATGTCGCCCACGGACTGCTCAACGGCTTCGGCCTCAGACAAGGCGCTGTCGCATCGTCGGTCGGCCACGACAGCCACAACATCATCGTCGCCGGCACCAATGCAGTGGACATGCAGGTGGCGCTCGACGCGATCGAAGAAAAGCAGGGCGGCGTCTGTGTCGTCATGGACGGCAAGGTGACGGCGATGGTGCCACTGCCGATCGCCGGGCTTTTGTCCGACAAGCGCGTGCATCAGGTCGCCCACGAGGTAAAGGCCTTAAAGCTCGAATGGGAAAAGGCAGGCTGCACCATCGCCTATATGGGCTTCAATCTCATCCCACTCTCGGTCATCCCGGAAATCCGGATAACCGACAAGGGCCTAGTGCTGGTGCCGGAAATGGTCATCTCGCCGCTCTTCGAAAAGGCCTGATCGGCAAAAAACAGCCGGCGCGTTCGGCAAGGATGCCAACATATAATAGCGTTTGCGCCAAAGGCAGCATCGGCAGCCGTTACTCGGCCTGCACCCTTTGATCCTTCGGGAGCAAAATCGTCAGCGCCGCCGCGACGGCGGCCGTAACTGCAACGGCAAGATAGATGCCGCCGAAACTCTCCGTCGATGTCTTGATCACGCCGCCAAAGAAGTTCCCCGTCGTGCCGCCGATGCCTTGGAAGACGGTGCAGATGCCTAAGACGGTCACCGCGAGGCGGGGCGTGGCCCGATGTGAGACGTAGGCCGGCAGCAGGCCATAGATCGGATAAAAGCCCAGCGAAAAGAAGATGCCTGACAGGATCGAGAGTTCCATCGAGGGATCGAGGACGACGAGGGCGCCGGCGGCGAGGAAGCTTGAGTAACAGGCGAGCATGGCATAGCGTGATCCGAGGCGTGAGGATATTGTGCCAATGGCGAAGCCTGCGCCGATCCCCACGGCCCCGATCGTTGCCCAGAGCCACGAGGCAAAGCCGACGGAATAGCCGAGTTCCTCGCGCAGGAAAGGCGACAGATAGGTGAGATAGGGATAGGGCATCAGGCCGTTGATGAAGCCGAGCGCGAAGATCAGCACCACCCATGGCATGATGGAGCGCAGGTTTGCGGAAGCGCCGGCAGTTGACGCGAGCGTTTCGTGACTTGCCCCGCTGTCGAAGAGGCCGGCCCGCCCGAAGAGGATGTGGGTGACAACGGCCAGTGTGATCGTGGCGGCGCCTGTGAGGTGCCAGACCATCTGCCAGTGACCGCTTCCGGCATATGCCGCCACGAGTGCGCTGTTGATGAGGACGCCAAAGGCCGGGGCGCTGGAGATCAGGCTCATGGCAAAGCCGCGTTGTTCTGCTCTCACCACCCGCGAGGCGAGGTTAATCATCGGCACGAAGGTCGATGCGCCCGTCGCGCCGGCGACCATCAGCAGGCCGGCAACAACATAGAGATTGTCGATGATGGGGATGCCCGACAGGCAAAGTCCACAGAGCGACACGGACGCCACCACCGTCCGTGCGGCACCGATGCGATGGACGAGCAAGGTAGCGAGCACGGCGAATGCCACCGTGGAAAACTGGACCAAGCCGGTGACAGTGCCAACGAACGCATAGTCGAAGGCAAGATCTTTCCGCATGTCGGGGATGATCTGGGGAAACAGGCTGAGGCCGAAGCCGTAACACGTGGCGACGCAGGCGATCATGACGGCGACGAGAACGTTACCCGGGAGACGCACGCTAGTCATGATGATCGGCCTCTGTTGGCTATCGCGGTCACGGCTGTTCGACACGATGATCATCTAGCATGGGCAGCCGGCGGACTGTCGAGGCTGCGACGCCGGCCGCCGATATTGCCGGCACTCGAGTTCACCGGAGGCTTCGGCCATATAATGCATTTCGAGCCATAGTGGCAAAATGCCTGAGGAAGGGAAAAGTGAATTGCATCGCTACGAACGGCGTGCTGTTTTCGGCGCCGGCCGGGCTCGAGATCCTTCCCGCGGATCCGACGAATTTGGGCCCGATATCGTCATCCCGTAGCGCTGGGATATGCCGCTGAGCGCTTCGGTCCGGATACTTCGCGCGCTCGGAACTCAACACGTGTCATTAAGTACCTGTTCGCAGCATCGGGTTCACTCTGTGACGCGACACGAACCCGTCGATCCGACGGCTTTCACCTCCGCGGCTTAAAAAGACAGAATTTCGCACAAAAAAGAAACAGCCCATGCGTCTATCGCATAGCTGAGATGAGAGATTGTCGCTGTTTTAAACCGATTGAGCCGCCTATATTCCAACCATCGAAACGACGCCGGAGCCAAGCAAGGTTTCTGACGTCAGACAGCCCTCAGGAAAGGGGATTATCATGAACGTAGCACGCTCTTTCAACAACTGGCGCAAGTTCCGTCAGACCGTCACCGAGCTCGGCCGCATGTCCAGCCGTGAGCTGCAGGACCTCGGCATCGACCGCGCTGACATCCGCAGCGTTGCCCGCGCATCGATCGCGCGCTAACCGCACAGCGCGTAATATCTAGTACTGCTTGACGCCCGTTCCCGACGCGGGCGTTTTTGCGTCGAGTTCCGTGGCTGGGCTCGTTGGGATCCTTGTTCGCATTGTAAGCTTTCCGCCTTGTAGTCCTTGCATAGCTGCAGTGCAGCATAAGACATTGGCACCATCCGTGGTCGGTGTATGATCAAGACGATCGAAGCAATGCACCTCCTCCCGTAAAGCTTCGACTTTCGGACGGCCCACTCCTCCTCCCAAGGGACGTCTGTCAGAACAGCGGCACTCCTCCTCCCAGTCGCTGTTCGGTTTTCAGAAAGCCTGCCGCACCTCCTCCCGTGGCAGGCTTTTTCGTATCCTGAGCCTTCCCTGCTAAAGATCGAGATCGAGTGCGGCTGTTCCCACGTCGAATATCGGGAGAGAAAGCCGCTTCATATCCCGCAGACCAAGAAGGTAGCTGTGATAGGCGGCCGAATTGCCTCGAAGGAGTGGCGCTTGGTTTCATACCGGCGAACTTGGCCGGCAAGCTCCCTGGCGGTCCGCCGCGCGATGTCGCGCCGGTGACTTATCAAATCATATTTCTGGAGGCTGAAACGCTCGGCCCAGATGACCTCATCGCCGTGTTGGCCATGATCTCAGGATTCATAGGAACCACGCCAACGCCGAGCGAGGATATTAGCTCCCGGCTCCGTCCTGCAGATACCGATCCGGCAGATAGCAGATCGCAAGCAGACCCTTTTCCGGGAACGCCACGGGTTGCCCGGTCGGATCGATCAGCCGCAACTCAGAAAATGACTCGAGCCTGAGCTTCATGCGGATACTGCCTGCCGATATCCCTGGCTATTCTCCGAGCGGAAGAGTGATATCCGCTCCGGAGGCTCCCAATGTTACGCCGCGACTTTCCGCCTGCGCCATCGCCTTTACCAGCGCGATGACCGTATCGCGGATATTGCGGTCGGCAATTTTAAGAAAGGCGCGATTGAGCACCAATCCCTCTTTTGTTCGCAGGAATTCAGCGACCGGGTCGGTATTCGCCGACAGATCCAGCCCTTGCAGTGTCAACGGCTCGGAATTCTCCTGTTCGAAGAAGAAGCTCACCGACGTATGAAGCACATCGGCGATCCGCTGCAGCCGGCTTGCGCCGATGCGGTTGATGCCCTTCTCGTATTTCTGAACCTGCTGAAAGGTCACGCCGATCTGCTCGGCAAGCCGTTCCTGGCTCATCCCGAGCAACTGGCGGCGCATTCTTATGCGCGCTCCGACATAGCTGTCTATCGCATTCGCTGTCTTGACATTCATCGTGTGTTTTCAGCCTCGATCGCATTTTCAATCGGGGAAGCTGTAGTATCCCCTGCATGGCTTTTCCATGGTTGTTTTCACATAGCATACTGGATATGCGATGATCGCGACCGACTGTGGTATGAAAGCCCGCCTGGAAAGACGTTGAGCTAGGCAGAAATCACTCGTCCGAAGAGCAAATCGAACAAAAGCCGTACCAATACGGATAAAACCGGGCTGTAATTGCGTCTCCGCTTACGCTAAATGCACTTCCGCGACCGTCGCACGAGAGTCTTCCCAGCCCCGATCGCCCGAAAATCCATCGAACAAAAGCGACGTGGCACTGCATCGGCCGTGCCTGTGCAGGAGAAGTATTGATGGCAACCGTTGCCGAGAGCGCGCCCCGTTTCGAAAAAACAACGATGTCTATCCTCATGGCGGTCAGCTTCTGCCATATGCTGAACGACATCATGCAGTCGTTGCTCGCCTCGCTCTATCCGCTGTTCAAGACGAACTACGATCTCGATTTTGTCCAGATCGGCCTCCTCACCATGACTTTCCAGGTTACGGCGTCGCTGCTGCAGCCGCTGGTCGGCATCGTCACTGACCGCTGGCCGATGCCCTATTCGCTGCCTGTGGGCATGGCGAGTACCTTTTGCGGCCTCATTCTGCTCGGCAATGCCGGCAGCTTCGAACTGCTGCTGCTTGCCGCCAGCCTGATCGGCTTCGGCTCGGCGGTCTTCCATCCGGAATCGTCGCGCGTCGCCCGTCTTGCCTCCGGTGGTCGCCACGGTTTCGCCCAATCCTTCTTCCAGGTCGGTGGCAATGCCGGCCAGGCGATCGGTCCGTTGCTTGCCGCCTTCATCGTGCTGCCGCTCGGCCAGCACAGCGTTTCCTGGTTCGCCGCCATCGCCATGGTCGGCATGATCGTGCTGAGCTGGGTCGGCAACTGGTACATCAGCCACAGGCGCCAGAATGCCAGCAAGCCGGCAATAAGCCGGACCCTGCCGCTGCCGCAGAACCGGGTCGTCTGGGCGCTGCTGATTCTCGTGTTGCTGACGGCAACGAAGAATGTCTACATGGCGAGCGTATCGAGCTACTTCACCTTCTATGTCATCGACAAGTTTGCCCTCAGCGTGCAGCAGGCACAGCTGATGCTTTTTCTGTTCCTCGGCTCGGTTGCCGTCGGCACGTTCCTCGGCGGGCCGATCGGTGACCGCTTCGGCGCGCGTTTCGTCATCTGGTTCTCGATCCTCGGCGTCATTCCCTTCGCGCTCCTGCTTCCATATGCGAACCTTTTCTGGACGGGCGTGCTCAGCATCGTCATCGGCCTGATCTTCGCTTCGGCTTTCTCGGCAATCGTCGTCTTCGCACAGGAACTGGTGCCCGGGCGCGTCGGGCTGATTGCCGGCGTCTTCTTCGGGTTCGCCTTCGGGGCAGGGGGGCTTGGGGCGGCGCTGCTCGGCGATTTCGCCGATACCCACGGCATCGATTTCGTCTACCGTATCTGCTCCTACCTGCCGCTGCTCGGTCTCCTGACGGTCTTCCTGCCGCGCATTCCTAAGCAGAAACCGGTCTGAGGCGACATCGCTCACGGACAATGCATCGAGCCAAAATGTCACCGACACGCCGACTCGATGCATCCAGTTTCGCACGTCGCCGTCGCCCAAAGGCCCGAACGTATTTTTCTCCTCCTTTGAGGAAGAGGGATCATCATTCCTTTAATCCACTATTTTTATAGATAATATTCGTCCAACAATGACGTCGATTTCGGCACGATATTGGAAGGAAATGGCATGTCTGCTCCCAAACTGGTCGGCCTAGCGGGTAGTTTCAACCGCCCGTCGAAGACCTTTGCGCTTGTCGAAAATATTGCCGGTCTCGCCAGCGAGAAATACGGCTTCGACAACACTGTCTACGACCTGACCGATGTCGGCCCCTCGCTTGGTTTGGCGCTGCGCCGTGACGATCTCGACAATCGCGCCAAGGAAGTCATCGACGATATCGTCAGTGCCGATGTGCTGGTCATCGGAGCGCCGACCTACAAGGGCAGCTATCCCGGCCTCTTCAAGCATCTGATCGACCTGATCGACCCGCATGAGTTGCGCGCCAAGCCGATCATCATCACCGCGACCGGCGGCGGCGACCGGCATGCGCTGATGGTCGAGCACCAGCTCCGCCCGCTCTTCGGTTTTTTCATGTCTTACACGCTGCCGACCGCCGTCTACGCGTCCGACCGCGACTTCACCCATTACCGTGCCTCGTCCGACCCGCTTTGCACTCGGATCGGGGAGGTCATTGGCGAGCTCGCGGCCTTCTTTCCCAACCGGAATCAAGCGCTTATCGCCGCCGAGTGAAGCGTACGGGATAGACTTGAAACGGCGCCGCGGAGGCGCCGTTTTCGCTTTCGCGCCATCCTCGCTGCCAAGTATAATCCACTAATTTGATGGAAATTTATCCTGCCGATATCGATGGCAGGGCAAGAGTTTTTCCGGCCGTTCCTCCACATCAGACATTCGTACTTCGCCTTCGATACGCGCATTTGCCATGATCGGCCTGCTCGGGGCGTTCGGCCTCATTCAGTCAGACGGGATAACAATGACCAAGAACAAAAATCTTCACGGCTTCCACCTTTCGCGCCGCGCGGCTCTTGCCGCCGTGGCCGTTTCCGCTGCCGCACTCTTTACCCTTGCAGCACCCGCTTCTTCCTTTGCCGGGGACAAGTCGATCAAGGTCGGCATCATGGCCGGCGAGGAGGAGGATATTTGGCGCGTGGTCGCAAGCGAGGCGGGCAAGAAAGGTCTCAAGATCGAGACCGTCATCTTTAACGACTACACTCAGCCGAATGAAGCGCTGGAGCGCGGCGAAATCGATGCCAACGCCTTCCAGCACCAGCCCTATCTCGACAACCAGATCCAGCAGCACGGCTATCACATCATTCGCGTCGGTTATACCGGGGTCTGGCCGATCGGCCTTTACACCAAGAAGTACAAGTCCGTCGCCGAGATCCCGGAAGGTGCCGTCATCGGCGTGCCGAACGATCCTTCGAACGAAGGCCGTGCGCTGCGCGTTCTCCAGAACGAAGGCCTGATCAAACTGAAGGAGGGCACCGGTATTCTCGCGACCGTCGCCGACGTCACCGACAATCCGAAGAAGATCGAGATCAAGGAACTCGACGCCGGCATCGTCGGCCGTTCGATCGACGATCTGGATGCCGGTGTCGTCAACACCGACTGGGCGCTGAAGAGCGGTCTTTCTCCGGCCGAACGCATCGCCCAGGAGCCGATCGCCGATAATCCGTACCGCAACTTCATTGCCGTCAAGGACGACAACAAGGATGCCGAATGGGTCAAGACGCTTGTGTCTTCTTATCAGAACGACACCGTCAAGGCCGAATTCGATAAGGTCTACAAGGGCACCGGTCTCAGCGCCTATTGATCAAAGGCAGGGCTGGGGTTAGAGCCTTTCCGGGTTAGATTGAAGCATTCTGTTGGCTCAAACGGAGTCGGATGGTCGACCGGCCGGCGCGCGTCGTAGCCCGGTTCTACGGCCAAGCCGGCCGGTCGATCAGCCGGCCCGTTTCAGCCAACCCGAAGGGCCGGGCATCTTTCCGCCGGGATCAAAGGCGATCGGCTCGGACGTACCAAGGGGTATGCCCGTCGCCAATCGCCTTTGATCCTGACGAAAATCTGCTCCGGCAGAATGCTTCAATCTAGCCCGGAAAGGCTCTAAGGCCTGCCGAGAGGCGGTCCGGGCGTTCTTTGCCCGGACCGCCTTGAGTATTTGTAAGGAAAACCACATGAATTCCCTTGTTTCCACCACGGTGATCGAGGCGCAGTCTCAAGCGGCGACCGAAGAGGTGGTGAGGCTTACCGACGTGAAGCGGCGGTTCGGAACCACTGCAGCCCTCGACGGCATTTCGCTGACGGTGAAGAGAGGCGAAATCCTCGGCATCATCGGCCGCAGCGGCGCCGGCAAATCGACGCTGATCCGCTGCCTGAACGGCCTGGAGCGCGCCGATAGCGGCGAGATCCTCATCGAAGGCCGAGACATCACCGGACTTTCAGAACAGGAACTGCAGCCGCTGCGCCGCCGCATCGGCATGATCTTCCAGCATTTCAATCTGCTTTCCGCCAAAACCGTCGAGGAAAACGTCGCGCTGCCACTGAAGATCGAGGGTCTTGCAAAGAGTGATCGCCTGAAACGGGCGCATGAGCTGCTCGATCTCGTCGGCCTTGCGGACAAGGCCAAGGCCTATCTCGCATCGCTGTCCGGTGGCCAGAAACAACGCGTCGGCATCGCCCGCGCGCTCGCGGCACGCCCGGCACTGCTGTTGTCCGACGAGGCGACATCGGCACTCGATCCGGAAACGACCCGGTCGATCCTGGCGCTGCTTAGGAATATCAACCGTAAGCTCGGACTGACCATTCTGCTGATCACCCATGAGATGGAAGTGGTCCGCGGCATTGCCGATCGCGTCGCAGTCATCGATGCCGGGCGGATCGTCGAGGAAGGGCAGGTCTGGTCGATCTTCGCCAACCCGCAGGCTGACATCACCAGGAGCCTGCTCGGCGGCATCCGCCCGCAGCTTCCTGAGCATATCGCCGGCCGGCTGTCGGCTGCGGCGGGCAGCGAAGCGATCCTCAGCGTCGATCTCGCTGGCCCGCAGGCGCGGGGCGCGCTGTTTGCCGAACTCTCGGCGGCGCTGCCGCATTCCTTCCGCCTCGTCCATGGCGGCATCGACCACATCCAGAACCAGCCGGTGGCGCGGTTCTTCATCGCCGTTCCCGCGCGCGACCCCGCCCTTGCCGGAAAGGTCGAACAATTCCTGATGGCCCGGTCCGCCCGGGTGGAGGTGCTTGGTTATGACACCGATCATGCTTGAACTGCTCATTCGCTCCCTTTGGGAGACGATCCTGATGACGGTCGCCTCGGGAGTGATTTCGCTCGTCGCCGGCCTGCCGCTCGGCCTTGCCCTGGTCGCGACGGCGCGCGGCGGCATCGCCGAAAACATCTGGATCAATCGCGTGCTCGGCGCAGTCATCAACGGCTTTCGCTCGATACCCTTCATCATCCTGCTGGTGGCGCTGATCCCGCTGACGCGGCTGATCGTCGGCACCGCGCTCGGCACCTGGGCGGCCATCGTGCCACTCGCCATCGCTGCAACGCCCTACTACGCCCGCATTGCCGAAGTATCGCTGCGCGAGGTCGACCGCGGGCTGATCGATGCCGTGCGCGCCATGGGCGGCAACCGCTGGACGATCATCCGAGAGGTGCTGGTGCCCGAAGCGCTGCCGGGCATCGTCGCCGGTTTCACCGTCACGCTGGTAACGCTGATCGGCGCCTCGGCCATGGCCGGCGCGATCGGCGCCGGCGGCCTCGGCGACCTCGCCATCCGCTATGGCTATCAACGTTTCGAAACCAGTGTGATGATCGCGGTGGTGGCCGTCCTCATCGTGCTCGTCTGCGGCATCCAGTGGCTTGGCGACCGGCTGGTCGCCAAGCTGGACCACCGATAAGTCAGCGCCGGAACTGGGCGGCGGGATGAGCGGCGGGCAACCTGCCGTTCCCGCCTCCGAAAAGCTTCTGCCGCAAGGGTCCTGCAGCATAGTCCGCCTTAAAGACGCCGCGCTCCTGCAGCACCGGCACCACTAGGTCGACGAAATCGCGCAGGCTTTCCGGCGCCACTGTCCGCGCCAGATTGAAGCCGTCGATGTCACCCTCTTCGATCCATGTCGCGAGATGATCGGCGATCTGGTCGGGCGAGCCCACTATCGGCTTCATCCGGCTGCCGAGCACCATCTGGTCGATGATGTCACGCAGCGTCACCGGCTTTGGCGCCTGTTTCGTGATGGCCGCAAGCGCGGATTGATTGGCGTTGGTCGAGTTCTGGTCGATGACGTCGTCCAATCCAAACTTCGAAAAGTCGATGCCTGTCGAAGCGGAGTAATGCGCAAGCGAAGCCTCGACGCTCGCATGGCGGCGGTAGTCCTCCAGCTTGTCCCGTGCTTCCTTCTCCGTCCGCCCGACGACGACGGTGATCAGGCTCAGGATCTTCAATGCGTCGGCGCCGCGGCCGAATTCCTCCGCCTTCGCCCGCAGCGCATCGACGGTCGGCTTGGCCGCCTTGGGATTCGGCCCGGCAATGAAGACGCATTCGGCGTGGCGTGCGGCGAAATCCTGCCCACGTGCCGAGGCGCCGGCCTGGAAGAGCAGGGGCGTGCGCTGCGGCGAGGGCTCGGAAAGATGAATGCCCTCCATCCGGTAATATTTACCGTCGTGACGGACCGTGCGCACTTTGGAGGGATCTGCATAGACGCCACCCGCCTTGTCGCGCAGCACCGCATCGTCGTCCCAACTCCCTTCCCAGAGCTTGTAGAGAATTTCGAGATATTCTTCGGCTGCGTCGTAACGCGCATCATGTTCCGGCAGCTTGTCGAAACCCATGCTGCGGGCCGCACTGTCGAGATAACCCGTGACGATGTTCCAGCCGATCCGTCCCTTGGTCAGGTGGTCGAGCGTCGACATGCGCCGCGCCAGCAGGAAGGGCGGCTCGTAGGTGGTGTTGACGGTGACGCCGAAACCCAGATGTTTGGTGACATAGGCCATCGCCGAAACCGGGATCAGCGGATCATTGACCGGGATCTGCGCGCCCGTCTCGATCACCGGCGCCGGGCTACCCCTGTAGACATCGTAGACACCGACGATGTCGGCCAGGAAGATGCCGTCCAGCTTGCCGCGTTCGGCGGTCTTGGCAAACTCCGTCCAGTAGTCGAGATCGGTATACTGCGCTGAGCGGTCGCGCGGATGCGTCCACAGGCCGTGGTTGATATGGCCGACGCAGTTCATGTCAAAGGCATAGATCTGCATGGTCTTCATGAGGCGGGTCCCAAAGCCGGCAATAGAAATCAAGGATTTGCCGCATTAATTATCCTAGAGCATGATGCTGAAAAGTGTGAGCGGTTTTAGGACGACATCATGCTCTAACTATATAATATAGAACAGGATTCAGATTTTTGGCCGGCTCGGCCTAAAATCATCCTGTTCGGGCTCTATCGCACGAGGGGCCGGTGAAATGGTAGGCTGAGGATGAAAAAGGCCGGAGGAACCGCATGACGAAGAAGACGCTGTCGGATTGGGTGGAGCTTGCGCAAAAGGAACTGCGCACCTCGCCCGAAACGCTGACCTGGCAGACGCCGGAAGGCATTGCCGTCAAGCCGCTCTATACGGCCGAGGATCTCGCCGGCGTCGGGCACCTTGGTTCGCTTCCCGGTTTTTCGCCTTTCACCCGCGGTCCGCGCGCGACGATGTATGCCGGCCGGCCCTGGACGATTCGCCAGTATGCCGGCTTCTCGACGGCAGAGGAATCAAACGCCTTTTATCGCCGCAATCTGGCGGCCGGCCAGAAAGGCCTCTCGGTCGCTTTCGACCTTGCCACCCACCGCGGTTATGACAGCGATCATCCGCGCGTCGAGGGCGATGTCGGCAAGGCAGGGGTGGCAATTGACAGCGTCGAGGACATGAAGATCCTGTTCGACGGCATTCCGCTCGGCGAAATGTCGGTATCGATGACCATGAACGGCGCCGTCATCCCGATCCTCGCCTCCTTCATCGTAGCCGGCGAGGAGCAGGGCGTTTCGCGGGCCGACCTTTCGGGGACCATCCAAAATGACATCCTCAAGGAGTTCATGGTCCGCAACACCTATATCTATCCGCCCGAACCATCGATGCGGATCGTTGCCGACATCATCGAATATACCGCAAGGGAGATGCCAAAGTTCAATTCGATCTCTATCTCCGGCTATCATATGCAGGAGGCCGGCGCGACGCTGGTGCAGGAACTTGCCTTCACGCTGGCCGACGGCCGCGAATATGTCAGGGCGGCGATCGCCAAGGGCCTCAACGTCGATGATTTCGCCGGAAGGCTCTCCTTCTTCTTTGCGATCGGCATGAACTTCTTCATGGAGGCGGCCAAACTTCGCGCCGCCCGGCTGCTCTGGACTCGTATCATGGAAGAGTTCCAGCCGAAGAAGACCTCTTCGCTGATGCTGCGCACCCATTGCCAGACCTCCGGCGTCTCGCTGCAGGAACAGGACCCCTATAACAACATCATCCGCACTGCTTTCGAGGCGATGTCGGCCGTTCTCGGCGGCACGCAGTCGCTACACACCAATTCCTTCGACGAGGCGATCGCGCTGCCGACGGAATTTTCCGCTCGCATCGCCCGCAACACGCAGCTTATCCTGCAGCACGAGACAGGCGTCACCAAGGTGGTCGATCCGCTGGCAGGTTCCTATTACGTCGAGAGCCTGACGAAGGAGCTCGCCGACAAAGCCTGGGCGCTGATCGAGGAGGTGGAAGCACTCGGCGGCATGACGAAAGCCGTCAATGACGGCCTGCCGAAGCGGTTGATCGAGGAAGCGGCCGCACGCCGCCAGGCGGCGATCGACAAGGGCGAAGAGGTCATCGTCGGCGTCAACCGTTACCGGCTCGACAACGAGCAGCCGATCGACATTCTGGAGATCGACAACAGCGCGGTGCGCAAAGCGCAAATCAGACGTATCGAGGAAACGAAGCGGCGCCGCGACGGCGGAGCCGTGCGCGAGGCGCTGGCGGCCCTGGCGGAGATCGCACAGAACGGCAAGGGCAACCTGCTGGAAGCCGCCATGGCGGCGGCCCGAGCCCGCGCCACGGTCGGCGAGATATCGGACGCGATGCGCACTGCCTTCGGCGATCATGCCGCGACCCCTGAAGTCATTAAAGGCGTCTACGGCGAGGCGTATGAAAACGAGCCGGAACTCGCCGTGCTCAAGACCCGCATGACGGAGGTGACGGAAGCCATGGGTCACCGGCCGAAGATCATGGTCGCCAAGCTCGGTCAGGACGGACACGACCGAGGCGCCAAGGTGATCGCCTCGGCCTTCGGCGACATCGGCTTCGATGTACTCGCCGGTCCCCTCTTCCAGACACCGGAGGAAGCTGCCAGCGTCGCACTCAGCGAAAAGGTCAATGTCGTCGGCGTCTCGTCACTGGCGGCCGGTCACAGGACGCTGCTACCACAGTTGATCGACAGGCTGAGGGAACAGGGCGGTGGTGATATCATCGTCGTCTGCGGCGGTGTTATCCCGCGACAGGACTATGAATTCCTGCATGAACACGGCGTTGCAGCCGTGTTCGGCCCTGGGACAAACGTTCTCGAAGCGGCAAACTCCGTTCTCGACTTGCTGCAGGGCAGGCGGCGAAACCAGTAGTTTAGAGCAGACCGCGCTTGGCGAGGTTGCTCATCAGCGCCGAAATACCGAAGGTCCAGGGCGCGCATTCGGTGGAGAGCCGCACGGTGTTGACGAGCGCGCCGAGGCCTGCCGAGGAAATCTCGACGACATCGCCGATCTTGTGCGTGAAGCCTTGCTTCGGCGCGTCGCGGTCCTGCGTCGGCGCAAACAGCGTGCCGAGAAAGAGCATAAAACCATCGGGATATTGGTGATGGGCGCCGACCGTCTGCTTGACGAGATCGGTCGGGTCGCGGCTGATCTTTGACATCGAACTCTTGCCGTGCAGCACGAAACCGTCCTGGCCGGTGACTTTCAGGTCAAGCTCGGCATTGCGGACGTCATCCAGGCTGTAGCCGGCATCGAACAGGCGGATGAACGGACCGATCGAGCAGGATGCGTTGTTGTCCTTGGCCTTACCGAGCAGCAGAGCCGAGCGGCCCTCGACGTCGCGCAGGTTGACGTCGTTGCCGAGCGTCGCACCCTTGATTTCGCCGCGGCTGTTGACCGCGAGCACGATTTCCGGCTCGGGATTGTTCCAGGTCGAAATCGGATGCAGGCCGACATCGGCACCCCAGCCGACCGAGGAGAGCACCGGCGCCTTGGTGAAGACTTCGGCGTCCGGCCCGATACCGACCTCGAGATATTGCGACCACATGCCCTCGTCGATCAGCGCCTGCTTGACCTTGGCCGCCTCCGGCGAACCGGCCTTCAGATTGGTGAGGCTGCCGCCGATCAGCGTGCTGACACGCTCGCGGATCGAGGCGGCGCGTTCCGGATTGCCGGCCGCCTTCTCCTCGATGACGCGCTCGATCATC
Source organism: Rhizobium sp. WSM4643 (assembly GCF_025152745.1). Taxonomy (NCBI): domain Bacteria; kingdom Pseudomonadati; phylum Pseudomonadota; class Alphaproteobacteria; order Hyphomicrobiales; family Rhizobiaceae; genus Rhizobium; species Rhizobium sp. WSM4643. The sequence continues at coordinate 194,152 of NZ_CP104042.1, read as the reverse complement.
GACTGCGCAAAGGTAACGCCGCAGGCTTTGACTGCCTGCAGGTCGACGGGCGCAAGGAGATAAGGGCGCGTTTGATCCGGAACTCCGGTACTGTTGGCGGCGATGTCCGTCAGCGAGCCAACCGTCTTGCCACTTGCTGCACGGACGAAGCCGGCGGCATCCTGCCGCTCGAGCAGGGCGCTCAGCGTCGGCGCCTCGCGCGACGTGATGTCGACCAGCACGCCCTCGCGTGATGTCACAATGCTCGGTCCGGCAACCTCGGGATTCCAGATGCGACCGACAAAAAGACCATCCGAAGCGGCGACATCGAGAAGAGCTTGAGACATGGTGATCTTTCATCAAGACGAGCGAGAAGCGCTCTTTTGAAAATTGCGGCGTATTGCCGCCCTCCGACCCGGCGGCGACCAAAATCGATCACATTCATGAAGACGGGGCAAGATGCGTTGGGGAAAAAGACTTTTTCTCGATCGGCTCAAGCGGCGGCCTTTCTCGGGAATCCAATCGCAAAAGCTCACAAAATAACTATTTAGATACAAAATAACTCTTAAATTTCAAATAGTTAAATACAGGCGGTGACGATTTTGCCCTCCATCTCGCCTTGACAGGAGCCAGCTTTCGTTATCTGTTTTGCCCGACATGGAGGAGGCTGGCGTCAGCCGGCCGCACGAAAATCCCGGGAGGATATTGCAGCGATGTTGAGATTTGCCGTCGTCGGAATCGACCATGGTCACACGTTCGATCACGTGAAGGGATTGCTTGCTTCAGGCGGCGAGTTCGTCGGCTATTGCCCGCAGACCTCGGTGCCGGCATTGCGCGAGGCCTTTGAGAAGACCTATCCTGACGCGCCGCAGATCGACAGGGAAAAGCTGTTCGACGATCCGTCGATCGATGTCATCTGCATTTCCGCAATCCCCCGCGACCGCGCCGGGCTTGCCATCCGCGCAATGAGATCAGGCAAAGACGTGATGACCGACAAGCCGGGCGTGACGACCTTCGTCCAACTCGAGGAGGTCAGGCGTACCGTTGCCGAGACCGGCAAGATCTTCTCGATCTGCTTTTCCGAACGCCACTGCGTGCGCTCCGCCGTCAAGGCCGGCAAGCTCGTCGCCGAAGGCGCAATCGGCAAAGTGATCCAGACGCTCGGTGTCGGTCCACACCGGCTGCAACTGCCGACCCGACCGGACTGGTTCTTCGATCCCGAAGCCTTCGGTGGCATCATCGTCGATATCGCTTCGCACCAGGTCGACCAGTTCCTGTTTTATACCGGCTCGACCACAGGCGAGGTTATCGCCAGCTCGATCGGCAATTTCGGCATGCCCGACAAGCCCGCCTTCGAGGATTTCGGCGAGGTGCTTCTGCGCTCCGACAAGGCGGCGGGCTATGTCCGTGTCGACTGGTTCACGCCGGAGGCGCTGCCGACCTGGGGTGACGGGCGCCTCACCATTCTCGGCACCGAAGGCTACATCGAACTGCGCAAATATATCGACATTGCCGGCCGGCCAGGGAAGGATCACCTCTTCCTGGTCAACGGCAAGGAAATGACCCATATCGATTGCAGCGGCGAAAAACTCGACTATTTCGACGCTTTCACCGCCGACGTCGGCAACCGCACGCAGACGGCGATGACCCAGGATCACGTTTTTGAAGTCTGCCGTCTTTCGCTGGAAGCCCAGGCGAAAGCCGCGCGCATCGGCGCTCGCTGAGGAGGATATCATGACCAGGAAATTGCGCGTCGGCGTCATCGGCGCAGGCATCGCTGCGCGGCATCTGGCCGGCTTCGGCTGGAACAAGGAGCTTTTCGAGGTCCCCGTGCTCTGCTCGCTCGACGAGGAGCGCGGCAGGGCGCTGTGCGAGGAGTACGGCATTGGCGAATACACCCAGGATGCGGATGCGCTGTTTGCCCGTGACGATCTTGACATCATCGACATTTCGACGCCGCCGAGTTCGCATTTTGAACTTTGCCGCAAGGGTATCGAATCCGGCAAGCACGTGATCTGCGAGAAGCCGCTTTTCGGCTCGATCGCTGAGGTCGACGAGATGGGGCGCATCCTCGATCGTTACCCCGGCAGGAAGCTGATGCCGATCTTCCAGTATCGCTATGGTTCCGGCCTGCAGAAGCTGAAGCTGCTGATCGAACGCGGCCTGGCCGGCAAGCCGTTCCTGACGACGATCGAGACACATTGGTGGCGCGGCCCGGATTACTATGCCGTGCCATGGCGCGGCAAATGGGCGAGCGAACTGGGAGGCGGCCTTCTCGGCCACGCCATCCACGCCCATGACATGCTGAACTATGTACATGGCCCTTGCGCTGAGGTGTTTTCCTATGGGGCGACGCTGGTCAATCCAATCGAGGTCGAGGATACGGCAGCCCTTTCGGTGAAGATGCAGAACGGCTCGCTGGCAACGCTGTCGATGACGCTCGGCTCGCGCAAGGAGATCTCGCGGCTGCGCTTCTGCTTCAACGACCTCGTCGCCGAAAGCATCATCGAACCCTATACGATGGGCCGTGATCCGTGGACGTTCGTCGCCGGGACCGAGGAACATCAGGCGCGGATCGACGAAGTGCTCGCCGCCTATGTGCCTGGCGAGGATGGTTACACCCGTCAGTTCGAGCTCTTCCACAAGGCGATCGTCGAGGACACCGACGCACCGGTGACGCTGCAGGATGCCCGCAATTCGCTGGAACTGGTAACGGCCGCCTACTTCTCGCAGCGAACCGGACAACCGACGCCGATGCCGATCGCCGCCGATCATCCGCTCTATCGCTCCTGGCTTCCGGCAGGGGAATGGCGTGCTGCGGCCACAGTCTGAATCGCGAAGGGCTCTCCGATGCTGAAGTCCTTCGAGCATGTCGGCATGACGGTCAGCGACATGGACCGCACCGTCGATTTCTACTGTGGCCTGCTCGGCCTCGGCCTCGTGCTGCGCAAGACGATGGCGAATGGCATGCAGGTCGCGTTCCTCGATGCAGGCGGCGGCATGCTGGAGGTCTTTGCGCCGCCCGGCGGCGCGTCGAGGGCGGTCGACGTGCCTGAAGATACGGCCGGCGTCCGCCACCTCACCTTCCATTTCGACAATGTCGACGAGGCCGTCGTCCGCCTTGAACAGGCGGGCGTCGAAATCAAGGAGCGGCCGCGCTTCGCCGTCCACTCCGAGATGCTGAACAAGATCGCCTTCGTTCGCGATCCCGACGGCATCATCGTCGAGCTTGCCGAACGCTCTCAGAGCCGCCAGGGCTGACACAGGCGCCGCCGATCGCTTCGCTGCGGGCGGTGAGACCATCCCGCAGCAGATCGATCAGGCACTGGGCGAGTTTTGCTGCCATGCAAGGCTCTCCTCAGCTCGCCAGCTTGGCGCTGATATAGTTGCGCCAGCCGCCAAGCGCGGTGATTTCCTCGGCACCTTTCACCGCATGGGTCTCGCAGACGAAGCCGGAGACGCTGGAACCGTCTTCGAGCGTCAGCTTGCCGATGCCGAGGGGTGCCGGAATCTTCTGGACGAACCGGCCGAAAGCATCGGCCGGCAGTGCCCAGACCTCGACCTCCAGCCCCTGACCCTTATGGCCGGGTTCGCGCAGCAGTCCCGGTTTCGGCGGCGTGGTATTGGGCAAGACGAAGAGGCGATAATCGCCGGCCGTGCGGCAGGTCTTGACCAGACGCCCGCCGGCGCCTGCCAGTTCGTGATTGAGCGGCATGCCGGTCAGATGCGCACCGACGACTGCGATTTCGATGAAACCGTCATCGCCAGGCACAACACGGCTTGCTTCGGGGATCGCAGCCTGCCGGTCGATCCCCATGCCGGAACCTGCTGCGCGGTGCAGCGCATCGGCAAGCGGCGCCAGCGCATCGTCGGTGAAAGCCGGTGCGATGACGGTGACGCCGCCCGGCAGCCCACCTTTGCCGAAGCCGGCCGGAACGGCGATCGCTGCGCAATCGAGCAGGTTGACGAAATTGGTGTAGCGGCCGAGGCGGCCGTTGAGCACGACGGGATTGGCCAGCATGTCCGCGACTTTGTAGGTGGTCGGTGCGGTCGGCAGCAGAAGCACATCGGCCTTTTCCCATTCGGCCTCGGTCTTGCGGCGCAGTTCCTCCAGCCGGTATCGGCCGTTGAAAGCCTCGACCGCCGTCTTGCCCTTGGCGCCCTCGATAATCCCCCTGACCGTCGGATCGAAATCGGCCGCGTTCGTGGCGAGGAAGGTCTCGACCGCCGCCAGGCGTTCGGCAACCCACGGCCCGTCATAGAGAAGGGCGGCGGCCTCGCGGAATGGCGCGTAATCGAACGGCACGATGGTCGCGCCGAGCGCTCTGGCCCGCTCGATCGCCTGGTCGTAGAGCGCCTCCACCTCCTTGTCGCCGAAGAATTCCCGCTCGGCATCGGTGAGAACGCCGATGTGCAACCCCGATACCGGCAGGTTCGCCGGCTTGGCGCGACGCGAGAAAGCATCGGCGGCATCGAAGCCTTCGGCGACCTTGCGGATCGTAACACCGTCGCCGACGGTCGCGGCGAAGATCGTGATGCAGTCGACGCTCTTGCAGGCCGGTATGGCGCCGGTATTCGGCAAGAGACCCGGCGTCGGCTTGATGCCGACCAGATTGTTGAAGGCGGCCGGCACCCGGCCGGAGCCCGCCGTATCGGTGCCGAGCGCGAAGGCGGCGAGGCCGGAAGCCACCGTGACTGATGATCCTGAGCTCGAGCCGCCGGAGATATAGGCCGCATCGAAGACCGAACGCGGCGCGCCATAGGGCGAGCGCGTGCCGTTGAGGCCGGTCGCGAACTGGTCGAGATTGGTCTTGCCGATGATGATGGCGCCAGCCGCCTTCAACCGGGCAACGACGGTGGAGTCCGCTTCCGGCCGATACGCATAGGCCGGGCAGGCGGCCGTCGTCGGCAGGCCGGCGGCATCGATATTGTCTTTGACGGCAAAGGGAACGCCCCAGAGCGGCAGGCTGTTTGCCTCAGGCGCACGTGCCAGCAGGGCCTTCGCGGCAGCCCGCAGTTCATCGTCGGGCACCGGCGTGATGAAGATCGCCGGATCTTTCGAGGCGGCACGCCGCGCAATCACCTCTTCGATGGCGTCGAGCGGCGTCAGGCCGGATTGATAGGCGGCGCGAAGGCTTGAGAGATCGAGGATAGTCGGCAGCATGTCAGCATTCCTCCAGGACGACGATGATATCGCCGGCTTTGACGTTTCTCCCCGGCCCGGCGCGCAGGTCGCGGACGCGGCCTGCCGCATGGGCGGTGACGTTGATTTCCATTTTCATCGATTCGATGATGGCAAGCGTATCGCCGGCCGCAACCGGGGAGCCCGGCTCGACCAGCAGTTTCCAGATATTGCCGGGCACGGCGCTGGCAACCCCGAAGCAACCGTCGGGAATATCCCCATCGGGACTTTCGCCCGTGCCTTCGTCGGTGACGAAGCTGTCGAGCCCGGCTTCCTTCCAACGCTGGCGCTCAGTATCGAAGGCGGCCTGCTGCGTTGCCTTGAAGCGGCCGATCGACGCCGAATTCGCCTGCAACTCCTTCTCATAGGCGGCGTAGGAGAATTCCGTCTCCTCGATCCGGATCGGATAACCGCCATGCGGGAAGGCGGCGCGCGCCTCCGTCAACTCCTGATTGCTGACCGGGAAGAAGCGGATCTGGTCGAAGAAATTCAGCAGCCAAGGTTTTCCCTTGGCAAAGACCGGCGTCTCCCGCCAAGTGTTCCAGACTTGGATGGTGCGGCCAAAGAGCTGGTAGCCGCCCGGTCCTTCCATGCCGTAAATGCACATATAGGCGCCGCCGATGCCGACGGCATTTTCCGGCGTCCAGGTGCGGGCGGGATTATACTTCGTCGTGACGAGACGGTGGCGCGGATCGGTCGGGGTCGCAACCGGCGCGCCGAGATAGACATCGCCGAGTCCCAGCACGAGGTAGCTGGCATCAAAGACGATATCGCGAACGGCCCGTTCGTCTGGAAGGCCGTTGATGCGGCGGATGAACTCGATATTCGACGGGCACCATGGCGCATTCGGGCGCACCAGCTCCTGATATTTGCGCATCGCAAGCTCCGCATCCGGATCGTTCCAGGAAAGCGGCAGATGCACGATGCGGCTCGGCACCGTGACCTCCTGGGCTGCCGGAAGCGTCGCCTCGATCTCGCAGAGCAGCCCCAGCAGGCGCCGGCGCGTCAGCTGCGTGCCGTCATAATGGATCTGCAGCGAGCGGATGCCGGGGGTAAGGTCGACGATGCCGGGAAGGCGAGCCTCGACAACGGCCTGCATCAGCAGATGCACCCGCAGCCGAAGCGCGATATCAAGCGTCATCGGCCCATATTCGACGAGCAGGTTGTCGTCGCCCTGCCGGCGATAGACGACCGAAACCGGTCCCTCCTCGCTGGTGCCGACGATCGGCGAACCCGTTTCTTCCGCGACCCGCCGTACCGCTGGACCAGCGATCGGGTCTTCCGGCCGCACGACTGCATGAAAGCGGATACGGTCGCCGGGCTTGAACTGGCCCATCTTCCACTGCTCGTCGCGGGCAATCACCGCCGGGCAGACGAAGCCGCCAAGGCTTGGGCCATCGGGGCCGAGAATGATCGGCATGTCGCCGGTGAAATCGATCGCCCCGATCGCATAGGCATTGTCGTGCAGGTTGGAGGGGTGCAGCCCAGCCTCGCCGCCATCGTGGCGCGCCCAAACCGGGGCAGGACCGATGAGGCGAACGCCGGTGCGGGCGCTGTTGAAATGCACTTCGTAGGCCGTCGAGAACAGCGTCTCGATATCGTTATCCTCGAAGAAATCTGGCGCGCCGTGCGGACCGTAGACCACGCCGACATCCCATTCGCGCGTCAAGGCGGCCGGCTCCGTTGCCGGTCCGGCCGGTTCGGCCGGCGCCTCCCGAGCAAAATGCAGCACATGTCCTGTCTTCAGCGTACCGGTGGCGTTGCCGCCGAACTGACCGAGGCCGAAAGTCGCGCGCGAACCGAGCACGACGGGTGCGGCAAAACCGCCGGCGACGGCGAGATAGGCGCGCTGTCCTGGTCCTTCGATCGTACCAATCGACAGAACCTGACCGGCACGGATCAGTACTGGCGCATCATGCGGCAACTTTATGCCGTCGCATGTCATCGCCATCCGGGCGCCGGCAAGCGCGATCGTCTGGTCGGCATAAAACCGCAATGTCGGGCCGGAAACCGTCAATTCGAGTGCAGCCGTCACGTCGATATTGCCGACCAGCCGGTTGGCATGGCGGAAGGAGCGCTCGTCCATCGGACCGCTCGGCGGCACGCCGACATGCCAGAGGCCGAGCCGGCCCGGCAGTTCCTGGATGCTTGACTGTGCGCCCGGTGCGAGAACCTCGACGACATCGGGAACGAAGGCGAAGTCGCGCAGCGCCGTCGTCGCCACTTTGGCGCCGGCAAGCAGCTCGGAAGCGGCGATCGTTCTCAAATAATCGAGATTGGTCTCGATGCCTGATATCGACGTTTCGGCGAGTGCTGCCTTCAGCTTCTCGATCGCCGCCGGCCGGTCTTCCGCCGCCACGATCAGCTTGGCGAGCATCGGATCATAGAAGGGCGTGACCTCGGTTCCCGTCTCGATCCAGCCGTCGACGCGAGCATTGTCCGGGAAGACAACCTCGGTCAGCAGGCCGGCGCTCGGGCGGAAATCGGCATGCGGCATCTCGGCATAGATACGCATCTCGATCGCCGCACCCTTCGGCGTCAGGCCTCTGGCGCCCGAGAGCACGTCCTCGCCGGCCGCCTGCCGGATCATCCATTCGACGAGGTCGATGCCGAAGACGGCTTCCGTGACAGGATGCTCGACCTGCAGGCGGGTATTGACCTCAAGGAAATAGAATTCCTCACGCTGGGGATCATAGATGAATTCGACGGTGCCGGCCGATTCATAGGAGACCGAGCTTCCCAAATCGATCGCCGCCTTGTGCAGCCGCGCCCTTGTCTCCGCGGAGAGGCCAGGTGCAGGAGTCTCCTCGACGACCTTCTGGTTCCGCCGCTGCAGCGAGCAGTCGCGTTCGCCAAGCGCGATCACGCGGCCCTTGCCGTCGCCGAAGATCTGTACCTCGACATGGCGTGCTTCGGCAACGAAGCGCTCGATATAGACACGCGCATCGCCGAAGCTGGCGCGGGCGGTCCGCTGTACGCTTTCGAAAGAGGCCCTGAGGCTTGCGGCATCGGCGCAGAGCTGCATGCCGATGCCGCCGCCGCCAGCCGTGCTCTTCAGCATGACGGGATAGCCGACGGTTTCTGCGGCCGAAAGCGCCTCTTCGACGCTCTGCAAGAGATCGGTGCCGGGCAGCAGCGGCACGCCGCTGGCTTTCGCCAGTTCGCGCGCCGTGTGCTTCAGGCCGAAGGCCGACAGATGTTCCGGCCGCGGGCCGATGAAGGCGATACCCTCGGCGGCAAGCCGCTCGGCAAAGCCGATATTCTCCGAGAGGAAGCCATAGCCCGGATGCACAGCCTGGGCTCCCGTCGCCTTGCAGGCGGCGATGACGGCATCGACGTTGAGATAGCTCTCGGCTGCCGGCGCCGGGCCGAGGCGCATGGCCTCGTCGGCGGTCAGCGCCGGCATCGAGAACCGATCGGCATCGGAATAGACGGCGACCGAGGCGATGCCCATCCTCTTCAATGTGCGGATGACGCGGACGGCGATTTCGCCGCGGTTGGCGATCAGGACCTTGGTAAACATCGATCAGTCCTCGCCGTCCCAGATCAGCACCCGGATCGGCGTCGGATCGAAGCCATTGCAGGGATTGTTGATCTGCGGGCAGTTGGAGATGACGCAGAGCACGTCCATCTCCGCCACCAGCTCGATATAGTCGCCGGGTGCGGAAATGCCGTCGACAATGGTCATCTCGCCGTTCGGCTTGATCGGCACGTTCATGAAGAAATTGATGTTCGGCACGATGTCGCGCTTGCTCATGCCGTGTTTGGTTACCTCGATCACGAAATTGTCGCGGCAGGCATGCAGGTATTTGGTGCCGTGGCCAAAGCGCACCGTGTTGCTCTCGCAGGAGCAGGCGCCAGCTGATGTATCGTGGCGGCCGCAGCTGTCGGCCGTCATGACCAGCATGACGTTGCCCTCGTTCGAGATGATCTTCGTGCCGGTGCCGATATAGGCGCCACCCTGCGCCCGCATCGTATCCTGGTCGGAATAACGCTCGGCAAAATCATCGGCGCGATAAAACAGCGTGTCGATTGCCTGTTGGCCGTAGCTGTCCTCGATGCGGATGGTCTGGCCCTTGCGCACGATGCCGGACCATGGCGCTTCGGCCGGAATGAAATGATCCTGCACGGCGTTTTCGAGGCCGCGCGAAGCAGAAGTCTTGATGAAATCGGTCATCTTTATCCTCCCTCAGGCCAGCATCGCGGCGTTATTCTCGAAGCCGCGCAGGGCTTCGGCGGTTGCGGTGCGCGAGAGGTCGTCGACTGCGGGCTCGGCTGCGCGAAAGCGCGTGACGATCACCGGCTTCGGCGCATAGACCGGGTCGGGATCGAGCGGATGCGGGCAATTCGAGAGGCCGACGATCATGTCCATTTCGGCGCGCAACTCGGTATAGTCGCCGCTGTTGGAGAGCTTGCCGCGCCAATGGAAGCCGCCGTCATCGTCGACGCGGACGGGGGCGAAGAGATTGAGAATCGCCGGAATATCGCGCCTGGTGAGACCAAGCTTGCCGGCGACGATCACGAGATTGTCGCGGGTATTGCGGGTCTTGATGCCGGGATATCTTGCAGCGTTCGACGCTGCCGTCGAGCCGCCCATCAGGCAGTCATGCGCGCCGGAACTATCCTCGATCAGAGAAAACATCACCCGGCCCATATCCGAGAAGATGACGCGGCCCTTGCCGAGGGCGGTCGTCCACTGCACCTTGACCGTATCGACGAGATTGAGCCGTTCGCTGGTATCAGTGGCGTTCCAGGCAACGAGCGCTACAGTCGATCCGCCTTCATTCTGGTCAATGCGGAGCGCCTCGCCGCGCTTGACCGCAGTCGACCAGTACCAGCCGCCGGGGATGGTTTCCTGATGGATGATCGCAGCCGCGTCGATCGCGGGAGCGGGCAGGGGGCTCGGCGCCGGCAAGGCCTTTGGGGCAAATTCCAGCCCCTTCTTCTGATGTTCCTCGTAGCGCTGCCGGTTGGCGGCGATTTCTTCGGGCGAACGCCTGACATGCATCATGGTTTTTCTCCTGACGGACTGGAAGCCGGGTCGTCCCGGCGAAGGCCCAGAGAAATGACCGGGCCGTCCCGGTCGGGGCTGAAGATGGAGGGCGTGCCGGCAAGCCTCGGCGGCCAGATCGAAATGTCCTTGGTGATTGTCGCGCCGTAGCGCTCCTTTTCCTCCGGGCGGTCACGCTTGCGCTCAAAGGCGACGACGCGCGTCGCCAGCGTGAAGGCCTCGCGCATGTCGTGCGTCACCATGACGACGGTCATCTGCGTTTCGTGCCAGAGCCGCTTCATCAACGTGTGGATTTCGGCGCGAATGCCGGGGTCGAGCGCGCCGAAGGGCTCATCGAGCAGCAACACCTTCGGCTTCATGATCAGCGCCTGCGCCAGCGCCAGGCGCTGCTGCATGCCGCCTGATAGTTGCGCCGGATATTTGTCCTCGGCGCCGGAAAGGCCGACTTCGGCAATCAGCCGCCGGGCTTCGTCGATGGCGTTTTGACGGGCAGCGCCGAAAAGCTTGGCCTTACAGCGAGACGCCGAGAGTTCCCGCCCGAGTAGCACGTTTCCGAGGACGGTCAGATGCGGGAAGACGGAGTAGCGTTGGAAGACGACGCCGCGATCCGGCCCCGGCTCCTGCGGCAGGGCTTCGCCGTCGAGCAGGATTGTCCCTCGCGTCGGCCGCTCCTGGCCGAGCAGCATGCGCAGGAATGTCGACTTGCCGCAGCCGGATGAGCCGACGAGAGCGACGAAGGCGCGCGAGGCGACCGTCAGCGACACGTCTTCGAGGACGATCTGGTCGCCATACTCTTTCCAGATCTTTTCGATCACCAACTCGCTCATGCCTGCTTCTCCAGCTCCGACCAGGGGAAGACGGCGATGCGGATGCGATCGAGGATATAATTCATGACCACGGCGAGCAGCGTGATCCAGACGACATAGGGAAAGATGATGTCCATCGAGAGATAACGGCGGACGAGGAAGATGCGGTAGCCGAGGCCGGAATCCGACGAGATCGCCTCGGCCGCAATCAGGAACAGCCAGGCTGGACCGAGCTGAAGCCTGAGGCAGGTGATCAGCCGCGGCAGGATCTGCGGCAGCACGACACGAAGGCCGATCTGCCAGGAGGAACCGCCGAGCGTTTCAGCCTTGACGATCTGTTCGCGCGGCAGCTCCAGCGCCTTCAGCGCGAGGTCGCGGATCATCGTCGGCGCGACGCCGATGACGATCAGCGCGATCTTCGAGGCTTCTCCGAGCCCCATGGCGATGAAGAGGATTGGCAGCAGCGCCAGTGGCGGCACCATCGAGATGACGGCCACGAAGGGGGAGAGCAGGGCTCGGAGATACGGCAGCATGCCGATCAGCATGCCGATGATAAGCGCGGTGACTGTGGAGATGCCGAGGCCGGCCAACAGCCGGATCAGGCTCGCCCCCGTATCGGACCAGAGCAGATATTGTCCGGTGCGCGGATCGGCGATGAAGGCCAGGCGGTCGATCGCATCTGCAAAACCGGCAAGGCCGGGCAGCAGCTTGTCGTTGGCGTTTTCCGCCAGCCGTTCGGCCGAGCCGACCGTGTAGACAACGGTCAGCAGCACGAAGGGCAGCAGCGTCAAGGCAAGCTGCGCGCCCCGGCTCGGCCTCGTGTTGATCCAGCGCATGAGGAAAGCTCCGCTGATGAAAGGTGGACGGCGCGGTCAACGCCGCGCCACTGCTTTGGGATCGCTCAGAGCGAACCGTCGGCGGCCGCCTTCATGTAGGTCTCGGTGAAGCGCAGCTTGACGTTGCCGCTGTCGCCGAGAACCTTCCCGTCCGGCATTTCGATGCCGATGACGTCGGCCGATGGCGCACCATTGCCGAGCAGACCCTTCTCGAACAGGAAGTTGCGGACGAGATCCATGGTCTTCGACAGGCTGCCCGAGGCTGTAAAGGCGACTGCATCGGCCGGCTTTGCAAACAGCTTGGTGGCGGCGAGCTGGGACTCGTAGCCCTTGAGATCGGTGCCCGATGCCTGGCCCATCGCCTCGCGCGCAGCCTTGCCATCGGCGCTGTCGGCGGTCAGGAGGGCGGCGGTTTCATACCAGATGCCGGCGAGCGCCTTGCCGAAATTCGGATTGTCCTTCAGCACGCCTGAATTGGCGACCATCAGGTCGATGATTTCGCCCGGCACCTGCGAGCTGTCGAAGACTTTCTTGGCCGTGGGATCCTCGAGAATGGTCGAGACCAGCGGGTTCCAGGTGACGACTGCGGTCACGTCTGCCGTTTTGTAGGCGGCGACCATATCGGCGTCGGACGTGTTGACCACCTTGACGTCACGCTCGGTCAGCTTGATGCTTTCGAGCGCGCGGGCAAGCAGATAATGCGAGACGGAAAATTCGACGAGATTGACATTCTGGCCCTTGATGTCGGCAAGGCTCGTCTTGTTCTTGAGGATGACGGCATCATTGCCGTTCGAGAAGTCGCCGACGATGACTGCTGTCGTATCGACGCCGCCGGCGGCCGGGATCGACAGGCCGTCCATGTTGGTCAGCGTCACGGCATCGAAGGCGCCGGCGGTATACTGGTTCATCGATTCGACGTAGTCGTTGAACTGGGTGACCTCGATCTTGATGCCGTATTTGTCGGCCCATTTCTTGACGATGCCGTGATCGGCGGCGTAGCCCCAGGGCATCCAGCCGACATAGATCGACCAGGCGACCTTGAAATCCGTCTTCTGTTCGGCTTTGGCTTGGCAAACGAGCCCGAGCGCCAGGGACGCCGTCAGGGCGGTCATGGAAAGAATCTTCGAAAAAGTCTGCATTGAAATTCCCCTTTTGCTTTTCTTCAAAAGGGATCGGCAATGACCATCGTGCCGCCAATCCCTTGGCTTACGAGGTCTCCCGGGCTTTTGTCCCGCCGTGCACCCGGCGGGATGTCTCCCTCGCCGGTGGCAGCTCTCGGACCAGTCACGTCTTGCGACGCCGGAACCCTAGCCACCAACTCTGCAAATACCGAAGCAAGGGGTGTGCCAAATTATAAATCATTGATTTCATTGATAATGCGATGGCATCAATTCTCCCGGAAATGCATAGTGCATGCACTTGCACAGAAAATGTGCGTATTCTGCCGCCACCTTAGGCGTTGGTTCTTTTTTGCCCAGTGAAAAACAAGTCGCAGGCAGACGCACAGAACGCCGAATTGCGGCCGGCCCTGAGCTAGTTGCGGAAAGCGCCGGAGGGCATCGTCGTCACCAGCCGGATGTCGCGGCGGAAATTCGACGGCGACATGCCGGCGATGTGGCGGAAGGACTTATTGAAGGCGCTGATCGAGCCGAAGCCGCTGTCCATCGCCACCTGCAGCACATTGGCGCCCTCGGTCATCAGCATCGCCTGGGCGCGCGACAGCCGCAGCAGCGTCACATATTTGCTGAGCGTCATGCCGGTCGATCGTTTGAACAGGTTCATCGCATATTTCGGATGCAGGTCGGCGGCGCGGGCGATATCGACGGAATCGATGTCGTGCAGGAAATTAGCGGCGATAAAATCGCACATGCGAGCCACGCTGCGCGAGGAATGCGGATGCGGGTGATCCCCTTCGAGATTGACGGTTGCCTGCGACGTCATCGAATAGGGTTCGAGCGCGATGCGCTCGATGCGCAGCAGCAGCTCGTCCACGGCATGCTGGGCCTTGGCGGGATCGCCTGAGTTGGCATAGCGAAACCAGCGGGTGAAGTTCTCGTTGTCGGCGGCGTCCGTTGCCGATGTCAGCAGCGTCTCGCCCTTCATCAGCCGGCTGGAAACGCTGATCGGCAGGCGCAGCCGGAAGAAATAGACGAGCGGCAGATGGGCGCCGGCATAGAGCGAATCGTCTGAGGATTCATCCATCTGATGCGGCTGGCCACCCCAGAAGAGGCACATTTCGCCGGCGTTCAACCGGAATTCATGGTCGCTCATGCGGTAATGAACGGTGCCGCGAATCGCGTAGTTGACCTCGACCTGCGCGTGCCAGTGCGGCATGGCCATAACAGGCGGATGAGCGTGAAATATTTGCAGCGCCGTCGGCAACCCCTCGATGCTGCTTGCGCCGGGCTGGTAGATTGCACGCGTACCGATCTTACTTTCCGCCAAATCCATGTTCCCTTTTTAGGAGACAGCCGCTCCCTTGCAGATAGTTTAACCGCGTTCGTAAGATCGGCAATTGAAAAGGGAGGATTTTCAATGCGTTTCAAACTTCTCGCTGCGACCGCAGCTGTCGCAATGCTTGCTTCCGGCTCCGCATTCGCGCAGCCGGCCAATCTCACCATCTGGAGCTGGAATGTCGCTGCATCGGCATTGAAGTCCACGCTTCCAGGCTTCAACAAGCAGTTTCCCGATATCAAGATCACCGTCGAGGACCTCGGCAACAGCCAGGTCTTCGACAAGACGCTCGCTGCCTGCGCTGCCGGCGGCGATGGCTTGCCCGACATTGTCAGCATCGAGAATTTCGAGGCTGAAATCTTCTGGAGCCGTTTCCCGGATTGCTTCGCCAATCTGAAGGAGCTCGGCTACACGGCCGATATCCAGGCGAAATTCCCTGACTTCAAGCGCACCGAGCTCGAGGTCGGCGATGTCGCTTACGCCATGCCGTGGGATTCCGGCCCCGTCGCCGTCTTCTACCGCCGCGATCTCTACGAAAAGGCCGGCGTCGATCCGAGCACGATCAGCACCTGGGACGATTTCATCGCCGCCGGCAAGAAGATTTCCGCCGCCAATCCCGGCGTCGTCATGGCCCAGGCCGACTTCAACGGCGACAGCGAATGGTTTCGCATGATCGCCAACGAACAGGGCTGCGGCTATTACTCGACCGACGGCCAGAATATCACCATCAACCAGCCGGCCTGCGTCGCCTCGCTGCAAAAGGTGAAGGAAATGAAGGATGCCGGCACGCTGACGGCAGCAAACTGGGACGAAAAGATCCAGGCCAATACCGCCGGCAAGGCCGCAAGCCAGCTGTATGGCGGCTGGTACGAGGGCACCGTGCGCTCGACCTCGCCCGATCTGAAGGGCAAGTGGGGCGTCTACAGAATGCCGAGCCTGACGGCCGATGGCCCGCATGCGGCCAATCTCGGCGGTTCGTCGCTCGCCATTTCGGCGACATCCGCGAATAAGGAAGCCGCCTGGAAATTCGTCAACTACGCCCTCGGCACGGATGAGGGCCAGATCACCATGCTGAAGGAATTCGGTCTGGTCCCGTCGCTGCTTTCGGCCGAGAAGGATCCCTTCGTCAACGAGCCGCAGCCCTATTGGGGCGGCCAGAAGGTCTGGGCCGATATTCTGGCGACACTGCCCAAGATCGTGCCGAGCCGCGGCACCGCCTTCCAGAGCGATGCCGAAGCCATCTTCAAGGCGACGCAGACGAAGTTCTTCGCTGGCGGCTATCCCGATGCAAAGGCGGCTCTCGACGATGCCGCCAAGCAGATTGCTTCGGCGACCGGCCTTCCGATCGCGCAATGAATGACGATGCCGGGCGCTTCAGGCGCCCGGTTTCCCCCCGGCTTGCAAAGCAGCCGGTCATTCGTTCGTGAGGAGGAGGCTTGATGCCGTTCAGAACCCGGAGCGCCTATGCGTTCCTCGCCCCCTATCTGCTGGTCTTTGCCACCTTCTGGGTCTGGCCGATCATCAATTCGTTCCTGATTTCGTTTCAGAACACGCGAATCAATCCGTGGAAATTCAGTTTCCAAGCCAATTGGGGCCGGCTCTTCTATGACCCGGCTTTCTACAACGCTCTCTACAATACGCTGATCATCTTGGTGATCCAGGTGCCTGTGATGATCGCGCTTGCGACAGTCATGGCCGTGCTGCTCAATTCGCCGCTGCTGAAAGCCCGGCCGCTCTTCCGCTTCGCCTTCTTTGCGCCTGTCGTCGTCGGCGAGGTCGCCTACGCTGCCGTCTTCCGGCTGATGTTCAGCCTCGATTTCGGCATCATCAACAAGCTGATCTCGGCTGTTGGTCTCAGCCCGGTCTCCTGGTTCGACAATGCAAATGCCGCCATGGCGCTGATCATCCTTGCCGTCACATGGCGCTGGGCCGGCTACAACGCCATCATCATCCTCGCCGGCCTGCAGTCGATTCCCGATGATGTCTACGAGGCTGCGACGCTCGATCGGGTGAGCAAGGTCCAGCAGTTCTTCCACATCACCCTGCCACTCCTCAAACCGATCATCCTCTTCTGCGTGGTGCTCTCGGTGATCGGCACCATGCAGCTGTTCGCCGAGCCCTTCCTGATCACCAATCGCGGCGGTCCTGGCGGCGGCACCGAGACGCTCGGCCTGCTGCTTTATCGCCAGGGCTTCACCTCGCTGAACTTCGGCTATGCCTCGGCGATCGCCTATACGATGGCCGCCCTTGCCGTGGCGATCTCGCTTTTCAATCTCTGGGTCGGGAGGGATCCGAAATGAAATCCAAATCGCAATCCCTTCTGCTGCGCCAGATCGCGTTGCATGCCGCACTGGCGCCGCTGGCGCTGATCTGGCTGTTTCCGCTCTGGATGATGTTCGTCTTTTCGACCATGCCCGACAACGGCATCTTCAGTCCTGACATCGTGCTCTGGCCGTCGACCAACTTCGTCGAGAATTTCAAAAACCTGCAGGCCGATACCGATTTCATCGGCGCGATGGTGATCTCCATCGGCGTGGCGCTCATCTATACAGTGCTCTCGGTGCTGCTGACCTCGATGGCCGGCTGGGCGCTGGCGCGTTACCGTTTCGTCGGCCGCTCCGTCGTCATCGCCATCATCCTCGGCACGATCACGCTTCCGTTCTCCGTGGTCGTCATCCCGCAATTCATCATGGTGGCGCGCGAGTTCAAGCTGGCAAACACCTGGGTGGCGCTGATCGTGCCGCCGCTGTTCAATTCGCTCGGGGTGCTGTTCATGCGGCAATCCTTCTCAATGATGCCGGGCGAGCTCTTTGATGCGGCCCGAGTCGAGGGCGTCAAGGAATGGCAGATCTTCCTGCGCATCGCCTTGCCGCTGGCGCGCCCGACCATGGCGGCATTGGCGATCATTCTGTTCCTGCACTCGTGGAACAATTACCTCTGGCCGCTGCTGATCAATTCCAGACCGGGGATGATGACGGCGCCGGTGGCATTGGGAACGCTGATCGGCCTCACCAAGGTCTCCTGGGGCGGCATCATGGCCGGCGCGGTGCTGCTGACGGCGCCGATCCTCGTCATCTTCGTGGCTCTTCAGCGCCATTTCATCGCCGGCATCGCGGCCGGCGCAATCAAATAATCGGGCAAATAATCGGGAGGCTGCATGGCAGAGCTTTCACTCAGCAACATCGTCAAGCGCTTCGGCGGCTTTGAGATCATCCATGGCGCAAATCTGGAGGTGAAGGACGGCGAATTCGTCGTCTTCGTCGGCCCCTCCGGCTGCGGCAAGTCCACGCTGCTCAGGATGATCGCCGGCCTCGAGGACATTACATCAGGCGAGCTTCAGATCGGCGGCCGGGTCGTCAACGACGTCGAGCCGGCCGACCGCGGCATCGCCATGGTCTTCCAGTCCTATGCGCTCTATCCGCACCTGACGGTCGAGGAAAATTTGAGCTTCGGCCTGCGCATGAACGGCAATCCGAAAGCCGACACCGAGCGGCGCGTGCGCCATGTCGCCGAGATCCTGCAGATCACCGAACTGATGAAGCGCCGGCCAAAGCAGCTTTCCGGCGGTCAGCGCCAGCGTGTCGCGATCGGCCGCGCCATCGTCCGCGAACCCCAGGTCTTCCTGTTCGACGAACCTTTGTCGAACCTCGACGCCGAACTGCGCGTGCAGATGCGCGTCGAGATATCTAGACTGCACAAGAAGCTCGGCACGACGATGATCTACGTCACCCATGATCAGACGGAAGCGATGACGCTCGCCGACAGGATCGTCGTGCTGCGCGCCGGCAATATCGAGCAGATCGGCGCACCGCTCGATCTTTACGACGATCCCGCCAACCAGTTCGTCGCCGGTTTCGTCGGCTCGCCGAAGATGAATTTCCTCAAGGCCGTGGTGGTTGAGACGCAGCCGGGCAGGGCGGTGATTGCGTTGGAAAGCGATGCCAATACCCGTCTGACGCTGCCGGTCGCCGATCCCATCGAAGCCGGCGCAAAGGTGACGCTCGGCATCCGTCCCGAACATTTCGTCGATGCGGGCACGGGCGATGCCGACCTCACCGTTACCATCGACGTCGCCGAACATCTTGGCAATACCAGCTACATCTACGCCACCATCGGCCCCGAGCAACTGATCATCGAGCGGCCGGAATCGCGCGTCGCCGGCAATCGCGAAACGCTGACAGTCGGCCTTCCCGCCAGCCGCACATTCCTTTTCGACGGCGCCGGCAAGCGGCTTCGCTAAACTGAAATCCCAGGACAGAAAGACGAAAGAGGATTTTCCATGACTTCAGATCAACCGATCCGCTGGGGCATCATCGGCCCCGGCACCATCGCCCGCACTTTTGCAGACGGCGTCGCCCATTCTCGCACAGGAAAGCTGGTAGCGATTGCTACCCGCAATCCGGCAAAGCCGGGCCTTGCCGATGGTTTCTCCGGCGCCCGCATCGTCGACGGCTATGAGGCGCTGCTCTCCGACAAGGAGATCGATGCGATCTATATCGCCGTCCCTCACACCGGCCACGCCGAATGGGCAATCAAGGCGGCACGCGCCGGCAAGCACATCCTGGTGGAAAAGCCGATCGCCCTCTCGGCCTATGATGCCGAAGCGGTTTATTACGAGGCAAAAAAAGCCGGCGTCTTTGCCGGCGAGGCCTTCATGTATCGCGTGCATCCGCAGACGCAAAAGCTGGTCGAGCTCGTCAAAAGCGGCGTCATCGGCACCGTTCGGATCATCCGCTCGAGCTTCGGCTTCAATATGGGCAGCTACAAGCCGGAACACCGGCTTTTCGCCAACGATACCGCCGGCGGCGGTATTCTCGATGTCGGCGGTTATCCGGTCTCGATGGCCAGACTGATATCAGGCGCCGCAGAGGGCAAGGCCTTTCTCGAACCGGAGAAGGTTTCGGGCGTCGCCCATCTCGGAGAAAGCGGCGTCGATGAATGGGCATCTGCCGTGCTCAAATTCCCGAACGAGATCATCGCCGAAGTCTCCTGCTCGATCATGGCGCAGCAGGACAATGTACTGCGCATCATCGGCTCTGAAGGCCGAATCGAGGTCCAGGACTTCTGGTTTGCCTCCGGCCACAAGGGCGGCGTCGGCAAGATCGAGATCTTCAAGGGCGGCAGCCGAGAAACCGTCGAACTGAGGGAAGACCGCTGGCTCTATTCCTTCGAGGCGGACGCGGCCGGCGACGCCATCCGTGCCGGCAGAACCGAATTCAGCTCTCCCGGCATGAGCTGGGCAGATTCGATCGGAAACTTGCGTGTACTCGACCAGTGGCGCGCCTCGGTCGGTCTTGAATACGGCGTTGAGAAAGCCAGCAAGCGCACGGCAAACATTGCCGGCGGCACGGTCGCGCGTGGCAACGGCGTTCCGCAGCGTCAGATCCCCGGCATTTCCAAGCCGGCCTCGGTCGTCACACTCGGCTTCGAGTTCTTCCCGAACTTCGCCTCTGCCTCGCTGACGCTCGACGCCTTCTACGAGGCCGGCGGCAATGCCTTCGACACGGCCTATGTCTATGGCGGCGGCAAGACGGAAGCGATCTTCGGCGACTGGCACACGAGCCGCAAGGTGCCGCGCGAGGAGATCGTGCTGATCGGCAAGGGTGCCCACTCGCCGCTCTGCTATCCCGATATGATCGCAAAGCAGCTCGACCAGACGCTTTCGAGGCTGAAGACTGACTATGTCGACATCTATTTCATGCATCGCGACAATACCGACGTGCCCGTCGGCGAGTTCGTCGATGCCATGGATGCCGAGGTCAAGCGTGGACGCATCCGCGGCATATTCGGTGGCTCGAACTGGACGCGGACCCGCTTCGACGAAGCGATCGCCTATGCCGAAAAGACCGGCAAGACGGCGCCGGCAGCGCTTTCTAACAACTTCTCGCTCGCCGAGATGCTCGACCCGATCTGGGCCGGCTGCGTTGCCGCTTCCGATGACGACTGGAAAAAATGGCTGAACGAGAAGCAGATCCCGAACTTTGCCTGGTCGAGCCAGGGCCGTGGCTTCTTTACCGACCGCGCCGGCCGCGACAAGCGGGATGATGAGGAGATCGTCAGGGTCTGGTATTCCGAGCGTAACTTCGGACGCCGCGACCGCGCCATCGAGCTTGCCAACAAGCTCGGCCGCAATCCGATCCACATCGCGCTCGCCTACGTGATCGCCCAGCCTTTCCCGGTCATTCCGCTGATCGGGCCGCGCACCGTCGCCGAACTGGAAGACAGTCTCTCGGCGCTCGACATCAAGCTGACACCCGATCAGGTGAAGTGGCTGGAAGGCTGAAGCTAGCGAGAGGGCGCGGCCTGAACCGCGCCCTTTGTTTTTCTACTTGCGCGGCTCGGACGCTTTGTTCCTGGCTGCGTCGTCCATCAGCTCATACCACATGGCGTTGAGGACGGCGAAGGCGGCGGCCAGCGGCAGGCCGAGGATCCATGCGAAATACCACATCGTTTCATCTCCCTCAGAGCAATTCCAGGAAAACTGCGAAGCGGTTTTCCGTCCGGAATTGCGTAAAAACAAAGGTTAGAGCGGTTCTGCTGAACCGCTCAGTAGGCGTGGCTGTTCTTGTCGGTGACGGACTTCTCATCGATCTTGCCCCACAGAACCTTGTAGACCCAGGCTGTGTAGGCGAAGATGATCGGCAGGAAGATCACCGTCACTACAAGCATGATGAACAGCGTCATGTGGCTGGAGGATGCATCCCAGACCGTCAGGCTCGATCGCGGATCGAGCGAGGAGGGCAGGATGAATGGGAACATCGACAGCCCGACCGTCGAAATGATCCCGAAGATCGCGACCTTGCTGAAGAGTAGCGTCATGACCTCGCGCCTTGCCCGCATGGCAATGAAGGCCAGTGCAGCGCCGACGAAGCCGAGGACGGGTGCGGTGATCATCCATGAATGAGCGGCGTAATTGGCAAGCCACGCGCCTTTCTCCAGCGCCACGGTCTTCAGCAGCGGATTGGAGGGACCGATCGGGCTGATCTCGCTGGTGATGCGATAGCCACCGACGCCGATCCACAGGAAGAGGCCGCCGAGCGCGAAAAGCACGATGACACCAAGGGCGGCGATGCTGCCATAGCGTCTGGCACGCTCGGCAACCGAGCCACTCGACTTCAACACCAGCCAAGCCGCACCATGCATCGTCAGCATAGCCAGGGAAAGCAGGCCGCAGAGCAGCGCATAGGGGTTGAGCAGGGCGAAGAACGAACCTTCGTAGAAGATCCGCATATCGTCGGCAAAGCGGAAAGGCACGCCCTGCAGCACATTGCCGACGGCGACGCCGAAGATCAGCGACGGCACGAAGCCGCCGACGAAGAGTGCCCAGTCCCAGCCATTACGCCAATTGGTGCTTTCCCGCTTCGAACGATATTTGAAACCGACCGGACGCAGGATGAGCGCGAAGAGGATCGCGAACATCGCCAGATAGAAGCCCGAGAAGGAGACCGCATAAAGCGGCGGCCAAGCGGCGAAGATGGCGCCGCCGCCGAGGATCAGCCAGACCTGGTTACCTTCCCAGGTGGCGCCGATGGTGTTGATCGCCACGCGCCGTTCCGTATCGGTCCGGGCAACGAAAGGCAGCAGCGTGCCGACGCCGAGATCGAAACCGCCTGTCGTCGCAAAGGCGATCAGCAATACGCCGAGCAGCAGCCACCAGATGAGACGCAGGGTTTCATAGTCGATGAGTTCGTGAAGGATCATGGCAGGTCACTCCGCGGCCGGGACGAGGGTTTCGGAAATCAGAACCGCTTCCGGCTCGTCGTCCGGCTCCGGCCCTTGCTTGATTGCCTTGATCATCAGGCCCATCTCGATGACGATCAGCGTCGTGTAGAGTGCCGCAAAGCCGATGATGGTCAGAAGCACGGTGCCGGCGCCGAGGCTGGAGACGGCAGCGGCTGTCGGCAGAACGCCTTCGATCACCCAGGGCTGGCGGCCAAACTCGGCGACCACCCAGCCGAGTTCGATGGCGACCCAGGGCAGGGGGATCGCCAGCACGGCAACCTTCAGAAGCAGCGGATATTTGTCGAGATGGCGGCGCGCCGACAGCCAGAAGAAGGTGACGGTCAGCAGGATGAAGAAGATACCGAGGCCAACCATGATGCGGAAGGACCAGAAGAGCGTCGGTACGTGCGGGATCGTATCACGCGCAGCGTGAACGATCTGCTCGTCAGTCGCCTGGCGCGGATCGTCGACGTAACGCTTCAGCAGAAGAGCGTAGCCGAGATCATGGCCGAGATCCTCGAAGGAGTTGCGCACTTCCTGCGCAACCTGGTCCTGTGTCGGTGCCGAACGGATCTGCATCAGCGCGTCGTAAGCCTTGATCCCGCCCCGAATGCGGGTTTCGGCCTGCTGTTCGAGCTTGTCGATGCCGGGGATTTCGGTCGTCAGCGAGCGCGTGCCGATCAGGCCCATGACCCAGGGAAGGTGCACGGCAAAATGCGTTTCGCGCGCCTCCTGGTCGGGGAAGCCAAAGGCGGTGAAGGCCGCCGGCGCCGGTTCCGTCTTCCACATGCCCTCGATTGCCGCGAGCTTCATCTTCTGGTTCTCGGTGGCGAGATAACCGCTCTCGTCGCCAAGCACGACGACTGATAGTGCCGATGCGAGGCCGAAGGAGGCGGCGACCGTCATCGAGCGCTTGGCAAGTTCGATATGCCGGCCTTTGAGGATATACCAGGCAGAAACGCCGAGCACGAAGATCGAGGCGCAGACGTAACCTGCCGATACCGTATGGACGAATTTCGCCTGGGCAACCGGGTTGAAGACCACGTCGAAGAAGCTTGTGATCTCCATGCGCATCGTCTGCGGATTGAGCGCCGAGCCGACGGGATTCTGCATCCAGCCATTGGCGATCAGGATCCAGAGCGCGGAAAAGTTCGAGCCGAGCGCCACCGCCCAGGTGGCGACCAGATGGCCGACCTTCGACAGTTTGTCCCAGCCGAAGAAGAACAGCCCGACGAAGGTCGCTTCGAGGAAGAAGGCCATCAGGCCTTCGATCGCCAGCGGCGCGCCAAAGATGTCGCCGACATAATAGCTGTAATAGCTCCAGTTCATGCCGAACTGGAATTCCATGACGATGCCGGTGGCGACACCGATCACGAAATTGATGCCGAACAGCGTGCCCCAGAATTTCGTCATCTGCCGCCAGATCTGGCGGCCGGTCATGACATAAACGGTTTCCATGATCGCCAAGAGCACGGACAGGCCGAGCGTCAAGGGCACGAACAGAAAGTGGTAAAGCGCCGTCAGCGCAAATTGGAAGCGCGAAAGTGCTACGATATCTAGTTCCATTGTCTTTCTCCCACGGTCCCACGGGATACAAGCGTTCCTCAGCGCCGATCAGCGCTCAGGGCATGCGGCTCGCTCAGTCCGGCCGAAGCCGGTCGAGCGCCATTTCGAACGCCGCCTCTCCGCGGCGCGAAATTTCTGTGATGCGACCGCCTTCGATGACGGCGATGCGGTCGGCAATCGCAGCCTCGCGGCGGATATGCGTGGCGATCACCAGCGAGCGGCCCGCCGCCATCGCGGAAAGACGGGCGAGCACGTCGCGGGCAGTGACACCATCGAGGCCCTCGGTCGGCTCGTCGAGCAGCCAGAGCGGCGTGTCGCGCAAGAAGAGCCGGGCAAGCGCCAGCCGGCGCGACTGGCCACCGGAAAGGCCAAGCCCGCCTTCGCCGAGCCGGGTATCGATCCCCCGCGGCATGGCCTCGATATCGGCAAGCAGCCCGGCGGCCGCGAGCGCTTCGCGAAGACGGGCCTCGTTTGCATCCGGGTTTGCAAGGAGCAGGTTGCCGCGCAGGCTGTCCTCGAAAAGCTCCGTCCGTTGTGTCAGCAGCGTCGCCGCCATCGCGGCAACGCTTCCCGTCCTTGCCGGCAATTCCCCGGAAAGGAGGGCAAGCAGGCTCGACTTGCCGGCGCCGCTGCTACCGATGACGGCGAGGCGTTCGCCCGGTTGAAGCGTGAGTTCGATATCCTCGAGCGCCGGCACGGTGGAGTTTTCATGGAAGGCTGACACCTTCGCCAGCGAAAAAACGCATCCCGGCAACGGCACTGCCAATGGTTCGGGTGCCGCCGCGACGGCAAGCCGCGGCGCGATGCGCCTTGCCGCAAGCAGCGTCCTGCCGAGCTCCAGGGCACCGCGGCGCAGCGCCGTGAAGGGTTCGACTGCCGCAAAGGCGACGAGCAGGCCGAGTGCGGCGACAGGAGCGATAATCACCTTCGTTTCCGCAAGCGCCGCAACGGCAAGCAGCGATGCCGTCAGCAGCAGGGTCGAGACAAGGCCGAAGCCGAATGTCAGGCCGGTTTCGATACGGTTCAGCCGGTCGTCGGCGAGGGCCGAGTAGGCGTCGGCCGCAGCGATGGTACCTGTCTGCGCGGCAAGGCGGCCGGCCATCAGCAGATCGGTCTGGCCGGCAACGAGATCGATCGTTCGCGACCGCAGCGCCTCGATGCCATGGGCACGTCGGCGGGCATGTTTGCGCGCCGCCCGCCCGGCGATCAGTGGCAGGCCGAGGCCGGCACCGGCGAGAAAAAGGCCGAAGCACAGACCGAACAGGGGATGCATCAGCCCCAGCACCACGCTTGCCGCCAGGGCTGCACCGATCGCGACTGCAGCCGGCACGAGGATGCGCAGGTAGAGGGAATCGAGCGCATCGATATCGGCCGTCAGCCGGAAAAGCAGCTTTGCGGGACGATGCAACAGGGTGCGAGCCGCACCCTGTTCGGCAAAGCCGCGAAACAGCCTTTCGCGCAGGGCGGCGAGCACGCCGAGCGTTGCGTCATGGGTCGCCAGCCTTTCGCCGTAGCGCGCGGCCGTACGGATGATGGCGAGCAGGCGAATGCCGGCTGAGGGCGCAAAGACGTCGAAGGTGATGGCGGTAGCGGCCGAAAGCCCGGCGAGCGAGGTGGCGGTGATGAACCAGCCGGACAGGCCAAGCAGGGCGATGCCGGCTGTCACCGTCGCTGCCGAAAGTGCTGCGCCAAGCAGCAGCGCACGCCGGCGCTCGGCAAGGAACAGACGCAGGATCGGCTTGAGGTCTGCAGCAAATCCGCTCATTCGGCGGCCTCCCTCATGAAGATGTCGGCATCGATGCGCATGGCGCGATGCATGCGGGCGGCAAGCAGCGGATCGTGGGTCGCAACGAGCAAAGTGCGGCCCCTGGCGAGCGAAAGCAGGCTGTCGGTCACCTCGGCGGCGGTGGCTGCGTCGAGATGCGCAGTCGGCTCGTCGGCCAGGATGATTCGGAGATGCGGATTGCAGGCCGCCCGCGCGATCGCAAGCCGCAGCGCCTCGCCGCCGGAAAGCCCGATCCCGCCTTCGCCGAGCGGCCGGTTGCCATAGGCGGCGACTTTTCCGAGCCTGGCGGCGTCGAGCGCATCCGTCATGTCGCTGCGCAGGATACCGGGCCTGCCGAGCGCAATATTGCCGGCGATGGTGCCAGCGAAAATATGCGGTCTCTGGCCGATCCATGCCATGCCAACGCGCAAGGCTTGGGCGCTGTCATCCGCAAGTTCGATGCCGCCGATGACGATGCGGCCAGCGGTGCAGGGCACCAGTCCTGAAATCAGCGAAAGAAGCGTCGACTTGCCGGAACCACTGGCGCCAAGAAGCGCCAGATGTTCGCCGGCCGCGATATCGAGGTTGAAATCGTCAAGGATCAACCGCGCGGCGGCGTCGTAACGGAAATCGACATTCTCAATACGAATGGCCGGCGCTTCGACGATGGCAGATGCTGTTGGCGCGACTTCGGCTGCTCCTCGGATGGACAGGCCGCCGGCAGCGAGGGCGTCCAGGGCTTTCAGCGCCGCTTCGCCGGCCGCCCGATCATGCCAGACGGCCGAGAGTTCGCGCAGGGGATCGAAGAAGGCCGGTGCGAGCAGCAGGATGAACAGTCCCTCGGTCAGGTCGAGCCGACCTAGCCAAGTGCCGAAGCGGATCTCGCCGAGCAGGCTGAAGCCGACATAGACGGCAATCATCGCCACGCCGAGCGCGGCGAAAAGCTCAAGCACCGCCGAGGACAGAAAGGCGATCTTCAGCACCGCCATGGTGCGCACACGCAGCGACTCCGCCTCCGACCGCAGGCGCAGTGCCGTTGCATCCACCGCGTCGAGCGCACGGATGGTCGCCAGTCCGCGCAGCCGATCGAGCAGGAAGCCATTGAGGCCGCCGGTGGCGACGAGTTGCCTTTCGCTGGCCGCCTGGGCGCGCCAGCCGATCAGCGCCATGAAGATGGGGATCAGCGGCGCGGCAAACAGCAGAACCAGCGCGGCGATCCAGGAGACCGGCAGGATGAAGGCAAGGATGATAAGCGGCACGAGGCTCGCCTTCATGCGTGCCGACTGGAAACGGGCGAGGTAAGGCACGATCAGTTCGGCCTGTTCGCCAAGCACGCTTGCGGCTTTGCCGGAGGCAGATCGGTCGCGATCGACCGGCGACGACACGGAAAGCGCCATGGCGGCGATCTGCCGCCTGCGGCTGAGTTCGGTGCGGGCGGCTTGAAAAGCCAGGCGGCCGCCAGCCGCATCGAGGCAGCTTCTTGCAAATCCGAGGGCGAGGATACCGAGGGCGGGCCAGAGAACGTCATGCAATCCGCCGCCATCGGCGATGCGGCCGAGCGAGACGGCCAGCAAGCCGGCTTGCGGAATCCAGAAGGCGGCGGCCAGCGCCTGCAGCATCGCCGCCCTGCGCAGCCCGCTTTTCGCTGTGTCACGGCCGGGCGAAACGGCACCACCATCCCGGGGCCGAGCCTCTGATCTGTCTCTTGCGTCGAAAAAAGCAGTGCCCATGGCGCTAACTCTTGTTCGCAGGATTCGGCCGGCGGCTGCGGCCGAGCGAAACCACCCGGTCCTTGGCCTCCAGAAGCTTCGTCACTTTCGCGCCCAAAGAGAGTAGCGTTGCAAGCCTTTCTGTTTCAAGTTGTTTTACATCTTCATACCAATGCGTCAGCTGCTCGATCAGCGTGTGCATCTCACCCATGCGCGCCTGCGCATAGCGCTCGGCGTCGCTGGCCGGCCGCTGCATCAGGATTTCGCGTAAGACAGACAGCGTCGGATCGACTTCGCGCTTCTTCCGTTCCTCGGCAAGCGTCCGCAAAATGTGCCAAACATCATCAGGCGTGGTGAAGAAATCACGGCGATCGTCAGGCTTGTGTTTCAGGATGACGAGGTTCCAGGCCTGCAACTCGCGCAGGCTCATCGACACATTCGAGCGTGAGATGCCGAGAGAATCGGCGATCTCCTCGGCACAGACGGGTGCTGGCGAAACGAAGAGCAGGGCATAGATCTGACCGACCGTGCGGTTGATTCCCCAGCGCGATCCCATTTCGCCGAAATGGAGAACGAAGGACTGGACGAGAGGCGGAAGGTTCATGGTCGTTTCCGTTGCGTCTGTGATTTCAGAAATTTCTGAAATCACTATACTGACCTTTGCGTCCCTCCGGCAATCGGCAAGGCTGGTCTGCGTCAATTTGGACGTCCCTTCGTTGATCCTTGGCTAGATATAGCCGGACGCGACGTGGCCGAATTTGACTTGGATCAAATCCGTAGCGCTTTGCAGCGACGACGCAAAAACGCCCGGCGATACATTACACATGCCGGGCGTTCTGTCGGATTGGATGTCTAGGCCGCCGCCTGGTTTTTGTTCAGAAATGCCGTCAGGCTCAGATCAAGCCGGCCAGAAGGCCGATGCCTGATATGGCGGCAATGCTACCGGCCGTGCGCGTCACGAAAACGCCCTGACCTTCACCGGCGCGGCCGATGACGTAACCAAGCGCAAGGCCGGCGAGGTGCAGCAGTGCGGTTGCGATCATAAAGCCGGCGGCATAGGCGGTGCCGGCGGCATTTTCCGGCATTTCGGCGCCATGTGCATGACCGTGGAAGATAGCGAAGAGGCCGACGATGCCGAGTGCTGCGGCGAGCGGCGCCTTGACGTTGAGCGCAACAACGGCGCCGAGGACGACGACGGAAAGCGCGATGCCGATTTCAACGAAGGGAACAGCAATGCCTGGCAGCGCCGAAGGCACCGCCGAGCGCCATCACCAGGACGAAGGTCGTCGGCACGAGCCAGGTGGCGCGGCCGCCGAGCTGAAATGCGAAAATTCCGACCATCACCATGGCGAGGACGTGATCGAGGCCAGACATCGGATGGGCAAAGCCGTGGCTGAAGCCGGCTGCTTCGCCGATCGCAGGATGGGCATAGGCGACGGCTGGAAGCGCTGCGGCAGCCAAGGCAAGCAGGCCGCTCTTGATTGCTGATTTCATTGCTCATTCCCTCGTGAGTTTTCGAATATCCTGCGGCCGCCGAACACCGGCATGGTTCCAGGTCGCACAGATCACGCTAGTTCAAAGAATTCACGCCGTCAACGAAAACTCCTTGAAATACCAAGCTAATTCAAGTGCTTATCTGATAGGCAGATGCCGCTTTCGATAGCTCCTCTCAGCGCCTCGCGCCACAAGATCGAACTGGAAACCGTCCCCCGCAGGGTCTATCAATTGTCCGGCGATGACGGTGCAAATCGCTGCGATGGAGGAGACACCAATGACGAATACTGAACGGCCGCTGGCGATCAGCGCGCCCGAGCCGCGCACGCTCGATCTGATCTTCAGCGACAAGGCGCGCGCCGAACTGCATGCGAAATACGAGATCGTCGAGGCCGATCCCGAGAATGTCGCCGGACTCGGCGACGAGATCCTCGGAATCGCGCGCTACATCATCGGCCAGCCGCCGCTTTCGGCCGAAACGCTGGCCAGAATGCCGGCCTTGCGCTCGATCCTCAACGTCGAAAGCAATCTTCTCAACAACATGCCTTACGAGGTGCTCTTCCAGCGCGGCATCCATGTCGTTACCACAGGACAGGTCTTTGCCGAGCCGGTCGCCGAAATCGGCCTCGGTTTCGCGCTGGCTCTAGCGCGCGGCATCGTCGACGCGGATGTCGCTTTCCGCCAGGGCACGGAACTCTGGGGCGGCGAGGGGAATGCAAGCGCGCGGCTGATCGCCGGCTCCGAGATCGGCATCGTCGGCTTCGGCGATCTCGGCAAAGCGCTGCGCCGGGTTCTGTCCGGCTTCAGGGCGCGCATCCGGGTGTTCGATCCCTGGCTGCCGCGCTCGATCATCGAGGAAAGCGGCGTCGAGCCCGCAAGCCTTCAGGACGTCCTGACAAAGAGCGATTTCATTTTCGTCGCTGCCGCCGTCACCAGCGAAAACAGCAAATTTCTCGGCACCGAGGCCTTCGCCAGCATGCGCCGGGGCGCCGCCTTCATCCTGCTCAGCCGCGCCGATGTCGTCGATTTTGATGCGCTGATGGCGGCCGTCTCGTCAGGCCATATCGTGGCGGCGAGCGATGTCTACCCTGAAGAACCGTTGCCGCCCGGCCATCCGGTGCGCAATCTGAATGGCTTCCTCCGCTCGGCGCACCGGGCCGGTGCGCTCGACAGCGCCTTCAAGAAGATGGGCGACATGGTGCTCGAAGATATGGACCTGATGGACCGCGGCCTGCCGCCGATGCGCTGCAAGCGGGCGGAGCGCGAAACGGTTTCCCGCATGCGCTCCAAGCCTGTCGTGGTGAATTAAGGGAAGGCCAATTTGGCGCACCGCGCTAGGCGGCGCGCTGCTCGGTGCCCTGGATGGCGGCAAGCTTCCAGTCGGCGCCCGGCTTACGCACAAAGGTCCACACCTCGGTGCTTTCGCTCGGGCGGCGGTCGTCGCCTGAAACGACGCGGCCGGTGTCGCGTTCGACCATGGCATCGATCGAGGAATAGCGCATGGCAAGCGTTGCATATTCCTGGCCATCTTCGCGCCAAGCTTCGGCAATGTCACCCTGCAGCAGCTTGACGTCGGAGACGCGGTTGCGCACGCCGTTGGTGGCGTTTTCGCCGAGTTCCTCGGCAAGATAGGACATCGCTTCGGGTGTCGTCAGCCTGCGCAGCGTGCCGTAATCCTCCGCGCCGTAAGCGGTCTGAACCTGGGTCAGCAGTTCCTCGAACTTGTCGAGATCGGTCTTCGCCAATCCGATCTCGTCGTTGGAGCGGTTGCCGCGCGAGGACTGGAGGGAACCAGCACCCGAACCGATCGCCGGGATCTGGAAAGACGAATTGTTGGCGGGCGACATGCTATAGGACTGGCTCCGGCCGCCAACGCCGTAGGAAGGCTGGCGGCGATTGGCGAAATAACGCATGGCGAGCATGACGGCGCCGCCGATCAATGCGATCTGCAGCAACATGCCGAGGAAGCCGAAGCCGCCGCCGAAACCGTGGCCGAGCAGCATGCCGAGAAGGCCACCGGCAATCAGACCGCCGATCATCGAGCGGCCGAAGCCGCCGAAGAAACCGGGGCGCTGAGCGCCGAAAGGCTGCTGAGCGGTAGCAGGTGCCGTGGTCTGCGGACGTGGCGTCATCGACCGTTCGATCGGCGCTGTGGGGGCAGGTGCGGTGCGGGTGACAGGCGGCGCCTGAAAGGTGCGCGTGCCGCGGCTTCCGAAACCGAAGCTGCCGGCGCGGCGCGCCTCGGCATCGTCGAGGGAAGCAAAAACGGTGGCGCTCGTCAGTGCGGCAATTGCCGCGATCTTGGCAAAACGCGAAACGGCACTCGGCATTCCTGATCTCCTGTCATGCACAATCACGGCATGTCGGGACCTAATATAGGTAGTCTTTCCCCCGTGTGAAGTTCTTCGGCTGCGTTACTGGCAGACGTCGACCCAACTGGCGCCGGTCAGCTCGGCCAACCGCCCAGTTTCGATCCGCACGGCCGAGTTCGTCGAGCCGGCCGCCGGCACGACTTCATCGAAGCGTTTCAGCGAGATGTCGCAATAGATGGGCAGCGGCGAAGGCAGGCCGAAGGGGCAGACGCCGCCGACCGGATGGCTGGTGATCGCCACGACCTCTTCGGCGCCGAGCATGCGCCCCTTGGCGCCAAAGGTGTCCTTGAACTTGCGATTGTCGAGCCTTGCCGTGCCGCCGGCTACGACCAGCATCATCTGCTCGCCGACGCGTAGGCAAATCGTCTTGGCGATCTGCGCGGGTTCGACGCCGTGGGCTTCGGCGGCAAGCGCCACCGTCGAGGAGCTTCCGGGCGTTTCGATGATTTCGAGATCGGGTGCATGGGCGCCGAGGAAGGCGCGGACGGATTCAAGGCTCATAGTTCGGATGCTAGACCAGGAAACACGCAATTTGAAGCGTAAAAGACGCCTGTCGAAAACCGCCGCTTGCAACTCGCGCGGACATCGTCATAATATTTTTGCACACGTGCTCAATTTTGTCATTCGGCCGTTACGTTCAACCCCTAGAGCGGGATACGCCACGTTTCGTGGGGTTTTCGGAACGGCCGTCACGCAACAGTGATGACCCGTCAAGAGGCCTCACACTGCTCTTCTAGGGAGACGAAGAAGATGACCATTTTGCCGACACTGAAATCGCTTGCCGTCGCAGCCGCCATCCTGGCCTCGACCTCCGCAATTGCACTCGCCAAGGACGTCCACATCAGCGTCTGGGCCGGCGGCACCGGCCCGAACGACGTTTATCGCCTCGACGCGATCGAGATCGCAGCCCAGGAGCTGCAGCGCGAAGCTGCTCTCAAGGGCGAAGACCTGAAGATCACCGTCGAGAAGAAGCCCTATTCGGCCTGGGAGGACTTCAAGCAGGCGCTGACCCTTGCCGCCGAAGCCAAGACCGCCCCGAATATCGTCGTCAGCGGCCATGAAGACATCGCGCCCTGGTCGCAGGCGGGCCTCATCGTTCCGATCGAAGATTATGTCGATCTCGACTCATGGCCGCTCAGCGACATCTATGAAAACCTGTTGAAGATCGCGTCCTATAACGGCACCGTCTACGGTATCCCGCAGGACGCTGAATCCCGCCCGATGTTCTTCTGGAAGCCTTACATGAAGGCGATCGGTTACAGCGATGCCGATCTGGACGCGCTGCCGCAGAACGTCCAGGACGGCAAGTACACCATGAAGAACCTGCTCGAAGACGCCAAGAAGATGCAGGACAAGGGTCTCGTCCAGGCCGGCTACGGTTTTTATCCGCGTACCAGCAACGGCCCTGATTACTGGCAATTCTACACCAGCTTCGGCGGCACGATGGAAGAAGGCGGCAAGCTCGTTTTCGACAAGGCGGCGATGACCCGCACCTATCAGTTCTTCGCCGATGCCGTGAAGGCAGGCGTCACCAAGAAGAACCACATCGGCATGCCGGGCGACCAGTGGTGGAAGGAAGTCGCCACCGGCAAGGCCGGCATCTGGGACGGCGGCACATGGCACTATGCCCGCCTCGTCAACCAGGAAGGCCTGAAGGATTTCTTCGGCAACGTGATCTTCACGCTGATCCCCGCCGGCGAAGGCGGCAAGGCCAATACGCTGACCCATCCGCTCGTCTACCTGCTGACCGCAGGTCACGACCAGGAAGACACCGAGATTGCCGCCCAGCTGGTCAAGATCGCCTCCGAGCCGCGCACCAACGCGCTGCATGCGGTCAAATCAGCCCATCTCGGCATCTCCAAGTCGGAATCCACCGTCGACTTCTACTCGGCCGACCGCTGGACACGTGAAGCCACCGAGCGCCTGCTGCCGCATGCCAATGCGATGCCCAACAATTCCGATTTCGGCAAATATTGGAACATCATGTGGAAGAACCTCGAGGCATCCTGGACCGGCGCCAAGACCGTAGACGCCGCGGTCAGTGATGCAGAGAGCGAGCTGAAGAGCACGCTCGGCGACAAGATCGTCATCCGCTAAGATCGAAGCACTCTTCCGGGCGGCGGCAACATCGCCGCCCGGTCGGTCCGCGATGAGAGGGCTTTCATGAAATCGTCCAGAGCGCTCGGACTGGTGATGATCGCGCCTGCCGCGATCATGATCATCCTCTTCTTCCTGATGCCGGTCGTTCTGACGGCGGTCTTTTCGATGACCAGCATGACGACGGCGACGGGTATTTCCGGCGGTGTCTACCAGATCGCGCCCAACTCCCTGATCGCGCTGAAATCGGCATTACCAGACATTGCCGCCGAAATGGCCGAACCGCGCTACACGATCGATGAAACGGGCCTCAAAGCCGTCGAGGCTCTCGGGCTTGCGCCTGGGATTGCCACGGAGTTGCGCGCCAAACATGCAGGTGAGGTGTTCACGGTGCGCCGCGACGTCGAGCGCATGATCAAGGATCTTGCCGAGAGACCTTCGACACGCGAGGTCAAGCAGATCTCCGAACAGTTCAACCGCTCCGTCCTCAACACCCGCTTCGACAGCAAGGAGCAGCTCTTTTCGGCACTGGACAGTCTGGGATTCAAGCTGACACCGGAACAGAAGGAAACCGTCGCCAGGGTCACCTATACCGGCT
Organism: Rhizobium sp. WSM4643; assembly: GCF_025152745.1. Classification (NCBI taxonomy): domain Bacteria; kingdom Pseudomonadati; phylum Pseudomonadota; class Alphaproteobacteria; order Hyphomicrobiales; family Rhizobiaceae; genus Rhizobium; species Rhizobium sp. WSM4643. Next base: position 160,561 of record NZ_CP104042.1, on the reverse strand, counting down.
GGACCTGGACCACCGACAATTTCTCACGCATGGCCACGTCGCCCGATATGGCACGTGTGCTTTTCAATACAGTGCTCTACGTTGCGCTGGTGCTGATGCTCTTCAATGTCGGTTATGCGCTGCTGCTCGCCATCCTGACGCATTACATGCGGCCGACGCCTGCCTCTATCTTCCGCGGCATCTGGCTCCTGCCGCGCATCACGCCCGTCGTCATATACGTCCTGTTGTGGAAGTGGCTCGCCTGGGACAGCGGATTCATCTCTATCTTGATGGGAAAGTTCGGTTATCCGCCGAAGAACTATCTTCTCGATAACGCTTATAACGCTTGGCTCTTCGTCGTGTTGATCAACGGCTTCATCGGCGCCTCGATGGGCATGCTGGTGTTCTCCTCGGCGATGAAGGCCATTCCGAAGAGCCAGTTCTATGCGAGCGAGGTCGATGGCGCCTCGCGCTGGCAACAGATCCGCTACATTGTCCTGCCGCAGATGCGTTGGCCGATCCTCTTCGTCACCTGCTATCAGACCTTGTCGCTGCTTGCCTCCTTCAATGAAATCCTGCTTGCCACCAATGGCGGACCGGGCAACGCGACCGAGGTCTGGGCGCTCTCCGCCTATCACACGGCGCTGAGAAATTATGCCGGCAACCTCGAATACGGGTTGGGTGCGGCCATGGCATTGGTGCTCGTCGTCATCGGCGTGATGCTGTCGCTCCTCTATCTGCGCGTCTTCAACTACGGCACGCTTGTCGCCAAGCCCTTGATCGAGGATTGACCATGGCCGAACGATCGCAGCCCTCGGCAAATTACCGCAGCTGGCCTGTCATATCGGCGCTGACCATCGTCAGCCTGCCGCTGCTCCTGATGTATGTTTATCTCTTCCTCGACACCGTGACGGTCAAGCAGGCCGATGCGCTGCTGCCTTCGGGCTTGACGCTCCAGCACTGGCGCTTCCTGTGGCAGACGACAGAGGGCAAGGCGAACATCTGGCAGGTGACTGTGAATACGCTGCTCTTTGCTGCCTGCACCACCAGTCTCGTGCTTATCGTCTCGTCGATGGCGGGCTACGTGCTGTCACGGCTGAACGTCCCGGCGCGCGGCTTCTTCCTTGCCGGCGTCATGGTGCTGCATGCCTTTCCGTCGGTGACGCTGATCATCGCCATCTTCATCGTGCTGCAGATGATCGGCCTCTACAATTCGCTGATCGGCGTCATCCTGGTGAAGGCGGCGATCGACCTGCCGCTCGGCATCTGGCTGATGAAGGGCTTCTACGACACAGTGCCCTGGGAAATCGAGATGGCCGGCGTCGTCGACGGCGCCTCGCGCTTCCGGGTCTGGCGCAGCCTCGTGCTGCCGCAGGTCAAGCCCGGCATCATGGCGCTCGGCCTGTTTTCTTTCCTCTCCGGCTGGGGTGAATTCATCCTGCCGCAGGTGCTGGCGCCTGGTAACCAGGTGCAGGTGCTTTCGGTCTATCTCGCGGCCTTCCTCGCCGACGACAACAACTATGACTTCAACATGTTCAAAGCGGTCGGCGTCTTCTACCTCGTTCCGGTGCTGATCGTTTACGCGCTCTTCAACAAATATCTCATGAACATCTACGGCGGCGGGAGCAAAGGCTGATGCGCATCCTCCTCGACAATTTTTCGAAGAGCTTCGGCTCCACCAAAGTCATCGAGAACATGACGCTTGAAGTGGGCAACGGCGAAATGCTGGCGCTGCTCGGCCCTTCCGGCTGCGGCAAATCGACGACGCTGTTTTCCGTCTGCGGCATCCATCGGCCAAGCGGCGGGCGCATCCTCTTCGGCGACCGCGACGTCACGGACCTGCCCAGCCAGGTCCGCAATGTCGGCGTCGTCTTCCAATCCTATGCGCTCTATCCGCACATGACGGTTGCCGAGAACATCGGCTTTCCGCTGAAGGTGAAGGGCATAGCGGCCGCCGAAATCCGCAAGGAAGTCGACCGCATCGCCACTCTCGTTCACATCGGCAACCTGATGGGCCGCCGGCCAGCTGAGCTTTCCGGCGGCCAGCAGCAGCGCGTGGCCCTGGCGCGGGCGCTGATCCGCAAGCCGGATGTGCTGCTGCTCGACGAGCCGCTCGCCAATCTCGACGCCAAGCTGCGCCTCGAAATGCGATCGGAAATCCGCCGCCTGCAGCGCGAAACCGGCATCACCGCCATTCTCGTCACCCACGACCAGGTGGAGGCGATGAGCATGTGTGACCGCATCGCCATCATGAAGGAAGGCGAGATCGTCCAGATCGCCACGCCGGCCGAAATGTACAACGATCCGAAGACGGCTTTCGTCGCCGGCTTTCTCGGCAATCCGCCGATCACCTTCCTGCGCGGCGTCGTGGACAAGGGCGCCTTCACAATCCCGCAAAGCGAGATCCGCGTGCCGCTGCCGGATACAATCGGCGCCGCCGAGGGCACCAAGCTGATGCTCGGCGTCCGGCCGGAGCATTTTACGCCGGCAGGCGACATCGCCGTGGCGGGCAAGGTCACCTTTGCCGAGACACAGGGTCGCGAGAACCTCTACGACGTGGCTCTTGCCGGCGGACCACTGCTGCGCTCCATCCAGCCGGTACGCAGTGATATCCACGTCGGCGACGACGTCCGCTGGGCGATCGACAGCCGCGGCGTCTTCGTCTTCGACGAAAACGGCAGGAGGCTCTGATGCCCCGCGATTTCTCGGCATTTTTCGAGCGTTATGGCTGGCCGTCGGGCAAGGGCCAGCTTCCCTTCTGCATCGGCCATCGCGGCGCCAGCGGCCATGAACGTGAAAACACCATCACCGCCTTCCGCCGCGCCGCCGAACTCGGGGCTGAGATGTGGGAGCTCGACACGCAGTTGACCAAGGACGGCGTGGTCGTCGTCTCGCATGACGACCACCTCGAGCGCGTCTTCGGCATCGACCGCCGCATTTCCGAGATGACGGCTGCGGAGCTTGCCGAGCTCGACGGCGTCGACGTGCCGAGTTTTTCGGAGGTGGCCGCGCTCGGCCGCGAGACCGGGAGCGGCCTCTATGTCGAGCTGAAGGCGCCCGGGACAGGCCTGCACTGCTGGCAGCACCTTGCCGAGATGAACCAGCGTTTCGCCTGTCTCGGTTCCTTCGATACGGCTCAGGTGCGCGAACTCCGCGACGCCGCCTGCGATTTTCCGCTTTCCGTGCTGATCCGTGTCGGCCACGATCCGCATGCGCTCGGCGACGAGGCCGGGGCCGATATCCTCCATCTGTGCTGGGAGAGGGCAGGCGAGCGTCCGCAGGATCTGGTGACCGACGCGTTGATGCGTCGCGCCTTCGAGGAAGGCCGCGAGATCGTGCTTTGGCACGAGGAACGGCCGGCCATCCTCGCTGATATCATGAAGCTTCCGGTTCTCGGCATCTGCACGGATCTGCCCGATCTGATGCGGCCACCGGCAGGCAGGGAAAAAGCAGTTGGCAGACAGGGATAAGGGACCGCGCAAGGTAACCTCCTTCGACGTGGCGCGCGTGGCGGGCGTCTCGCGCGCTGCCGTGTCGCGCGCCTTCACGCCGGATGCCAGCGTCTCGCCGAAGACGCGCGAAAAAGTCTACCAAGCCGCCAAGGAGCTCGGCTACCGGGTGAACTATCTTGCCAGAAGCCTGACCAACAAACGCTCCGATCTCGTCGGCCTCGTCGCGGCCGGCCTCGACAATCCGTTCCGCACGCTGCAGATCGAGAATCTGGCAAGAGTGCTGCTCGCCCGCAATTTCCGCCCCATCCTGCTGCCAACCTCGCCGGAGGCCGATACTTCGACGGTCATCGGCCAACTGCTGCATTACGCCGTATCAGGCGTTATCGTCACCTCGGATGCCCCGCCGACCGAGATCTGCGAGCAATGCGCGGCCGAGGGCGTGCCGATCGTGCTGATTAACAAGGGCAACGACATCCCCTTCGTAGACCGCATCCTCTCCGATGATTGTATGGCCGGCCATCTCGCCGCAACCCACCTGATCGACAGCGGCGTGCAAAGGCCCGCCGTGATGGCCGCACCTGCCATATCCTATACGGCGCGGCGACGCAGCGAGGCCTTCATTGCGCGATGCAAGCAGCTCGGCGTCGAGGCCGAGTTCGTGCAGGTCAGGATCAACGACTACCGAAGCGGCTATGATGCGGCTGCTGAACTTGCCGCATCCGGCATCGACGGACTGTTTTGCGCCAATGATTACATGGCCTGCGGCGTCATCGACCGGGTCATGCAGGGTCGCGGCCGCGATGATGCGCCGCCGCTCTCCATCATCGGCCATGACGACATTCCTCAGGCGAGCTGGACCGCCTATGATCTCACGACCATCCGCCAACCCTGCGACGTCCAGGCCGAAAAGACGGTCGACCTGCTGATGAGCCGGATTGTCGAGCCGGACCTGACGGCGCGTGTCGAATTTACGCCAGTGACACTGATCAGAAGAAGGACTGCCTGATGAATGCCGCATTCGATCCCGCCGCCATCCGTGCACGGGCGGAGGTCGCGATCACCGTTGCTCTCGAAGTCGGGCGGGAAACCGCCCGGTTTCGGCACGATTCCGACTCCGGCTCGCTCACCGTCGAGAACAAGGGATTGCAGGATTTCGTCACCATCGCCGACAGGAGGGCCGAGCAGGCAATCCGCGACGGCCTGCTCTCGCGCTTTCCCGATGATACGTTCATGGGCGAAGAGAGCGGCGGGCGATCGGGTAAGGGCGGCACCTGGGTCGTCGATCCGATCGACGGCACGACCAACTATATCAGGGGCTTCCGGCACTGGGGCGTCTCGATCGCCTTCGTCGTCGGCGGAAAGGTGGAGATCGGCGTGGTTTACGACGCCGCCGGAGACAAGGTCTTTCACGCAGTGCGCGGCGGTGGCGCCTTCAAGGACGGGATTCCGGTCCATGCGGCTGCGACCGTCGATCCGGCCAATGCCCTTGTCATTCTCGGCCATTCCCGCAAGACGAGCTTCGACGACCATCTCGCGCTCTCGCGGCGGCTCCATGAACGGGGCATGGATTATCGCCGCATGGGTGCTGCCGCCATCGACCTCGTCCGCGTCGCCGAGGGTGCCGCCGATCTCTACTATGAACGCCACCTCAATGCCTGGGACATGCTGGCCGGGGCACTCATCGCCGAGGAGGGCGGCGCGATGGTGGTGATGCCGCCGGTCGACAGGCTGCTTGCGCAGGGCGGGCCTGTCATCGCCCACTCGCCGGGGCTTGCCGGCGAATTCGCCTTTATCCTCGACATCGAGGGGCTATAGACACACCATTGCCACAGACGCGACACCCGATTGGAGCTGAGAGCGCTACGAAACAATGCGATTGCGACCGGTCTTTTTCGCCGCGTAGAGATTCTGATCGGCGATCGCCAAAATATCGTTCGGAGACTTGGCAGACAGGGTACTGGCGAGCCCAATGCTGATCGTGACGTGCAGCCCGTTGCAGATCTCGGACCAGTCCCATCGTTCAATGGCTAAACGCAGCCTCTCACAGAGATCTGCGGCGCCTCGGGGAGCGCCGGCGAACAGGACGACGAACTCCTCGCCGCCAAAGCGAATTGCCTGATCGGTAATGCGCAACTGGCTGCGCAATATAGTTCCAATGGCACCCAGGACCCGGTCGCCGATCATGTGAGAGAAGTTGTCGTTGATCGACTTGAAGTGGTCGACATCCAGCATCGCGATGGAATATGGGCGCTTCTCAGATGTCAACTCTTTGAAGCGGCTGTCGAGATATTTGCGGTTATAGAGCCCGGTCAGTACGTCCAGATAGACGGCACTGGCAAGGATATCGGTTTGCTCCTGCAATTTCTGATAGGAGGCCTCCAGCGTTTCTGCGCGCTTCGACTCCGTTTCGGCAACTTCTTTAAACCGCTTGGTTTCATAGTAGATTTCGGCGAGACGTGCGCGCTGCTGGGTTTTTTCGGCACTATTGCGCAAATAGGCTTGATGGTATTTTTTATGCGCCGCCAGCGCCGGATCGAACTGTCCCAGCCCCTCATAGGCCTGCGACAGATAGAGATAGATCAGGATACAGGAATCGAAACTGCCGCCTGCGTCGATCAGCTCCATCGCCTCGAGCAGCGGCGACAGGGCTTCTTCGAATCTTCCGGAATTGTTGTAGATCTGGCCCAGGGTGTAGAGATATTGCTGCCTGTCCCTGATATAGCTGTTCTCTTGAAATAGCCGGTAGCGGACCATGCACTGGAGCGCCTCGTCATGTTCGCCCAGGTGACTGAGGAACTCGGCTTTATTGCCGAGACAGATGCGAGCAGCCCAGCCGTCGCCGGTCTCGGTTGCGATGTCGAGCGCCAGTTCGGTCAGTTCCAGCGCTCTCACCAGCATCTGGCGTCCTTCCTCCGGCCGACCGAGCGCCTCCGCGATATATCCGGCTTCCGAATGAGCGCCGCCGAGATTGATGAGCCACCAGCCTTCATAGGTCTTGTTGCCGATCGATCTGGCGATTGCGACGGACCTCTCGCTCATCAAGATGGCCCGGTCGGGCTGCTTGTTGTACCAGAAGATAATTCCAATGACGTTGGTCGCCAGGCTTTGTGCTTTCGGGTCTGCCGTCTTGTCGGCCAGATCCAACGCTCGGGTCGCTTCTTCGATCGCTTCCTCCGGCAATCCCAGTTCCAAGAGCAACCATCCGAAATACGCCCGGGCGCAGGCTTCCTGTTTGCGCTCCCCGTTCAATTTCCAGAAGTCTACCGCCCGCCGGATATGAGTCAGTCCAAGTTCGGCCTTGCCGATTTGAAAACAGTACCATGCAATGTCGGTGTCGCATTGCGCGGCGAGGCGATCGTCGCCCCGCGCCTCGGCATCAACAAGGATTTCGCCGGCCAGTGTGAGTGCCTCAAGCGAACGGCCTGTACACCCAAGATGCCACGCTTCCTGTAAGCTGGAATTTGCTTGTCGAGTATTTGTTTCGGCATCAACACCTTGCATATCGGACACCAACATTTGTCTGCTGGCTACGGATAGCACTAGAAGTTTAAAATGATGCAAACTGCAGAAAACAGGCGACAAACCTAGAATTAGGGTCTCGAAAGCCTCTCACACCTTTCGGCATCATGCTCCAATGTCCGCCGGTTAATCTGCCATGCGACGGCGCCAGGCACGTTCGGTCGCCGGCGCCTCGTCGGTGGTAATCTGATCCGGCTTCAGAGCCATCAGCGCCGAAAAGCCTTGCCATTCCTGTTCGCTGAAACCGGCTTCCGGATCCTTCAAGGTGAAGGTCCAGGCATCGACGCGTTTGCCTTCATCCCGGCAGAGCGCGATCAGGTCAAGACCTTGATTGGCGGCATCCAGGATCAGCGGCCAGTGGAGATAGATCGTGTCCGGCTCGGTCGGGCCGCTGAGGTCGGCGCGCAGTTCCGTCTCGACCGCCTTCCAGCCTCGGGCCTGCCCGATATTGTAGAGCTTGTCTGTACAATCGATCCCGCGCAGGAGGTGGGGAAGTTTTTCCTTGACCGCGACGATGAGATCCAGACTGTCGGCGCTGACGATCACCGAGGCGGCGATATCCCTAAAATGCGTTGCCAGATGCGCGACGCCTCTGGCACCGATGGCTTCGTAGTCGTCCTTCATGTCGAATTGCAGCAATGCGGCTGGATGCGTCGATTGCATCATGGCAGCCAGATCCTCGCTGAGGATCAGCGGCCGGTCGCCCTCTTGCATCCTGATATCGCCGAGGTCGCCGATGCTCTTTTCGGCGACCGACCCATGTCCTGTCGTCTCGCCTTCGAGATCCTCATCGTGCAGCACGACGAAACCGCCGTCGGCACGTACGCGCAGATCGAGCTCCATCGAGGCGCCTGCTGCAAAGCCCTCCGCCATAACCTCGGCTGAGAACAGCGGATCGGCAAATTGCTTGCGCAACCGGTGCCATTTCAGGCGGGTGCGGTGCCCCTCATGTGAGATCTCCAGGCCCTGCGCATCCAGCAATCTTGTCATCTGCACCAAGTCTCCACGATTGCTACTCTCCTGCCTTGATGAACCATGATTATCAAGGGCCGAATATGGCTTTCATCGACTGTAGGCTGCGGATATTGCCTCCGAAGCGGCTGATATATCCGAGGGATGGCCTGCTTGCCTGAGGGCGGCGCCATACGCCACGACATTCGACAGCACCGTCTGGAATGTGGCGCGCGAACCCGTGTGGTTCAGCCGCACGAGACGGACCGGCGCGGTTCCAACGCCTTCGGTCAGCTCAACCCCGAGCTGCCCGGCAGTTGCGATCAGCGCAGCAGGCGCCAGCGCCTCCGGCACCGGCACGGCCGTGACCAGGTTCGACGCTCTTACTGCCGGCACCCAGGCCGGGGCTCCGAGTGCGGCAAGCCCCGCCCGTGTCGCCGATGCCGCCAGCGCATGGCGGGCGACGACATTCTCCAGGCCTTCAGCCTCGATGCGGTCGAGCGCCGCCTCCAGCGCGAAGAATTCCAGCGGCGCCGGTGTTCCCGGCAGGCCACGCCGGCCGCCATCGACCCAAGTCTTCAGATCGGCCAAAGACAAGATCGAATCGCGCGGTGCGCCGTCACTGAGCATCAGATCCCAGGCCCTGCCGCTGACCGAAAGCGCGGACACGCCAGCCGGACCGCAGAGCGCCTTCTGCGGGCCGATCACGGCGATGTCGATGCCGAGACCGTCGACATCGAGCGGATGGCCGCCGACTGAGGCGACCGCGTCGACAACCGTGACGATGCCGCGAGCCCGGGCAAGTGCTAGTATCTCGGGCAGGGGGTTGAGAAGGCCGCTTGCGGATTCCGCGTGCACCAGCGCGAGAACATCGATCTTCGGACCCGTCTGGAGCGCTTTGGCGACTGTTTCGATCTCGATCGGCAGGCCCGGTTCGGCGACGATATCGGCGACCGCCGCGCCACCCCGCCGCAGCCATTGACCGAACCAGCCGCCATAGGGCCCGGTGATGATGTTGAGTGCTGAAAGACCGGCGCGCCCAAGGCTGACCGCCGCCGCCTCCAGCGCCACCACCGCCTCGGCCTGCATCAGCACTATGTCATTGCGGCTGCGCAAGATACCGCCGATCCTGTCGGCAAGGACGGCGTAGCGCTCCGCGGGATAGGAGTGCACGCCATGCAGGGGATTCCAACCAAGATCGGACATGGATACTTCCTTCAGCAAGGATCGGTCACGAGACGAGGGACGGCGGCAATAAGCGCGCGGGCGGCCTCCGATTGCGGCGCGACAACGACCGCCGCTGCCGGGCCGGTCTCGACAATCCGCCCACCATCCATGACGGCGATGCGGTGGGAGACGGCCCGGACCACGGCAAGATCGTGCGAAATGAACAGACAGGCAATGCCCTGTTCTTTCTGCAGATCGACCAGGAGCTCGAGGATCCGGCCGCGCACGGTGACATCGAGCGCCGACACCGCCTCGTCGAGCACCAGCAGCGACGGCCGCGTCGCAATCGCCCGCGCAATCGCCACGCGCTGGCGCTGGCCGCCGGAGAGCGATCGCACAGGCCGGGCGGCATGATCGGCGGTGAGGCCGACGCGCTCCAGCAGCGTGGCGATCTCACCCGGGCGCCGGCCTTTCGCCGCAATGTCGTGGATGCGAAGCGGATCGTCGAGCACCGCACCGACGCTCGCCAGCGGATTGAAGGCCGCAAGCGGGTCCTGAAACACCATCTGCATACGCGCCCGCCGGCGGCGCAAAGGCGCGCCGTTCAGCGCGAGCCAATCCTCTCCCTCGAAACGGATCGAGCCGGCATCGGCGCTGAGAAGCCGCAGCAGGATGCGCGACAGCGTCGATTTTCCACTGCCGGAGGCGCCGACGAGACCGAGCGTTTCCCCGGCCGCGATGGTGAGCGACACATTATCGAGGGCAGCAATCCGGCGTCCCGCAGAAGAAAACCCTTTCGACAGGTTTTCGATGGAAAGCAGCCTGTCGTTCATGACGGCACCTCCGCGATCAGCGGCGGCGTCGCGAGGTCGCGATGGCTGGCGATAAGGGCGGCTGTGTAGTCGCTTTTCGGCGCCGAAAGCACCGAACGGACCGGCCCTGCCTCGACCAGTCTCGCATTGCGGAAAACGGCCATGCGGTCGACGAAGCCGGAGGCAAGCGCGATGTCGTGGGTGATGAAGACAAGCGTCATGCCGTCCTCGCGCACCAGCCCGTCGAGCAGGCGGACGATCTCGGCCTGAACGACGACGTCGAGCGCACTCGTCGCCTCGTCGGCGATCAGCAGGGCAGGCCTCGCGGCGATGGCAGCGGCAATCGCCACGCGCTGGCGCTGGCCACCGGAAAGCTGATGCGGAAAGGCCCGCATCGCCTTGTCAGGCTGGGGTATCCGCACCCGCCCAAGCAGCTCCTCGGCCCTGACATAGGCCTCTTTCCAGCTGAGGCCGAGATGGCGCCTGGCGCCCTCGGCGATCTGCTCGCCGATCGTCAGGACGGGATTGAGACTGGAGCCCGGATCCTGGAAGACGAAGCCGAAATCGCGGCCGGGGCGGGGCGGATGCCCAAGCTCCGGCCAGAATATCTCGCCGCCGACCTTCGCTCCCTCCGGCAGCAGACCGGCAAGGGCACGGGCGAGCGTGCTCTTGCCGGAGCCGCTTTCGCCAATGATCGCCAGCCTTTCGCCGGCGGCGATATCGATGTCGATACCGTCGAGCGCGGCCGCGCCGCTTCTCTCGCGCCCGTAGGTGACCGAAAGCTGTCGCAGGCTGCAGAAAATGCTCATGCCGCCCTCGCATCGTCATCGCCGAGCACCTTGCCGAGGCCTTCGCTGAAGAGATGGACGCCGAGCACGGTGATGGCGAGTGCCGCACCCGGTATGACGGAGAGATAGGACGCCGAACGCAACACGCTGCGGCCCTCGGCAATCATCGAACCCCAGGTTGCGATATTGGGATTGCCCAGGCCTAGGAAGGACAACGCTGCTTCGGTGAGGATCGCGCCGGCGACGATGGTGGCCGAAAGCGCCAGCACCGGCGGCAGCGCGTTCGGCAGGATTTCCCGGAAGGCGATCTCGGCCGGATGCATGCCGATCACCCTTGCCGAGGCGACATAATCCTGCTCACGGATCGCAAGCACCTGCGCCCTCGTCAGCCGCGCCGGATCGGCCCAGGTGCCGAGTGCGATGGCAAGGACGATCACCGGCGTCGAGACGCCGATGGTGCTGACGAACGCAAGAGCGAGCAGGAAGCCCGGCACGATCTGGAAGGCGTCGACCACCCGCATCAGCGCCTCGTCGACGAGCCCGCCGGCAAAACCGGCCGCAAGGCCGACGCAGAGCCCAAGCACCATGGCCGCAAACGCCGCCGCCAGGCCAACGGCAAGCGACGTCCTGGCACCAAAGAGCAGGCCCGCCAGCACGTCGCGACCAAGCCGGTCGGTGCCGAGCGGAAAAGCCGGATCGGTGAACGGCGCCAGCAGCGCACGGCCGGCGATCCTCAACGGATCGCCCGATGAAAGGATGGGAGCGAGCAGCCCGGCCGAAAGCAGGACGAAAAGGATTGCAAATCCTGCCGCACCTTCCGGCGTGCGCAGCAGTCGCCGCAGCCAGTTCATGCGCCGCCCTCCGAAGCGCCGATGCGCGGGTCGAGTGCGGCATAGACGAGATCGACGAGGAAATTGACCGAGATGACCAAGACGGCGCTGGTGACGATGATGCCCATCAGCAGCGGTGCGTCGCGGCCGTTGACCGCCTCCTGTGCCAGCCGCCCGAAACCCGGGATCGCAAAGATGCTCTCGATCACCACGCTGCCGCCGAGCATGGCCGCCGATTGCAGCCCGAGCATGGTGACGAGCGGCAGCAGCGCATTGCGCGCCACGTGGCGCAGCACAATGCGGCTGCGCGACAGGCCCTTGGCGCGGGCGAAGAGCACGAAATCCAGCTTCCACGCCTCGGCCATGCCGCTGCGCATCACCCGCAGGAACAAGGCGAGATAGATCAGCGCCAGCGCGCCGACCGGCAGAACGAGATGATCGGCGATATCAAGCCCGTGCGAAAAACCCGTCTTGCCGGAAGCGATTGTCTCGACGCCGGCGATGGGAAACCAGCGCAGCTTCACCGAAAAGGCGATGCTCAGCACTAGGCCAAGCCAGAAGCTCGGAATGGCATAGACGATCAGCGAGCCGATCGACAGCAATCGGTCCCGCAGGCTGCCCGGCCGCGCCCCGGCAAGGATGCCGAGCGCCGAGCCGAGGCCGAAGGAGAGTGCCGTCGCACTGCCCATCAGGAGCAGCGTATTGGGCAGGCGTTCGGCAATGAGCGTACCGACTGGCCGGCCGAAGGCGACCGACCAGCCGAGATCGAAGCGTGCGAGTGAGGAAAGATAGAGCCAGAGGCGGGCAAACATCGATTGGTCGAGGCCGTAGCTCTGGCGCAGCGACTGCCTCAGTGCGGCATCGCCGCCGCCGATCGAGCCGAGATAGGCGTCGACGGCATCGCCCGAGGCTGACTCAAGCAAGAAAAAGGTGAAGATCACCACGATCAGCAGCACTGGAATGCTGCTGATCGCCCTGCGCCTCAGGAGGATGATTGCACGTCTCACGCCGGACAGGGCCTCTGAAAGAGAATTGCTGCCGATTCTATCACGATTGCAGCGCGGTATCGCCCCAGTTCGAGACGGCCCAGCGCGGGTTGTTCGAGACGTTGAGCACGGTGTCGCGCGCAACGGTGATGAAGCCCCATTCCGCAACGTTGATCAGCGGGAGGTCGGCGACGACCAACTGCTGGAACTTGCGGTAGAGATCGGTGCGCGCCGCCGTGTCGATGGTTTCGGATGCCTGCTGGATGATCTTGTCGAGTTCCGGATTGACGTAGCCGCCCTGATTGGAGAAGGGCACGCCGGCTGGCGTACCGGACTGGACGAGAATGGTGGTGGAGATCGCCGGATCGCCGCGGAAGACCGGCGGGCCGACGGCAAGATCGAAGTCGTGATCGGTATAAACAGCTTTCTGGTGCGCGGCCGCATCGGCATTGACAATCTCGGCATTGATGCCGATCACCGCCAGCGCCTGGCGAAGGTAATCGCCGAACTGGCGGGTTTCGTTGAAATAGGGCGCGGGGCGAAGCTTCAGCGTGAATCGGTTGCCGTCTGCCCCTTGCTTGTAGCCTGCCTTGTCGAGGATGTTGTTGGCGGCGGCAGGGTTGAAATCATAGGCCGCGACATCCGGCGTGTAGAACTGCGGCGCATTCTTCGGCACGGGACCGGTGGAGGCGGCGGCGTAGCCGAGGAAGATCGTGTCGACCACGAATTTCTTGTCGATTGCCTGCGCAATCGCCTGGCGCACCCTGAGATCGGCAAGCTCCTTGCGGCGATGATTGATCTCGACGACGAGCTGGTAGGTCAGGGCCTCGTAGCCCTTCGAGATCACCTTGATGCCGGCGACCTTCGAGATACGGTCGAGATCGGCCAGCGGCACAGCCGAGAAGGCGGCAAGCTGGATTTCTTCCGCTTCGAGCGCCGAGCCCGCTGCTTCGCGATCGGGCAGCACGCGGAAGACGATCTCATCGAGTTTCGGCTGCTCCTTGTCCCAGTAATTCTCATTGCGCGTCAGCCGGTAATATTCGCCGGGTTTGTGTTCGGCGAACTTGAAGGGGCCGGTGCCGATCGGCGTGTTGTTGGCCGGGTTGGTGGCGATATCGGTCCCGTCGAAAATGTGCTTGGCGACGACGCTGGTGACGACAGGCAGCGCGTTGCGGATCAGCTGGAACGGCGTCGGCCTGGAGAAGCGGAAGATCGCGGTGTAATCGTCAGGCGTGTCGACGGCTTCGAGATTGGCGAAGACCAGGCGGCCGAGATTCTGCAGCGGTTTCCAGATGTTCAGCGCGGAAAAGGCGACATCGACCGAGGTGAACGGCTTGCCGTCGTGCCAGGTGACGCCATCGCGCAGCTTGAAGATGACGGAAAGGCCGTCGGCCGAACCCTCCCAGGAGGTGGCGAGGCGCGGCGAAAGCCCGTCCTTGCCGTCGAACGATGCTTCGGCCAGCGGCTCGATCACTTTGCTTGCGACGAAGAAGACGCCGTTCGAGGCAACGATTGCGGGATTGAGGTTCTTCGGCTCGGAATCGGCGGCAACGATCAGCCGGCCGCCGCCGGGCGCGGCCTGCCCAAGTGCCTGTCGGGCGAGCGCCGTCGAGGCCAGCAGCAGGGCGGTGCCCTTCATCAGCGTGCGCCGCGAGATAGATGATATGGTCATGACCCCTCCTGATCGGTGAAATTCGGGTGCTCATATTCAGGACGAAATGCAAATCGTCATAGAGGTTAGATTCGAATGGTTGGACTGGGCGAGATATTTTTTGTCACCCAGCCATTATTGGCTCAGCCGTTGGCCGCGACACGTGCTGGCTCGCCGAAGAAATTGCGATAGGCGGCACCGGGATGCGGCGCGACGAGCCGCGGCCCCGCCCGCCCAAGTTTTTCCCGCAGCGTTCCCTTGGCGTAGTCGGTCTTGTAGACGCCGCGCTTCTGCAGTTCCGGCACCAGCAGATCGACGGCATCCTCGAAACTCTCGGGCGTCACGGCATAGGCAAGATTGAAGCCGTCGACATCGGTGTCCTCGATCCATTCCTGCATCAAATCGGCGACGGTTTGCGGCGAGCCGACGAAAACAGGGCCGAAACCGCCGATGCCGACCCAGTCGGCCATTTCGCGCACCGTCCACTCCTTGGTGGGATCGATGGTGGTGAAGGTCTCGATGGCCGATTGCACCGCATTGGTATGGCGGTGCCGCAGCACCTCGTCCGGCCCGAACTGGCCGAAATCGATGCCGGTCCAGCCGGAGATCAGCGTCAGCGCACCCTCGAAGGAGGCATATTTGCGGTATTCGTTGAACTTCCGCTGCGCCTCCGCATCGGTCTCGCCGAGAACCACCGTTTGCAGGTTGAAGGCGAGGATTTCGCGCGGGTTGCGGCCGACGCGTTCGGCCGCCTCGCGGACATTGGCGACGTAACGCTTCAGCACCGCCTTCGATGGAGAGGCGACGAAGATGCATTCGGCATGGGCGCCGGCGAAATCCTTGCCGCGGTTGGAGGCGCCGGCCTGGTAGAGCACCGGCGTGCGCTGCGGCGAGGGTTCGCTCAAGTGAATGCCGGGCACGTTGAAATGCTTGCCGGAATGGCGGATCGGGTGGACTTTGTCGGGATGGGTGAAGATACCGCTTTCCCGGTCACGGACGACGGCGCCGTCTTCCCAGCTTCCCTCCCAGAGCTTGTAGCAGACCTCGAGATATTCCTCGGCGAGGTCGTAGCGATCGTCATGCTTCGTCTGTGCCGGCTGGCCGATATTGAGCGCGCCGCTGTTGAGATAGGAGGTGACTATATTCCAGCCGACGCGACCCTTGGTCAGGTGGTCGAGTGTCGAGATGCGGCGGGCGAAGGTATAGGGATGCTCGAAGGAGAGCGACGCCGTCAGGCCGAAACCGAGGTGCTCGGTCTCGTAGGCCATGGTTGGAATGAGCTGCAGGGGATCGTTGACCGGCACCTGCGCCGAATGGCGAAGTGCGGCATCGACATTGCCGTTCAGCACATCGTAGACGCCGAGCACGTCGGCGATAAACAGCCCGTCGAACCTGCCGCGCTCCAGCGTCTTTGCCAGATGCACCCAGTAGTCGAGATCCTTGTAGGTTGAGGACTTGTCGCGCGGATGGCGCCAGAGCCCTGGCGACTGGTGTCCGACGCAATTCATGTCGAAGGCGTTCAGCCTGATTTCGCGGGTCATGTCTTTCTTCCTTGGAATTAGGGATTGCTGCGGCCGAGGCCGTAGGTCAGCGCTAAGGCGCCGACGAGCACGGCGCCCTTGACGAAATCCTGAGTGTAGTAGGGAGCGTTCAGCATGGTGAGGCCGTTCAGCAGCACGCCGACGAAGACGGCGCCGGCAATGGTGCCAAGCACGTTTGGACGCCGCAGGTTGAAGACGGCAAAGCCGATCAACGCGGCGGCGACCGAATCCATCAGCAGCGAGCCGCCGGAGGAAATATCACCGCGCCCGACGCGGGCAGCGATGACAATGCCGCCGAGCGATGCCAGTGTGCCCGACAGAACATAAGCGAGCGTCTTCAGCCGCACCGTCGAGGCGCCGGCAAGCCGGGTCGCTACCTCGTTGCCGCCGGTCGCAAACAGCAGCCGGCCGATGCGGGTGCGTTCTGTGAGAATGAAGAGTGCGATGGCGACCACCGCCATCAGCACCACGGAAACGGGCAGGGTGCCGAGGATGCTGTAGCGGCCGATCAACAAAAAGGCGGGGTCGTAAGCGCCGGTCGCCTTCGAGCCGTCGGGCAGGGTGAGACCTGATGAAATCGACCGGCCGGCGGTCGGGATCAGCTGCAGGCCGGAAAGCAGAAACATCATCGCCAGTGTCGCCAAGAGATCCGGCACCTTCAGGCG
Source organism: Rhizobium sp. WSM4643 (assembly GCF_025152745.1). Classification (NCBI taxonomy): domain Bacteria; kingdom Pseudomonadati; phylum Pseudomonadota; class Alphaproteobacteria; order Hyphomicrobiales; family Rhizobiaceae; genus Rhizobium; species Rhizobium sp. WSM4643. The sequence goes on along the minus strand of NZ_CP104042.1, from coordinate 144,220 downwards.
CACGATGAGAACGGCGTTGACGAGGCCGACCAGGGCGCCGAAGGCGAGCACCAGTGGCACCGTCGCATAGGCATCAAGGCCCCAGACGATCATCGCGTAACTCGCCGCCATCACGCTCGATGCGGCGACCGCGCCGATCGACAGGTCGAAACCGCCGACGGCAAGCGTGACGGTAACGCCGGCGCCGAGAATGGCGACGACGGACACCGCCTGCAGGATGCTCATCAGATTGGCGATATTGATGAAGGCGGGCTCGGCGACGGTGAAGCCGACGATGAGCAGTGCCAGCAGGATGAACACCGCGCCCGCCCGGAGAAATGCCCCGAGAGCCGCAAGACGACCGCTATCGGCTTGCGGCGATGCCTTCGACCGGGTGTTTGCCTGTGGAAGAGTGTCGTCATCGATCGTCGTCATGCGGATATTCCCTGGATGGCGGAAGGAGCGGCAATTCCGCCTGCAGCGGGCATCAACACGTGGCGGTCGATGACCAGGATGCGATCTGCCACCTCATAGGCCTCCTCCGGGTCGGAGGTCGCAATCAGCGTCGCCCGGTCGCTGCGGGCGCGGATTGCCCGGATGATGTCATGACGGGCGCCGACGTCGACACCCTGGAAAGGTTCGTCGAGCAGCAGCAGCCGGCTCGGTTCCGCCTCCCAGCGGGCGATCACCGCCTTCTGCTGGTTGCCGCCGGAGAGCGACCAGATCGAGGCGAGCGGACCCGCGGCCTTGATGCCGAGACGAGTGATCGCCTGTTCGGCCTCGCGTCGTTCACGGCCGCCGATAAGGAAACCGCGCGGATACCATTTGCCAAGATGCGGCAGGCTGATCGTCGCCGACAGTGAATTGCCCGGCCATGCCGGCGGCATTAGCGAGGAACGGTGACGGTCTTCGGCGGCCATGGCGACACCCGCCGCAATTGCCTCAGCCGGGCTTTTCGGCCGATAAAGCCGGCCATCGAGGAACATCTGGCCGCCGGCAAGCGCCGTCACGCCGAAGATCGCCTGGAGCAACCGGCTTTTGCCGGCGCCGAGCACACCGGTCACCGCCACCACCTCGCCCTCGTGCAGTGACAGATCGAAGGAGGCGGCCTTAGTGAGCAGCCTGGCATCTCGCATCTCGAAGATCGCCGGGCCGGTCGCGGAACGCGCATCCGGCCGCGCCGCATCCAGTCTGCGGCCGATCATCGTTTCGATGGCGCTCGAAAAATCGATCGGCCGCGCGAAGGTGCCGACGACGCGGCCGCCGCGCATGACGAGCGCGCGGTCGGCAATCGCTTCGAGATCGCCGGTGCGGTGCGAGATATAGAGGATCGCCAGGCCTTTCTGGCGAAGCCCAAGCAGAATATCGAAGAGGCGGCGGCTTTCCTCTCCGGAAAGGCTTGCCGTCGGCTCGTCGAGGATGAGCAGGTCGGCGCGGTTGGCAAGCGCGCGGGCGATCGCCACCAGTTGCCGGTCGGCGCTGGCGAGAGTGCCGAAATCGCGGTCGAGCGGCAGCGTGAAGCCAGCGACATCGAGCATTGCCTGCGCGGCGCGGCGGATGCCGGCGTGCGAGACGAAGAAGGGTGTGCTGCGATCGGCGTACCGGTTGAGCAGCAGGGTATCGGCAACGGTCAGACCGGCCGCGCCGACGAGATCCGTCGACTGATGCACCGTGACGACACCGGCCCTTGCCGCTTCGGCCGGGCTATGGGGCGCAAAGGGGCGGCCATCGAGGCTGACCGTGCCGCCATCAGCCGGAAGCACGCCGGAGAGGATCTTGACCAGCGTCGATTTGCCCGCACCGTTTGCGCCCATCAGCGCCATGATCTCGCCGCGTTCCATAGAAAAATCAGCGCCGGCAAGCGCCCGCGTCGACCCGAAACTGCGGGTAACATTTTCAACGTGAAGAAGCGGCATCGACAAAGGTCCGGGACTGCAATCGAAGCCGGAGTGTGCCCTGTCCGGGCGGTCGAACTCCAGGCACGCCTTTCCCCGGCGAACTGCCCTCGGGAAACAAAGAATCTCCCATGGCCCATAAAATCGGATCATTTACTCTACTAAAAACATAGAGATTATATCTAATAATCCGATGCGTCGCGAGGGCTGCCGAACCTGTCAGACGACGCTCCCGATTGCTAAAAGGAACGCGACAATGAAATCCCTCGCACGGCTCGCACTGTCTGCCGCCGTCATTCCGTTCATTTTCATTCAAGGCGCAAAAGCCGATGGTCTGTCCGGCGCTCCTGCCCCTTTCGACAAGGGCGGCGTCAAGGTCGCGCTGATCAGCTACATCTCGGCCGGCGATTTCTTCCAGGCCTACCAGGCAGGGGCTGAAGCCCAGGCCAAGGCGCTGGATATCGACCTGCGCATCTTCCCCGGCCGGCAGGATGCCGCCGAGCAGCGCGAGCAGATCCTGCAGGCGATCAATCTCGACGTCTCCGGCATCGTCATCGACCACGGCCTGTCGGAATCGCTCGGCGACGTCGTGCAGCAGGCGCTCGACAAGGGCATCAAGGTCGTGGCCTTCGACGTCAACCTCAACAACCCCAAGATTCCGCAGGTGGAGCAGAGCGATCACGAACTCGCGTCACTGGCGCTCGAGCAGGTGGTGAAGGACAACGGCAACAGCTTCAGCGCCGGCTACGTCTACGTCGCGGGCTTTGCGCCACTCGACCGCCGCAACGAAGTCTGGGACAAGTTCAAGTCGGACAATAAAGGCGTGGTCGAAAAGGCCCGTTTCGGCAATGTCAGCGACACGACGGCCACTTCGACCGCCGATCAGGCGAAGGCCGTGCTCACCGCCAATCCCGATATATCGGTCGTCTTCGCCCCCTATGACGAGTTCGCCCGCGGCGTGAAGCTCGCCGCCAACGATCTCGGCTTAGCAAGCAAGCTCAAGATCTATTCGGCCGACGTCTCGACGGCCGATATCCAGGAAATTACCGAGGAAGGCAGCCCTTGGGTCGCGACCGTCGCGACCAATCCTGCTGTCGTCGGCGCCGTCTCTATTCGCGCCGCAGCACTCGAAATCGCCGGACAGACGGTTCCCCACCAAATCACCGTGAAGCCGACGCTTCTGACGCAGGAAAGCCTGCGTGCGGCCGGCGTCAAGACGATCGAGGAACTGGCCGAAAAGATCCCGGCCTTCAGCACCAGCGATGCGGCGACCGCCAGCTGGATCCCGGACAAGCTGTTCTGAGACCTTGCACTTCGATCCTTGCGGTGGAAGCGTGCGGCTCCCGCCGGATCATCTTTTTGGAGAATTGGAGTTCCGCCCATGAGCCAATCCAATGTCATCTTCGCGGCCAGCCGAAACCCGACACGCGAAGACCTCTTTGCCCGTGCCGAGGAGATCTCTGCCGACCTGTCGCGGCACGCGGCAGACCTCGACCGCGAAGGCCGTCCGCCGCTCGCTGAGATCGTCAAATTGAAGAATGCCGGGCTGCTCAATGCGCTGCATCCCACGCAAATCGGCGGCGGTGGCCTCGATTGGGTCGACGGGCTGAAGCTGGTGCGCATTCTCGCCCGTGGCGAGAGCTCGATCGGCCAGCTGCTCGGCTACCACTATGTCAACAGCCAGTACATCTATTGGGCGCTTGATCCGGCGCGGGCCCATGCGCTGGGCAGCGATACGGTCGCGAGGAACCTCTATTGGGGGGCCGCCGTCAATCCGCGCGATCCCGGGCTGGTGCTCACCCGTCGCGGCAATGGCTATGTGCTGAACGGACGCAAGTCCTTTTCCACGGCAGCTCGGGTCTCCGACTATATCAATGCCAATGCGACACTCGACGACAAGATCGCCGGCTTCGCCGTGCCGACCAATCGTCAAGGTTACGTCGCCAATGACGACTGGGACAATATCGGCCAGCGCCTGTCGGACAGCGGCAGCGTCGAATTTCATGATTTCCCCGTTTACGAGGAGGATTTCGTCGGCGCGCCGGCTGCACCCGACGCAGCACCTCCGGTGCTGTCGACCTTCAATACGCCGTTCATCCAGCTGGTCTTCGTCAACTTTTATCTCGGCACGGCGGAAGGCGCGCTGCAGGCTGCCGTCGACTATGTCCGCAACACGACCCGGCCATGGATCACCTCGGGTGTCGAGCGGGCGGCCGATGATCCTTATATCCTCGAACGCGTCGGCGAATTCACCGCCGCGCTGAAGGCCTCGGCGGCCCTTGCCGACAATGCGGCAGCCGCCGTGCAGGCGGGCCTTGCCCGCGGCCGAGATGTGACGGCGCGCGAGCGCGGCGAGGCGGCGGCGGAAGCCTATGCCGCCAAGGTCCACGCCACCCATGTCTCGCTCGACATCACCTCGCGCGTCTTCGAGCTGACGGGCGCGCGCTCGACGGCCGACAAATACCGTTTCGACCGTTTCTGGCGCAATGTCCGCACCCATACGCTGCACGATCCGGTCTTCTACAAGGCGAAGGAAGTCGGTGAATTCGTGCTGAACGACAAGATACCGGAGGTCAGCCTCTATAGCTGAGGCGGCCATCTTTCATCGAAAGAAAAAACACCACTGCCGGCCCCGGCGGTGGGGTTTTCGGTTGGAAGACTGGGAGATTTCAGAGCGCGCCGTTCTTCGGCGGCGTTACGCCGTTTAAATGGTAGTTGCCGACGACGTGATATTTCCAGCGCACGGGATCATGCAGCGTATGGGTGCGGGCATTGCGCCAGTGGCGGTCGAGGTTGAGGCTCGCCTGCACCGACGAAGTTCCGGCAAGCTCGAAGAGCGTATTCGCGGCCTCGATCGCCACTTCGGTCGTCAGCACCTTGGCGGCGGCAACCGCCAGCGTCGCTGCGATCACCTTTTCCTCCGTCGTCTCGACCTGCGCAGCATCGACCTTGTGCCCGGCGCGCTCCACGAGAGCCGTTGCGGCTTCCAGGCGAATGGCGATCTGGCCGACTTTGGCGATCGTCAGCGGATCGTCTGAGGCACGCTCAAGGCCGCTATCCATCCAGGGGCGCGATTTCGTCCTGACGAATTCCAGCGTTTCGGCAAAGGCCGCCCGTGCGATACCGAGATCGACGCCGGCATGGATAATCTGACCAACGGAGCCGATCGTCGTCGGCCGCTCGAAGCCCTTGTGATGGAAGACCACGGAATCGGCGCTGACATAGACATTGTCGAGGATGGTCGTGCCGCTGCCGGTGGTGCGCTGGCCAAAACCGTCCCAGTCGTCGACGATCTCGACACCTTCGGTGCCCTTCGGGACGAAGGCCATGGTCAACCGGTCCTCCGGATCGAGCGCGAAGATGGTGATCCAGTCGGCGAAGAGGACGCCGGTCGAATAGAATTTGCGGCCGTTGATCCGGTAACCCGGACCGTCACGGGTGATGCGCGTGTTGTAGTGGCCGACGGTCTTGGTGCCGCGCTCGGAAAGCGCATTGCCGAAACGGTCGCCGGCCAGCACCCGGCCGAAGAAATAACGCTGCTGATCCTCGCCGCCGTCGGTTCTGAGCGCTTCGAGAATATAGAAATGGTTCTGCGGGATCTGGCCGATCGAGCCGTCCGCCTCCGAAAGGATCGCCGTGATCTCGGCAAGCACGGCGTTGGAGATGTCGAGGCCGCCATATTGCGCGGGCACGGTGATTGCCAGAAGGCCGGACTGGGCGATGAGATCGAGTTCGCTAAACGGCAGGATCCGCTCTGCGTCACGCTCGGCGGCGCGCGCGGCAAATTGCACCGCCAGTCTGCGGGCAGTGGCGATCGCCTCCTCGTCGCTGCCGATACGGTCGGCCACGGGCCGGATCTGGTCTGCTTGCCTCAGCACGGTGTTCATCGATGTCTCCATTTCTGACGGCCCTATCGGTGAAAGAAATCGAGCGTCGAGATAAGAGTACAAATTCTATAGATGTGATAGAAAATAAAAAGTGTTTGCTTATGGGCTTGTGGCTGCCGCGATTAGTGTCTCAGACGGGCGGTTCTGCGAAAACGCGGCCGGAGAAGCACCGAAATCGCTACCGGAAATTAGCGGAGCCGGCCTCGATTTGAGTTCGTCGAGTTCCTACGTAACCGATATCCGATGCGTCGCTGCAGCGGCTTCAGACAGAACGCCCAATGCGGGGCAGGGCGGCCGCCTTGCCTGATCCATGAGGAAAGTCATGACCCCACGGCAGTTGCGCCTCGGCGCCTTCATGCGTCCCGTCAGCCTGCATACCGGCGCGTGGCGCTATCCCGGCTCCTATCCCGACGCCAATTTCAATTTCGCCCATCTGAAGTCCTTTGCGCAGGCGCTGGAACGGGCGAAATTCGACGCCTTCTTCATGGCCGATCACCTTGCCGTGCTCAATATGCCGGTCGAGGCGCTCAGGCGCAGCCACACGGTCACCTCCTTCGAGCCCCTCACGCTGCTCTCGGCGCTGGCAGCGGTAACGGAGCGCATTGGCCTCGTCGCCACCGCCTCCACCACCTTCGACGAACCCTATCACATCGCCCGTCGTTTCGCCTCGCTCGACCATATCAGCGGCGGCCGCGCCGGCTGGAACATCGTCACGACGTCCAACCCCGACGCCGCGCTTAATTTCGGCCTTGACGAACATGTGGAGCATGGCGAGCGGTATCATCGCGCCCGGGAATTCTACGACGTGGTAACCGGGCTCTGGGACAGTTTCGCCGACGATGCCTTCATCCGCGACCGTGAGAGCGGCCTGTTCTTCGATCCGGAAAAGATGCATGTGCTCGGCCACAAGGGCGAGGAATTGAGCGTCCGCGGGCCGCTCAATATCGCCCGGCCGCCACAGGGCTGGCCAGTCATCGTCCAGGCCGGGCAGTCGGACGCCGGCCGCCAGCTTGCCGCGGAGACCGCCGAGATGGTCTTCTGTTCGCCGCGCGATCTTGCCGCTGGCAGGGCGCTTTATGCCGATATCAAGGGCCGCATGGAAGCCATCGGCCGCAACCGCGAGCATCTGAAGATCCTGCCTGCCGCCTTCATTATCGTCGGCGACAGCATCGAGGAGGCCCGCGCCAAACGCGCCACCCTCGACAGTCTGGTGCATTACGACAGCGCCATCGCTTCGCTTTCGATCGCGCTCGGCCATGACGCTTCGGGCTTCGATCCCGACGCACCGCTGCCGGCCGATATTCCCGACACCAATGCCAGCAAGACCGGTCGGGCACAGGTGCTGAAGCTTGCCGCCGAAGAAAATCTGACGGTGCGCCAGCTGGCGCAACGCTACGGCGGCTATGCCGGCCTTGCCTTCGTCGGCACGCCGGCCAGCATCGCCGACGAGATGGAGCGCTGGCTTGACGAGGAGGGTTCGGACGGTTTCAACGTCGTCTTCCCCTATCTGCCGCAGGGTCTCCTCGATGTCACCGGACGGCTGGTACCGGAACTGCAGCGCCGCGGCCTGTTCCGCGGCGAATACGAGGGCACGACGCTGCGCGAACATCTCGGATTGCCGCGACCGGAGAACCGGTTCTTTGCATCAGGTACATGAGGGGGCTCGCTTCCGGAAGCAAGCCGATAGTGCTCAGGCCATGACCCCAACCCGAAACGCATCGCTTTCGCCCGGCATCAGTTCGAGCGGCCAGATGATGTTGCGCTCGCCTCCCGGATAGAAATCTCGATAGGCAGGCATGTTGGCGAGAAGCATCTGGCCGAGCGCAACACCGAGATCGTAGAGCGAGATGCGGAAGCAGCTCAGCGACGGCTGCAGGAACCGTGCGCGCGGAGCGTCGCGGAAGCCGATCACCGCAAGGTCGCGGCCGGGCATGACGCCCGATTCCATCAGGCGGCGGTAAAGGCCGATCGCCATCAGCTCGTAGATCAGGATCACCGCCGTCGGCCGCTCTTCGAGCAGCAGCAGCTCATGGGCCGCCTGATAGCCGCCCTGTTCGCTCGACCTGACGCGGATGACGAGTGAGGGGTCGAAGGCAATATCGTGCCGCTCGAGCGCCCGGCGATAGCTGTCGATAAAGAGATAGCCGAGGTTGGCCTCGCTCGATGGCGCGGTGATTGCGATCCGGCGATGTCCCAGCGTGATCAGCCGCTCGACAGCATGGTCGGCCACGCCCTCGAAATCGAGATCGATCCAAGGAAAATTGCTGGCCGAAAGGCTGCGGCCGAGCGCGACGAAGGGGATCTTCGCCCGCGACAGAAAGTCGATGCGTCGGTCGACGCGCTGCGTGTCCGAGATGATCATCGCGTCGACGATGCGCCGCGCCACCATCCGCTTCAGATATTCGTGCGGATCCTCATCGCTCGGGCAGGGCAACATGATGAGGTCGAGCTTGTGACGAGCAAAGACGCTCTGCAGGCCGCTGGTGACGCCGAGGAAGAAGTTGTCGGCATTCTCGACCGTCTCCTTGCTGGATTCGATCATCAACCCGATGACCTTTGTCTCCCCCTGCCTCAGGCTCCGCCCAGACTGGTTGGCGACGTAGCCGAGTTCCTCGGCCGCCGCCAGCACCCGCCGGCGGGTTTCCTGATTGACATCAGGCTTGCCGTTCAGCGCGCGGGAGACCGTGCCGATCGAGATATTCAAGTGTTCGGCAAGCTGGCGAATCCCCTTCATCGCTGACGATTTTCCCCGGAGCATGATGCCGAAAAGTGTGCGCGGTTTTCGGACGACATCTTGCTCCCTTTCTTTAATTCAGATCCGTCCGGATCGGGGGCCCGTAATTTCCCAGTTGGCGTCTATTGACACCGCAAAATGTTTCCGCATACAGTCGTAAACGTTTACGGAGTGCGTGTCACGAGGAGAGTTGACACCATTCCCCTGGAGGAAATCGTGAAATTCAGTGCCATTCTGTGCGGGTGCGGAGCTATGTCCAAAGGTTGGTTGCGAGCCATCGCTTCCAACCCTCTGCTGGCCGACTCCATCACCATTGTCGGCCTCGTCGACCTGAACCGGGAGACGGCGGAAAAGCTTGCCGGGGAGTTCAGCCTTGAAGGCGCCGTCATCGGTTCGGACCTGTCCGACGTGATCGCGGCCACGAAGGCCGACCTGGTCTTCGATATCGTCATTCCGGCTGCGCGCTACGACGTCGTTTCGGCCGCCCTCAAGGCCGGCTGCCATGTGCTCAGCGAAAAGCCGATGGCGGCCTCGCTTGCCGAGGGCGCCGCACTGATCGATCTTGCCGCCGAGACCGGCCGCATCCACGCCGTCATCCAGAACCGTCGCTTCATATCAGGCGTCAGGCGCCTGCGCCGCTTTGTCGATAGCGGCGCGATCGGCGAACTCACCGGCATCCATTGCGACTTCTTCCTGGCGCCGCACTTCGGCGGCTTCCGCGAAGAGATGGACAACGTCCTGCTTCTCGACATGGCGATTCACACCTTCGATGCGGCGCGCTACGTCGCCGACAGGAAGCCGCTCGCCGTCTATTGCGTCGAGCGCAATCCGAAGGGTTCGTGGTACCGGCACGGCGCCGCAGCCAACGCCATCTTCGAATTTTCCGACGACATCGTCTTCACCTACCGCGGCTCCTGGTGCGCCGAGGGCGAGCGCACCAGCTGGGAAAGCCAGTGGCGTCTCGTCGGCTCGAAGGGAATGCTCACCTGGGATGGCGAGGAGAGTTTCAAGGCGACTGTCGCCGGCGAAGAGCCCGGTCTTCTACGCGGCTCTGCAGCCGTAAACGTTCCCGGTCCGGAACATGACGAGGAGACCCATGGCCACGCCAGCGTCATCGCCGACTTCATCGCGGCGATCGGTACCGGCAGACGGCCCGAGACGGTCAATTCCGACAATATCAGAAGCCTTGCCATGGTCTTCGGCGCGATCGAAAGCGCCAAGACGGGCAGGCGCGTCGAAATTTCAGCATAGGATCAAGTGACGTGAGCAACCCTGCAAAATCCATTCGCATCGGCACCATGGTCAGCGGCAACAAGGGCGATGCCGCTACCAGCATCGGCGAGATCGCCGATATGGGCTTCGAAAGCTTCGAGCCCTTCTTCTGGCAAACGACCAAGGGCCAGGACCTTGCCGAGCTCGGCAAGCGCTGCCTCGATGCGATCGGCGACCGCGACATCACCATCTCGACGCTCGGCATGTTCGGCAACCCGTTGGAAGAAACCGCAATCGACCTCGAAACGCTGGAGGGCTGGAAGCACTGCATCGACAATGCCCATCACTTCGGCGCCACCTGCGTTGCCGGCTTCACCGGCCGCATCCGCGGCAAGCCGCTGACCGACAGCCTGCCTCGCTACAAGCAGGTCTGGAGCGAGCTTGCCAAGCGGGCGGCCGACAAGGGCATCAAGATCGCCTTCGAGAATTGCGCCATGGACGGCAATTGGGCAAGCGGCGACTGGAACATCGCCCACAATCCAGATGCCTGGGAGCTGATGTTCAACGAGACCCCGGATGATAATATTGGTCTGGAATGGGAGCCGTGCCATCAGATGGTCTATCTGATCGATCCTTTGCCGCAGATCCGCAAATGGGCGCACAAATTCTTCCACGTCCACGGCAAGGATGCGACCATCCGCTGGGAGGTCATCAAGGAACACGGCATCTTCGGCAAGGAGAAGTTCGTCTTCATGCGCACGCCGGGCTTCGGCGACAGCAACTGGACCGACATTATTTCAGAACTGCGCCTTGCCGGCTGGTCTGGCTCGATCGACATCGAAGGCTGGCACGACCCGGTCTATCGCGACGCGCTTGAAATGACTGGTCAGGTTCACGGGCTCAACTATCTGAAGAAGTGCCGGGGCGGAGATTTCGTTGTTGATCCCTGATCGACCGCCTAAGCTAGGGCCATCGGGCTGGGAGGCCCGGCGGCGCCACGCCTGACTAACTTGGTTTTTTCGCGGCGCAGCCGCTTTTTTGGGAGGAAAGCATGAAAAGAATTGCAAGACTTGCGCTGGCACTCGGCACGGCGATGCTGATGACATCGGTCGGCCATGCCGAACAGAAGACCTTCAAGATCTGGTGGTTCGAGGAGCCGACCACGGCCCAGGGCATTGTCTGGAAGAAAGCGCTCGAGGAGTTCAAGACGAAACATCCAGACATCAACGTCAGCTTCGAGCAGAAGACCTTTCAGCAGTTGCAGGCCTCAGGCGGCATGATCCTCAATTCCGATCAGGCCCCCGACGTGCTCGAGTACAACAAGGGCAATGCGACCGCTGGCTTGGTTGCAAGCCAGGGATTGCTCACCAACCTGGATGACTATGTGAAGAAGGAAGGCTGGGACAAGATCCTTAACGAAGGCGATTTTGTCCTTAGCCGTTATGACGAAAAGGGCATCTATGGTTCCGGCCCTGTTTGGGGCGTTTCGGTCTTCGGCGAATATGTCTCGTGCTTCTACAATATTGACATGTTCGAAAAGGCAGGCCTCAAGCCGCCGACGACGCTCGAAGAGTGGGTCGCTGACATGGAAGCCTTCAAGCAGAAGGGTCTCACGCCTCTCGCGCTCGGGGCGATCGACACCAGTGGCCAGCACTTGCTAGCCTCTCTAGCCTATACCAAGGCCGATGACGCCTGGGTCCAGAATTATCAGGGCTTGAAGGCTCCCCTCGACGGCGCGCCCTACCTCTATGCGGCGCAAACATTGCTCGACTGGGTCAAAAAGGGCTACATCAACAAGGACTCCACGGGCATGAAGGACCCGGACGCGGCTCTGCTCTTCACCTCCGGCAAGGCGCCGATGTACGTCTCGGGCACTTGGAATCTCGGCACCTTCGCCTCGACCATCAAGGACTTCGAGTGGGGTCAGTTCGTCATTCCGACGCCGAAATATTCGGTTGGCTCGACAGGCAATCTCTGGGTCGTTCCCAAGGGTAGCAAGAATCCCGATCTCGCCGCCGAGTGGATCAGCCTGACCTTGTCGCCGAAATACCAAGCTGAACTCGGCAATGCCGGCGGCGTGCCGATCGCCGCTGATCTTTCCGTCATCACCAACCCCATCGGTAAGAACGCCGCAGCGGTTTTCAAGCAGATCTCTGACAAAAACGGCCTCGGTTTCTATCCTGACTGGCCGGTTCCCGGCTACTACGACGTGCTCAACCAGAAGGACACCGGTCTCTTCCAGGGCAGTCTTACTGCGGAGCAGTTCGTCGAACAGATCAAGCAGGTTTACGACGACACGCAGGAAAATCAGTAGCGCGACCTTGAACGCTGGGCTGCGCCGAAGGCGCGGCCCAGCGGGCGAGGCTGAAGGAAGAATGATATGGCCATATCCAGCCAGCGATCGAGCGACGGTTCACGAAGCTATAGCCTCTATCTCATTCCGGGGACGATCGGCTTCATTCTGATCGTACTCATACCGCAGCTTGCGAATCTCGGGCTGAGCTTCACGGCATGGAAAGGCGTCGGCACGCCACGACCGGTCGGCCTGCAGAACTATCATCGCCTGCTGACGGATGATCAATTTTGGGGATCGATGTATCACACGCTGCTGTTCATCGTTTCGATGACCGTGATACCGGTGTGCATCGGCCTGGTCCTGGCCGCTCTGCTGTTCGACTATGTCAGGGACCAATTCGGTGAATGGGTCTCGAGCTTTTTCAGAGCCGGCTTTTACTTACCGCAGATTCTGCCCGTAACGGTCGCGGGCGTCCTCTGGGGTTGGATTCTCAATCCCGTCGGTGTCATCAACATCACGCTAAAGGCCATTGGCCTTGATAATCTCGCACAGAACTGGATCGGCGATGCGACATACGCGCTCGCTGCCGTCTCACTGGTCATTGTCTGGATACAGGTCGGTTACTGTCTGGTGGTTTTCATGGCCGGTCTTTCGCGCATCGACCCTTCGCTCTACGAGGCTGCCGAGCTCGATGGGGCAAACTGGTGGAGCCGGCTGGTGACGATCACCATTCCACTTCTGGCGCCGGAGATTTTCGTCGTTGTGCTGACCACGCTGATCGCAGCGCTTAAAGTCTTTGCGCCAATCTTTGTCATCACCGCCGGCGGCCCCGATAACGCCACCCTCGTGCCATCCTATCTGACTTACTACCACTTCTTCACAACACAGCGCGTCGGCTATGCCGCAGCCATCGCGGTCGTGCAAACGACTCTGACGATCGCTTTGGCTGTCATTTTCCTACGCTTCCAGAGCCAGCAGGAGTCGAAGGAGTAGATCATGGCTTACTCAGTTCTCAGCGATGGTACGACCAAGGCAAAGGCGACGGTGGCAGCCGATCGCGCGCGACGCGATCCCATGCGGTGGGTGGTGCTGGCCATCCTTATTCTACTCCTCGCCTTTACGCTGTTTCCCTTTTTCCTTGCTCTGCTCAACGCCGTCAAGGCGAGTGCCGAATACGCGGTCGGCGGACCGCTTTCGATTCCCCGGTCGATCGATCTCACGGCGATCGAGAAATTCTGGACCGTGTCTGATTTCAGCCGCAAGCTGCTCAACAGCGTGGTGATCAGTCTCGCCGTGTCGGTGTTAGGGGTACTGATAAGCCTGTTCAACGCCTATGCGATTGGGGTCGGCAAGGTGCCGGGTTCGCGCGTGATTTTGGTGGTCTTTCTTCTGGGCATTATGGTGCCGCAGGAATCGATCATCTACCCACTTTACTACATGGCGAAAGCGAGCGGTCTCTACGATACGCAGCTTTCCGTGATCATTATTTTCGCGGTCCTGCAAAGCGCGTTCGGGACTTACCTGCTCTCGACCGTGCTGAGTACCTTTCCCAAGGAAATCCTCGAAGCGGCCGAGATGGATGGTTCGACCCACTGGAAAACGCTGTGGTTCGTCATCGTCCCAGTACTGCGGCCAACACTCATGGTCCTCGGAACCTTCTTTTTCATCTGGACTTGGAACGAATTCTTGATCCCGCTCGTCATGCTGGTGTCCAACAACAACCAGACGGTCTCGGTCGCCATGGGCCTTACCCGCGGTCAGAATATGTCGGACCCGGTGCTGCAGGCCTCGGCGGCTTTCCTGGGTATAATACCGACCGTGATCTTCTTCTTGATCTTCCAGCGCACGTTAACGCGCGGCATCGCCGCCGGAGCAGTCAAATGACAACGTTTTTCACCCTTGGCCATCTCATCGGCCCCGCTTGGGGACCAGCAAGGTTTTCGGCATGAGCCAGGACATTCAGATCGAACTCTCGGGCATCGAGAAACACTACGGCGCTTTTCATGCGCTGAAGAATGTCAACCTTTCAATTCCCAAGGGCACGTTCGTCGCGCTGGTCGGCCCGTCCGGATGCGGCAAGTCCACGTTGCTCCGCTCGCTTGCCGGGCTGGAAAAAATTACCGGCGGCACGCTGAAGATTGCCGGCGAGGTGATGAACGACGTCCCGCCGCGGGAGCGCAATATCGCCATGGTTTTTCAGAGTTACGCGCTGTATCCGCATATGACGGTGGAACAGAACCTGACCTATTCGCTGAAAATGCACGGCGTCCCCAAGGCTGAGGCAAAGCGGAAAGCCGAGGAAGTCGCTGTCATCACCGGTCTTTCACGGCTGCTAGACCGTTATCCGCGCCAGCTTTCGGGAGGCCAACGGCAGCGTGTAGCCATGGGCCGCGCCATTATCCGCAACCCCCAGGCCTTCCTGTTCGACGAGCCGCTTTCCAATCTTGATGCAGCGCTACGCGTCTCGATGCGCAAGGAAATCCGCGCCCTGCACGACCGGCTGGGCGCCACCTCGGTGTATGTTACCCATGACCAGATCGAAGCGATGACGATGGCCGACCATGTGGTGGTGATGCGCGACGGCATCATCGAACAGCAGGGCGCGCCGCTTGATCTCTATGACCGGCCGGCGAACCGGTTCGTCGCCGGTTTCATCGGTTCGCCAGCGATGAATTTCATTCCCGCGATTGCCGCGGAAGACAGCAAGAGCCTGATCCTGGATTTCGGCGCGGTGAAGCAGACGCTTGCGATCAACCGCACCATCGAGCCTGGGCGTAAGCTCATCGCCGGCATCCGGCCGGAACATATCGGCGTCGTCGAGCCCGGGCATGGCAGCTTCGACGTGCCGATCGCCTTCGTCGAATCGACCGGCTCGTCGACTTTCATCGTCGCGGAGACCCAGCCGGAAGTGACGATCGTCGAGACGCGCCGCGACAGGGTCAAAGCGGGAGAGATGATCGGACTTTCGGTCGATCCGCACCAGATCCATCTCTTCGACGCGTCGACGGACCACGTCATCTAACGGCACCAGCGCGCCGGCTTGGCAATGTCATAAATCGAACCCGGTGACGCCGTCGAGCCAGATCTCGAAGCCATCACCGGCGACTGGCTGCGCTCGAGCCGAGGATCGGCTGGCGGCCTGCCGGTCGAGCTTCGATCGGCTCGCAAGAAAAACAGATCCTGCACATTCATCGATGTTGACAACGGCGAGCAATCGATATCTTGTAAAGCGCTTTACTAAACCGCTTTACAACAGGTCCAGTCAATGGCCAAGGGAACGACACCAAGCTTGAAGGATGTTGCGGCGGCTGCGGGCGTGTCGGTCACGACCGTGTCGCGTTTCGTCAACGGAAGCCTCGACCTTCCTTTTCAGACCAAGAAGCGTATCGAGGATGCGATCAAGACGCTGAACTACCGGCCGAACCCGCATGCGCGTCGCTTAAGCAGGGGGCGCTCGGACACGATCGGCCTCGTCGTGCCCGATATCGCCAATCCCTTCTTCGCGACCCTCGTCGCCGCCGTCGAGCAGGCGGCCGATGAAAAGAAGCTGGCGGTCTCGTTGCACGCCACGCTCAATCGGCCGGGACGCGAGATCGAATATCTGCAGCTGATCGAGCGCAATCACGTCGACGGCTTGATCTTCGTCACCAACCACCCAGACGACGGCGCGCTTGCCGCGCTGATCAACGGCAGCGGCAAGGTCATCATCGTCGACGAAGACATTCCCGATTCGAAGGCGCCGAAGCTGTTCTGCGACAATGAGCAGGGCGGTTATCTCGCCGGCCAACATCTGGCCGAGCAAGGCCATCGCCGTGTCCTCTTCATCGGCGGCGACGAGCGCATGATCAGCGCCCGCAGGCGTTATGACGGCCTGCTGAAGGCGCTCAGAGAACGGTATGGCGACGAAGCCAGGGCGGATCGTTATGCCGGCGAATACACGATCGAATACGGCCGCGCGGCGGCACTCGACTATCTCTCCGGAGACCAAAAGGCGACGGCGATCTTCGCTAGCTCCGACGAGATCGCCATCGGGCTGGTCGAGGTCTTCAGAAGCCGAGGCATCTCGATTCCTGATGACATCTCGGTCATCGGCTTCGACGACGTCGGTCCGCTTCATCTTTTTGCACCGCCGCTGACGGCCATCCGCCAGCCGGTGCGCCAGATCGGCCGGCGGTCGCTGGAGCTGCTTCTGGAAACCAATTGGCACGAGTGGAAACCATCCGCTTCGGAGGAACTCCTGCCTGTCGAAATCGTGGTGCGGAACTCCGTTGCGCCGCCTGCGAAATAACAATCAGCAACGTCAAAAAACCAAAAGAGGATGAGAACATGACAGTGAATTTGACAAGACGAACGATGATCGCAGCCGCCGGCTTCACGGCATTGACCTTCATCGGCCTGGCCAGCGCTGCGGCACAGGAAAAGAAGACCATCGCGCTGGTGCAGATCAACCAGCAGGCGCTTTTCTTCAATCAGATGAATGAGGGCGCCCAGAAGGCGGCCGATGCCGCCGGCGTCAAGCTGGTGATCTTCAACGCCAACAATGAGACGACCGCGCAAAACAGCGCGATCGAAACCTACGTCCAGGAAAAGGTCTCCGGCCTTGCCGTCGTGGCGATCGACGTCAACGGCATCATGCCGGCGGTCAAGCAGGCGGCCGATGCCGGCATTCCGGTCGTCGCCATCGACGCCATCCTGCCTGATGGCCCGCAGAAGGCGCAGATCGGCGTGGACAATGCCGCGGCCGGCGCCGACATGGGCAAATACTTCCTCGACTACGTCAAGGCGAACATGGGCGGCAAGGCCAAGCTCGGCGTTGTCGGCGCGCTGAACTCGTTCATCCAGAACATCCGCCAGGACGGCTTCGAGAAGACCTTGAAAGGCGTCGACGGCATTGAAATGGCCGGCGTCGTCGACGGGCAGAACATCCAGGACAACGCTCTTGCGGCGGCTGAAAACCTGATCACCGCCAATCCTGATCTGACCGCGATCTACGCCACCGGCGAGCCGGCCTTGATGGGGGCGATCGCCGCTGTCCAGAGCCAGGGCAAGCAGGATAAAATCAAGGTGTTCGGTTGGGATCTAACGGCCGAAGCCATTGCCGGCATCGATGCCGGCTTCGTCGTCGCCGTCGTCCAGCAGGATCCGGCCGCAATGGGCGGTGCCGCCGTCGACGCGCTCGTCAAGGCTTCGGCCGGCGAGGCCGTCACCAAGACGATCTCGGTACCGATCACCATCGTGACCAAGGAGAATGTCGAGCCGTACCGGGCCGTCTTCAAATGATCGCAAGCGGACAGCGTGACATCGCTGCCGCCGGTTCCGGAGGGGTCGCATCCTCCGGAAGCGGAACATCCGGCGGCACCCGATCCGACCCGCGCATCTCGCTGCGCGGCATCCGCAAGTCGTTCGGCTCTCACCAGGCCCTGCGCGGCGTCGATCTCGACATCTTCCCTGGCGAATGCCTGGGGCTCGTCGGCGATAACGCCGCCGGCAAATCGACGCTGACGAAAATCATCTCGGGAACCTACATTCCGGATGCCGGCACGATCACCATGGAGGGCGAAGAGGTTCGCTTCTCCGGCCCCGCGGATGCGCGTGGGCGTAACATCGAAATGGTGTTCCAGGATCTCAGCCTCTGCGATCATATCGATGTCGTCGGCAATCTCTTCCTCGGCCGCGAACTCAGCCGCGGGCCGTTTCTCGACACCAGGACGATGCTGTCCGAGGCCCGCAAGATGCTGGATTCGCTCGAGATCCGCATCCCGAGGCCGACCGGCAAGGTCGCCCAGCTCTCCGGCGGGCAGCGCCAGGCGATCGCCATTGCACGCGCCGCCTCCTTCAAACCGAAGGTGCTGATCATGGATGAGCCGACCTCGGCACTTGCCGTGGCCGAGGTTGAGGCGGTTCTCGCCCTGATCAACCGCGTCAAGGCAAACGGGGTCTCGGTGATCCTCATCACCCACCGGCTGCAGGACCTCTTCCGGGTCTGCGACCGTATCGCGGTGATGTATGAGGGCACGAAGGTGGCCGAACGGCAGATCGGCAGCACCAACCTCGAGGATCTCGTCAGGCTGATCGTCGGTGAAGGAGCCAGACAATGACAGCTTATACGGAACGCGGCCACGGCTCGCGCGTCGCCGATTTCTTCGGTGAACACGCACAGGTCCTGTCGATCGCCATCTTCTTCCTGGCCTGCATGATCTTCTTCTCGATCGGCAGCGAAACCTTCTTCACGCTCGGCAACATCCTGAACATCGTGCGCCAGGCAGCCCCCATCCTGATTGTCGCCATCGCCATGACCTTCGTCATCATCACCGGCGGCATCGATCTGTCGGTCGGCTCGCAGGTCGCCCTCGTCAATGCAGTCGCGGCGATCGTCATGGCGATGGGTATTCCCTGGCCGTCGGTCGTCATCGGCATGATCGTGCTCGGCGGCTTCATGGGGCTGGTCCAGGGCTGGTTCACCGCCTATCAGGGCATCCCGGCCTTCATCGTCACGCTTGCCGGCCTCTCGATCCTGCGCGGTCTGGCGCTCTATCTGACCCAGGGCTATTCCATTCCGATCAAGGATGCGCCGGGCTTCTTCGCGCTCGGCCGGGGCGAAATTCTGAGCTTCCCGATCCCGGCGGTCATCGCCATCGCCATCGCCATTCTCGGCTACGTCGTCATCACCGCGACCAAATATGGCCGGCAGGTCGTGGCGGTCGGCTCCAATGCGGAAGCCGCGCGGCGTGTCGGCATGCCGGCCAAATGGATCATCGCCTCGGTCTATATCATCTCCGGCATCGCCTGCGCCGTCGCCGGCCTGCTGATCGCCGCTCGTCTCGGCTCCGGCTCGTCCAATGCCGCCGTCGGCTTCGAACTGCAGGTAATCGCTGCCGTCGTGCTCGGCGGAACGTCGCTGATGGGCGGACGCGGCACCATCCTGGGCACCGTGCTCGGCACGCTGACCATCGCCGTCATCGGCAACGGCCTGATCCTGATGCACATATCGCCGTTCTTCACCCAGATCGTCACCGGCGCCATCATCCTCGTCGCCATCTGGCTGAACACGCGCATCTTCACGGCCAATTTCCATTTCCGGCTGAGCAGGAAAGGATGAAGCGATGAGCGAACAGAATGGAGAGAACCTGTCCGAAGCGCATGTCCGGTCGGGCAAGGTGATGACCGTGACCGGTCCGATTTCGGCGGATGCGCTCGGCGTGACGCTGATGCACGAGCATATCCTCAACGACTGCCGCTGCTGGTGGCATGCGCCGAAGACGCCGGAACGGCAATATCTTGCCGAAAGCTTCGTCTGCATGGAGATCCTCGGCGAACTCCGGCAGGATCCCTTCGTCAACAAACACAATATCACGCTCGACGACGAACATCTGGCGATCTCCGAGCTCAAGGACTTCGTAACAGAAGGTGGCCGCACGGTAGTGGAGCCGACCTGCAAGGGCATCGGCCGCGATCCCCAAGCGCTCCAGCGCATCTCGAAAGCATCCGGTCTCAACATCGTGATGGGGGCGGGTTATTACCTCGGCTCCTCACATCCGGAAGGCGTCGCGACAATGAGCGTCGATGACATCGCGCTAGAGATCCTCCGCGAGGCGAGGGAAGGCGTCGACGGCACCGGCGTCAGGATCGGCCTGATCGGCGAGATCGGCGTCTCCTCGGATTTCACCGCCGAAGAGGAGAAGTCGCTGCGCGGTGCGGCACGCGCACAGGTGCTGACCGGGCTTCCGCTGATGGTGCATCTGCCGGGCTGGTTCCGTCTCGGCCACCGCGTGCTCGACGTGGTGGCCGAGGAGGGGGCGGATCTCCGCCACACCGTGCTTTGCCACATGAATCCGTCGCATGACGATATCGCCTACCAGAGCGAGCTGGCAGAGCGCGGCGCCTTCATCGAATACGACATGATCGGCATGGATTTCTTCTATGCCGACCAGCAGGTGCAGTGCCCGAGCGACGAGGAGGCGGCGCGCGCGATCGTGCGTCTCGTCGAGGCCGGTTATCTCGACCGTATTCTTCTGTCGCATGACGTGTTTCTGAAGATGATGCTGACGCATTATGGCGGTAACGGCTACGCCTACGTCCTCCGCCACTTCCTTCCCCGTCTTCAGCGGCACGGCCTCGACAGGACGGTTCTCGACGAAATGATGCGCAGCAATCCGCGCCGCGTCTTTCATGCCGGAGCCTAGCTCCACCCAATCAATGATCACAGGTAAACGCAGACCATGACTAAGAAAATCCTCCTTGTCGGCGAAAGCTGGGTCAGCTCCGCCACCCACTACAAAGGCTTCGACCAGTTCGGCAGCGTCACCTTCCATCTCGGCGCCGAACCGCTGGTGAAAGCACTCGCCGGCAGCGCCTTCGAGCTCATCTATATGCCGGCGCATGAGGCAGTGGAGAAATTCCCCTTCGATATGGCGGGGCTCGATGCCTACGACGCCATCATTCTCTCCGATATCGGCGCCAACTCGCTGCTGCTGCCGCCGGATGTGTGGCTGCATTCGCGCACGGTGCCGAACCGGCTGAAGCTCCTGAAGGTGTGGGTGGAGAAGGGCGGCGGCCTGCTGATGGTTGGCGGATACTTCTCCTTCCAGGGCATCGACGGCAAGGCGCGTTGGCGGCGCACCCCCGTCGAAGACACGCTGCCGGTCACGTGCCTGCCTTATGACGACCGCATCGAAATTCCCGAAGGAACCGTTGCCGAGGTAGTAAAGCCCGAGCATCCGACGATGCGGGGCCTCGAAGGCACCTGGCCGGTGCTTCTCGGCGTCAACGAGGTCGAAGTGCGCGAGCGCGCCGATGTCGAGATCATCGCGCGCCTGCCTCAGGATCAGGGCGGCTATCCGCTGCTCGTCGTCGGCACGCATGGCACCGGGCGGACCGCGGCCTGGACGTCGGATATCGGCCCGCACTGGCTCTCGCCCGCTTTCTGCGAATGGGAAGGCTACGGCCAGCTCTGGAAGAACATCCTCGGCTGGCTCACCGAAAAGCAGGCGTGATGTCAGCGCCGGGCGGGAATTGGAAAGGGAACGACATGCAGGAAATTTCGGACAGGCCGTCCAACGCTATCAGCGATATCTTCGGCAGGGACAAGGTTCTGATCGGCATGATCCATTGCCCGGCCTTTCCGGGCGCGCCGCGCTACCGGGGGGCTGCGATGGATGCGATCTACGACGCCTGCATGCGCGACGCAGAAGCCTGCGTGGAAGGCGGCCTGCATGGGCTGATCATCGAAAATCACGGCGACGTGCCGTTCTCGAAGCCCGAGGATATCGGCCCCGAGACGACAGGTTTCATGTCCGTCGTCACCGACCGGATCGCGCGCGCGGCCGGTATTCCGCTCGGCGTCAACGTGCTTGCCAACGCGCCTATCCCGGCCTTTGCCATTGCCATGGCCGGTGGCGCCAAATTCATCCGCGTCAACCAATGGGCCAATGCCTATGTCGCCAATGAAGGCTTCATGGAGGGCAGGGCTGCTGAAGCCATGCGCTACCGCTCGCTACTGAGAGCCGAGCACATCAAGGTCTTTGCCGACAGCCACGTCAAGCATGGCAGCCACGCCATCGTCGCCGACCGGTCGATCCAGGAGTTGACGCGCGATCTCGCCTTCTTCGATGCCGACGGCGTCATCGCCACCGGCCAGCGGACCGGCAATTCGGCAACGATGGAAGAAATCGAGGAGATCGGTGCGGCAACACACCTGCCGCTGCTCGTCGGCTCCGGCGTCAACAAAGACAATATCGTCGATATTCTCGCCCGCACCAACGGCGTCATCGTTGCGTCTTCGTTGAAGCACGGCGGCGTCTGGTGGAACCCGGTCGACGTCGAGCGGGTGCGCGCCTTCCGGGCGGCGGCCGAACCGGGACTGGAGGGCTGAGCATGGCAGCAGAAAGCCTTTCAGACCGCATCCTGCGCGAGAACAACGCCGTCCTCGGCACGATGCTCAGCCATCGCTTCGTCGAGGACGTCAAGAACGACAGGCTGAGCAAGGAGGCTTTCGAGCGTTATCTCGTCTATGAAGGCGCCTTCGTCGACAGCGCCATCTCGATCTTCGCCTATGCGGCGGCGACAGCCGGAACGATAGCGCAGAAGCGTTGGCTGATCGCGGTTCTCGATGCGCTTGCCAACGAGCAGATCACCTATTTCGAGCGCACCTTCGCCAGCCGCGGCATCGATCCCTCGTCCTTCGATACCGGCATCGCCGAAGTCGAGGCCTTTCGCACCGGCATGTTGGAGATCGCCCGCCAGGGCGGCTTCCTCGACACGGTCGCGGCGATGTTTGCGGCCGAGTGGATGTACTGGACCTGGTCGAAGGAAGCAGCTAACCGCCCGATCAGCGATCCCCTCTTGAAGGAATGGGTCGACCTGCATATCGATCTGAATTTCGCCGCCCAGGCGCAATGGCTGAAGAATGAACTCGACATGGCAGGAGAAACGCTGGAAGAGGGTGAAAAAGCGCGGCTCAGCGCGATCTTCGCCCGGGCGATGCAGCTCGAGATCGATTTTCACGATGCGCCTTACCTCTAGAGCAATTCCAGGAAAAGCGCGCAGCGGTTTTCCCAGGCAAAGCGCGAAGCGGTTTTGCCGGGAATTGCGTAAAAACAAAAGCTTAGAACGGTGCTGCGATTTTATGAAAAGCTAAACCGCTCTAAACCCCACCTTGCGAAAGCGGATGCATGCGCGCCTACATAATCGGTAACGTCGCCATCGACGAAACCATCGCCGTCTCCGAACTTCCCGTCATCGGCGCCTCCATTCTGGGCAATGCCGGGGGCAGCGATCTCGGCGGCAAGGGCACGAACCAGGCGGTCGTCATGGCCCGCTGCGGCGTTCCGACAACGCTGGTGGCGCCGGTCGGCAGGGATGCCAGGGCCGATACCATTCGCCATTACCTCGCGGACGAACCGCTTCAAAGCGAACTGATCGAAATGGAAAATGCATCGAGCGATGTCTCGATCATCTTCCGGCTGCCGAGCGGCGAAAATGCCATCGTCACGACGACGGAATCGGCGCAAAGCCTGTCCCTCTCCCATGTCAGGCGGACGCTGTCGGCGGCCGGTAGCGGCGATTTCATAATGCTGCAGGGCAATCTGTCCGACCGGACGACACGCGACATTCTCGAGCATGCAAGAGCGATCGGCATGGTCACCGCTTTCAATCCCTCGCCGGTGCGCACCTATTTCTCCGATCTTTGGGGATTGATCGACATCGCCTTCCTCAACAAGGGCGAGGCGCAGGCCCTGACGGGAACGACGGGCAGGGATGCTGCCGAATATCTGCTGAGCCGAGGGCTGCGCGAAATCGTCCTGACGCTGGGCGGCGAAGGCGCGACGCTGGTGAATCGGCACGATAGCATCGAAGTGCCCGCCCAGGTCTGCGATGTTGTGGATACAACGGGCGCAGGCGATACATTCATGGCCGCAGCACTTGCATCCTGCGCGCTGCGCGGACAGCGGTTGGACAGGCTAGCCATCGAACACGCAGTGGCAGCCGCAGCCATCACCGTCTCAAGACATGGAACAAGAAAGGCGTTTCCGACCATTTCCGAGCTTGAAACGATCCTGCGATAATCCGCTCGGCATGAGCGCGCTTCATAAAATCATCATCGGCCTCTGCGAAGGGATGGGCTCCTTGCGATTCACTCCGTCATATCCAGCAGCATCCGGACCTTTCTCATGACATCTTCCCCGATTTCCGCGCGTCTTTCCCCGACCGCCTCGTTCCGCCTTGTCGTGCTTGCCGAAACGGTATTGAAGGCGGGCGAAACTGCCCGCGGCTCCCTGCGGCGGCGCAGATCCCAGGAGATGCTCGCCAAGGCGCCGCGCGACTATCAGACCGAAATCGATCTCGCCGTCGAGCGGATCATCGTCGACGAGATGACGAAGGCCTTCCCGGACTACGCCATCCAAGGCGAGGAAGCCGTCGGCAACCGCACGGCGGGTCCCGAAACGCCTGTTATCTACATCGACCCGATCGACGGCACGACCAATTACGCCTGGGGCGTTCCGCATTTCGGCATGACGATCTCGATCGTCGAAAGCGGCAGGCTCGTCATGGGCGTCGTCTATGACGCCATGCAGGACGAGCTGTTCAGCGCCGAGATCGGTGGCGGCGCTTATCTGAACGGCGAGCGTATCCACTGCGCCGATGTCGGCGACGTCGAGAACGTGCTTGTCGGCGCCGGGCTGCCGATCCCCGGCCAGGTCACGGCGGTTGCGGAAGAGACCTATTTCGAGGCCATCAAACGCCTGATGGCGAATACGGCGGGTGTGCGCCGCCTCGGCTCGGCGGCCCTGTCGATCGCCTATGTCGCCTGCGGCCGGCTGGACGGATTCTTCGAGGACGGGCTCGCGATCCATGATTTCGGCGCCTCGGCTCTGATGGTCGAAGAGGCGGGCGGCATCGTCACCCGTTTTTCCGGCGCTAAGGTTGTCGGAAAGAGCGACATCCTGGCTGCCAGCAAGGCGCTGCATCCCTGGCTGCTGGAAGGCTTCCAGATCAGGACGTGAACCGATGCATTCCGGCGCAATTATCCCGGTTTCGCATAGGCGAATGCCGCGCCAACAACTGTGTTGGCGCGGTACTAGAGGACGATGCCTATGGGCGGTTTTCGGACGACATCATGCTCTATTTATTTGATTTAGATGCTGATTCAGATTTTAGGCCGAGCCGGCCTAAAATCATCAGCATCTAAGCGGCCAATGCTTCGTCATCGTCAGCGAACATCCGGGTCAAGCTGAGGAAGCAAATCATCCCAGACTGGTGAGTGATAATTCCTTCACAGTATGAGCGGTCCGGCGAACTGACAATCTCTGGAGCCTGTTGCAGATCATCGGCGTTGATCGAAAGCATATCGGTGACCTGATCCACCATAAGGCCGATCGGTTTGCCGTGAACTTCGGCGACCACGATTGCGCTGCGTTCGGTCGCTTCCGACGAAGGCATCCCCAGCTTGCGACATAAGTCGATGGTGGGAATGACGACGCCTCGCAAGTTAATGATGCCGACCATTTCCGGCGGCGCGTGCGGGATCGGCGTCGAAGCTGCCCATCCACGGATCTCTCGAATGGAGGTGGTTTCGATACAGAAGCTCTGACCATGCAATTGGAATGCAATGATTTCGAGAGACGTGCGTCCATCGCGATTTTTGGATGTCGACGCCATCAAAACTCCTCCCAGCTGTCGCCGCCTTTGAGCGCCACATTGCCGCTGAATGCTCGGGCAACCTTCGCCGTCATCTGACGGGCTGGCGACGGCATAGCCCGCAAATGCCGGTCGGCTGCAACCGGGACGGCGCGAGGTGCACCGGCACCTGTCCCGATGTTGAACTGACCGAGGAGATCGAAGAGTTGATCTGCTTCCTTGGCAAGGCTATGCGCCGCGGCCGTCGTCTCCTCGACCATGGCGGCATTTTGCTGTGTGCCCTGGTCCATCGTATTGACGGCGGTGTTGATTTCCTTGAGACCCGTTGCCTGCTCTTTGGAGGCTTCGACGATGGCGCCGACATTACCGTTGACCTGGACGACCTGGGTCACGATTTCCTGCAATGCCTTGCCGGTGTTACCAACCAATGTGACACCGCTTTTGACGTGTTCGTTCGAGGCGTTGATCAGCTCCTTGATTTCCTTTGCCGCCTTGGCCGATCGCTGGGCGAGTTCGCGAACTTCCTGAGCGACGACGGCGAAGCCCTTGCCAGCGTCGCCGGCCCGGGCCGCTTCAACACCTGCATTGAGCGCCAGAAGATTGGTCTGGAATGCGATCTCGTCGATCACGCCGATAATGTTGGCGATCTCGCTGGCGGACTTTTCGATCTTGCCCATCGCGTCGACGGCTTGACTGACAATGTTGCCAGAATTTTCCGCGTTCTCCTTGGTCTTGCGAACAAGCTGCCCTGCTTCCTGGGCGCGGGAACTGGAATCAGCGACGGTGGTTGTGATCTCCTCCAGCGCAGCGGCCGTCTCCTCGACGGAAGCAGCCTGCTGCTCGGTACGCTTGGACAGATCGTTCGAGGCGGATTGTATTTGTTGCGATGCCGCAGCGATGGCGCCAGCGTTCTGCGAGATTGTCTGCAATGTAACGCGAAGCTTCGATGAAGCGTCGTTAAAATCAGCGCGCAGCTTCTCCAAGGCGGGCAGGAAGGGCATGGCGATGGTCTGCATCAGATCGCCCTCTGACAAAGCTTTTAGCGCTCCCGCGAGCTGGTCGACATTTCCGACGCGCGTGGTGACATCGGTCGCAAATTTGACGACCTTGAACACTTTGCCGTTCATGTCGAAGATCGGATTGTATGATGCCTGGATATGGGCCTTCTTGCCGCCCTTGCCGATGCGCAAGAACTCATCCGCAACAAATTCTCCCGCGGCAAGCTTCGTCCAGAACCGACGATAGTCTTCACTGTTGCTATAGCTTGGCTCACAGAACATCGAGTGATGTTTGCCCTGGATTTCCGCCAGTTCGTAGCCGAGTGTCGTCAGGAAATTCTCATTTGCGGTGAGAATATCGCCTTTCGGAGTGAACTCGATGACTGCCTGGGCGCGCGAGATGGCGTTCAGCTTACCGCTATCTTCGGCCGCCTTGAGCTTCTGCGCGGTGATATCGGTCGCGAATTTGACGACCTTATACGGCTTGCCCCCGCGAATGACCGGGTTGTAGGAGGCCTCGATCCAGACCTCCGTGCCGCCCTTGCCGATGCGCTTATATTGCCGTTGATCGAACTGGCCGCGCGCTAGTTTTGCCCAGAAGTCTTTATAGTCGGAACTGGCTGCCTCAGCCGGATCGACAAAGAGGCGATGATGTTGACCGACGATTTCGGAAAGCTGATAACCGAGCGCCCGGCAAAAGTTTTCGTTCGCGGTGATGATTGTACCATCCAGCTTGAACTCGATGATCGCCTGAGACTTGCTCATCGCTTCGAGAACGGCCCTTGCATCGGCGCCTGCGCCAAATCCCAACATTCATTCCTCCATAGTTTCACAATGGCCAATTATTGCAGGCGGGAAGCCATCAAATACCATCACTTTTGATAGGGCCAATTCTTAAATGAAGACATTTATAATATGTAAATGTACGAATGCATTCGTGTAAGATTCGCGCATTTCTATTTGAATTGTTTCAGATAATCGAAATGGCGGTCGCTCCGCACAACCACGGATACATAAAAAGCCTATGGAAAAAGTAGAATAAACTTTAACTTTAGTTCGAAAACACCGACCTGGTATCAGATCACACGGCGTGAGCCGGCACAGTCAACATCTGAAGCGCCGCTCATGCCGAATCAAAGGCATGTATTCGACTTGATTCGCTCACCGGGGTACTGCGGCAGGATCTGCAACTCGGAATGCACAAGCTCGTTGTGACGGAAGATAAAAAAGCGGGAGAAGCACGGCTCGACCCTCATCCCGGCCCGGATCCGATCGTCCGGCGCCATCATCGCCTTCAGACGGGTGCCGTCGGCAAGATCGACATCGACCATCTTGTGGGTGCCGAAATCGACGATGCGATGGACTGTCGCGGCATCGACGCGGTCCGAGGAACGGATCGTCAGCGCTTCCGGGCGGGCGGCCAGCGTCACCGGCCCATCCTCGACGGGAACCGCAAGCGGGAACAGCGGATGCTCGCAGACACCGTTTCTAACGCGGCTCTGGACAAAATTCATCGAGCCGATGAAACCGGCGACGAAAGCTGTCTGCGGCTGCCGGTAGATAGTGCTTGGCGGCGCGATCTGTTCGGTGCGTCCGTCGCGCATGACGACGATGCGGTCGGCGAGCGCTAAGGCCTCGTCCTGGCCATGGGTGACGAAGAGCGTGGTGATGCCGAGGCGCTGCTGGATATCGCGCACTTCCTCCCGCAGCCTTTCGCGCAGATGCTGGTCAAGGCTGGCGAAGGGCTCGTCGAGCAGAAGGATCTTCGGCTCGAGCACGAGCGAGCGGGCAAGCGCGACGCGCTGCTGCTGACCGCCGGAGAGCTGAGTCGTCATCCGCCGTCCGTAATCGGCGAGACCGACCAAGGCTAAAGCATCCTCGACACGCTGGCGAATCTCCGCTTTCGGCAGCCGGCGGAGCTTCAGGCCGAAGGCGATGTTGTTGAAGACATCCATGTGCGTCCAGAGCGCATGGCTCTGAAACACCATGCCGGTCGGGCGCCGCTCGGGCGGCAGCGCCGTCACATCCTTCGCATCGATGCGGATCGTTCCGCCGCTCGGGCGCTCGAAACCGCCGATCATTCTGAGAAGCGTCGACTTGCCGGAACCGGATGGGCCGAGCAGGCAGACGAGCTCGCCATCGCTCACTTCGAGCGAGAAGTCGCGAACGGCAAAGGTGGTCCCGAACAGCTTCGAAACGCCCTCGATCGAAAGATGTGCCATTCTCAAACCCTTTCCTGATAAGCGATGCCTTAGGCGCCGAAGCCTCTCGCAAAGGCGCCGGTGCCGATCACCCGGCGGGCAAACATCAACGCGATGAAGGACGGCACCCACAGCATGACTGACAGTACGGCACCGTATTGCACGACGATCTGATTGTTGATGAAGCTGATCATTAGCACCGGCATGGTGCGGACTTGAGGCGCGCCGATTAGCCAGGCGCCTTCGGTCTCGTAGAATGTGCCGACGAAGGTCAAAAGCAGTGCTGCTGATATCGTCGGTGCGGCCTGCGGCAGGGTGATCGACCAGAAGACGCGCAGCGGGGTTGCGCCGGCATCGCGCGCCGCCTCTTCCATGCGCCGGTCGACATTCTGGAAGGCTGCGACCGGAATCCAGATCATCAGCATCAGCGTGCCGACAAGCTGGATCAACACAACGCCCCAGAAGGTGCTGATCAGGCCGAGCTGCAGGAAGATGCCGGCAATGGCGACGAGCAGGCCGAATTTCGGAAAGGCATGCGATGAGAGGAACGACAGGAACAGGATGTTTCTGCCGGGAAAGCGCATGCGCGCGAAGGCGTAAGCCGCGGGAAGGCAGATGACGGCGGAAAGAATGGTCACCGTGGCGGTCAGCCGCAAGCTGAGGAAGAGCGCGTCCCAGACATCCGGACGCGCCAACGTCTGGCCCCAGAAACGCAGGCCGAACTGCTGTGGGATCACCGAGGGGTAACGCCAGATCTCGGTGAAGGCCCATGTCCCGACGACGATCAGCGGCAGCGCGATGAACAGCGTCAGCAGGCAGGCGAAGAGCAAGCCGATCCAGTCGAAGCGCAGGCCGAAGCTCGATCTGCCGGCACTCATGGCCGGGCCTCGCGGTTGCGGGCGATCGACCTGATGTAGAGAATGCCGAAGACTAGGCAGAAGCCGAAGGTGATGACGGCCTGGGTCATGGCGTTCAGCGGGTCGTTCATGTCGGCAAAGGTGCGCTGCATGAACGGTCCCATCATCTCCGGCGATGCCGAGCCGAGCACATAGGGCAGGGTGAAGGCAGAGAAGATGCCGAGCACGGCGAAGGACGCGGTCACCAGCAGGGAATTGCCCATGCGCGGCAGGATGATCGAGATGAACACCCGGAGCGGCCTTGCACCGACATCGCGGGCGGCTTCGATGGCGCTGTTCGAGACGGAGGAGAGCCCTGATGTCAGCATCAGCACCGTCAAGGGAAGATTGTCCCAGACGAGGCCGATGACCGGCCCCCACGGCGTCAGATAGGGCGTACGCAGCTTGGGCAGGCCGATGGCATTCAGCAGCAGGTCGACGGTGCCGTTCGGACCGATGGTGCGGATCAGCGCATAGGCCAGAATGATCGACGGCACGAACATCGGGAAGATCGCGAGAGCCTGCACATAGGCGGCAAGGCGTCCTTGCGAGAACCGGAGGTAAAGCGCGATTGGAAGACCGATCGCCAGAAGCAGAATGCCGCAGACGGCAGTGGTCCAGAGCGTCAGCCACAGATTGCCGAGGCTGTAGCCGTCGGTGAAGAAGAAGCGGTAAGAGGCAAGCGAAAACTGCGTCGCGCCGTCGGGGCCTCGAACGAAAATCGTGCCGAAGACCGCCGATAAGATCGGGAAGACGATCAGCCATGCGAGCAGGAAGACCGGCAGGGCAACGAGGAGGAGCCCGATCGAGCTCCCCCTGTTGATGAACGGGTGACGGCGCAGAACCGCCGGCGCAGTGTCAGTGGACATCAGGTGCGGCTGATACCCGGAGCGACATTGCGGTACCAGCCGTCGGCGATCGCCTTTTCCCAATCGCCGCCCGGGAAGGTCGGGATGGTCGACGGAATGACGTCGGCATATTTCTTGCGGAGGTCGTCGGAAATGTGGTCCCACGAGATGGCGGGGAAGCCGCCGATCTCGGTGATGATCGCTTCCTGCATTTCCTTCGTCAGCATGAATGCAGCCAGCTTCAGCGCCGCATCCTTGTTGGCGCCGTTCGAGAAGACGGTGATGCTGGAGAAGCCGCCGCAAAGGGCAAGATCGGTAAGCTGCACGAGGCCGGTTGTATCAGGCAGCACGCCCTGCGAGATTGCCTGCAGCACCTGGTCCGACCAGACCGGCACCATGGTAACGACGCCCTGGGCGAGCAGCTGGATCGACTGGGTGTTGCCTGATGTATAGGCGCCCTTGTCGTAGAGCGCGGGCGCGAGGTCGTTGAGGATCTTCCAGGCCGGCGTCAGCGTCTCAGTGGCGAAGTCGGCTGTGAAATTATCGATCTTGAACTTCTTCGGATCGCGGCCATTGGCCTCATGGATCGCGCGGCGGACGAAATTTCCGCCTGAACCGCCCTTGTCGGGTCTGTTGTAGATGAACTGGCCCGGACTGGCCTTGATCCATGCGGTGAGCTGATCCCAGCTCTTTGGCGCATCCTTCGGATCGAGCTTGGTCGTGTCGTAGGCGAGAAGCACCTGCGAACCGCGATAGGGAAGGGAGTAGGGGGTATCGAAGGCAAGCGGGTTGATATGGTCGTAGCCTTCGATGTTTTCGGCGGAGAATTTGACCCAGAGCCCGGCATCGATGCCGCCGGACGGCAGGCGCGGATCGAATTGCTCGAAAACGTCAGCCTGCGGATTGGTCTTCGTCTTCAGTGCGGCGAGCGCACGGTCGGCGATGGCGCGCAGACCATTATTGTCGCCGGCATCGGTCACCTTCAGCGCAACACCCGGATGCGCCTTTTCGAAGGCCGGGCGGATGACGTTGTTCCAGAGGTCGACGATGTTGGCATCCGAACCGCTGTAGAGATCGATCGTGCCGGCCGCAGCCGATGCGAAACGCGGAAGAGCCAGCAGACCGGCTGCAGCTGACGATGTGATCAGAAATTCGCGTCTATTCATAACCGTCTCCATCAGGTGTCGAGGCTCAGCCTCCGCAGGATTGTCCAAGGCTTTGCTAGCGCCGGCGCGTAACATCGACATGACAGGATCGGGCGTATCGGCAGGGAAATTGCACAGCTGTGCTGATTGCCCCGAGTGGAAATCGGCGGCAGGAGATACTATCTCTTGCGGAAAAGGAGATATCCAATGACCGAAGAACGTGCAGTCCTCGCCGGTGGTTGCTTCTGGGGTATGCAGGACCTTATCCGCCGATACAAGGGCGTGATTTCGACCCGCGTCGGCTATACCGGCGGCGATGTGCCAAATGCCACCTACCGCAACCACGGAACCCATGCCGAGGCGATCGAGATCATCTTCGACCCCGCAATGATCAGCTATCGGGAAATCCTCGAATTCTTCTTCCAGATCCACGACCCGAGCACGCGCAACCGCCAGGGCAACGATGTTGGCTTGAGTTACCGCTCGGCGATCTTCTACGTCACTCCTGAGCAGGAGCGCGTCGCCAGGGATACGATCGCCGACGTCGATGCATCAGGCCTGTGGCCTGGCAAGGTCGTCACCGAAGTTGTGCCGGTCAGCGATTTCTGGGAAGCCGAACCCGAGCACCAGGATTATCTGGAGCGGATTCCGAATGGCTATACCTGCCATTTCGTCCGGCCCGGCTGGAAGCTGCCGGTCCGCCAGAAGATCGCCTGAAATTGATCAGGCTCCCATCGCCGCGCGGCTGGTTTCCAGAAGCGCGGCGACGAGATTTGTCCTCGGCGAGGATCGCGTCACCACGATGCCGACGGTGCGCACGGCGGACGAGCGGGGCAGGGGCAGCTTGAGGATATTAAGCCCAGCCGGCCAGGGCGGCGCCCAACCGGCACGATCGATATCCCGAGACCACGGTCTACCATCACCGCGATCGCCTCCAGCGCGTCAAGCTCATAACGCTCGACCGGATGGATGCCGATCTCGCGCAGATATTCCTCGGCGATGTGGCCGCCCCACTGGTTGCGGTCGTAACGGATGAAGGGCAGGGTCTGCAGGAGTTCGAGCGGATCCGCGCCTTCGCAGTCCCGCGGAGCGATCAGCACCAGGGGTTCCTGGCGCAGCTTGTTGAAAGTCAGCGTCTTTTGTATCGGAAATCGCGGTTCGATGATGAAGGCCGCATCCAGCCCGCCGTTCAAAACCTCGGCATAGAGGTCCATCGAAGCGCCCGGCTTGAGGAAGATCTCGATCAGCGGATAGTCCTGGGCGAGACGGTGGAGAATGTCGGGAACAAGACCGGTTAGCGCCGTATTGATCGCCCCGATCCGCATCTCGCCCGAAATCGTCGCGGTGCCGGCCATCGCCTTCAGGTCGCGTGTATCGCGCACCAGATCCCTGCAGCGTTCGAGAATGGCAAAACCCGCCTCCGTCGGCCGCATGACGCGGCCGGAGCGCACCAGCAGCCGCACCCCGAGCTCAGCCTCCAATGCGCGGATGCGCTGGGCGACGGCCGCAGGCGTGAGGTTCAGCCGCTGGGCGGCTTCCGCCAGCGAGTGCCGCTCGGCAACGACAATGAAGGTTTCGAGAAAACGCGTGTCCATCGATAGTTTTTCTATCTCTTGAACGAAGCAGAAGCGATATTTTATTTATAGTCCATTGCTCCGAAGGATGGCCGATCATTGAGGAGACGGATGGAATGGATTTCGGCCTGAAGGACAAGACCGCCCTGGTGCTTGGCGCCGGCGGCGGACTGGGCAGCGCGATTGCCGTCAAACTTGCGCGCGAAGGCGCCAGAATTGCCGCAGCGGATATCGACCTCGCCGCCGCTGAGAAGACCGCGGCTGCGATCGAATCCGAAGGTGGCAAGGCGCTGGCACTACAATGGGATCTTTCCGATCTCGATTCAATCGATGCGCATGTCGCTGCAATCGAACGGCAGTTCGGACCGGTCGACATCCTTGTCAACAATACCGGCGGCCCACCACCGACCACCGTCTCCGGCCAGGATCCGACGCTCTGGAACCAGTATTTCCAGAGCATGGTGCTCTCCGTCATCGCCATTGCCGATCGTGTGCTGCCTGAGATGCGGGCGCGCAAATGGGGGCGCATCGTCACCTCGACCTCGTCGGGCGTGGTCGCGCCGATCCCCAATCTCGGCATCTCGAAGGCACTGCGCCTGTCATTGGTCGGCTGGTCGAAAACACTGGCGCGCGAGGTCGGGCGCGACGGCATCACCGTCAACATCGTCCTGCCGGGCCGGATCGCCACCGGCCGCATCACCTTCCTCGACGAGCAGAAGGCCAAACGCGAAAACCGCTCCATCGATGACGTCGTCGCAGAAAGCACCGGCAGCATTCCGCTCGGCCGCTATGGCCGGCCCGAAGAATATGGCAATGTCGTCACCTTCCTGGCGAGCGAACCTGCCTCCTATCTCACCGGCTCGGTGATCCGCGTCGATGGCGGCATGATCCAGAGCATCTGACAGAAACCGAATTGGAACCGATAACCGATGGCTCTCAGCGCTGAAGCGATAGCAACCCTCAAGGCCGTCTCGACGGCGACCCTGACGACCGTTCTTTTGAAGAAGGGCCTGCGAAACGTCTGGATCCGCGGCGCCGTTCCCCTGAAGCCCGGCCAGCCCCGCATCGTCGGCCCTGCCTTCACCCTGCGCTTCGTGCCGGCCCGCGAAGATCTGGCGACGCCGGCATCCTGGGCCTCGCCGATCTCGACGCGCGCCGCGATCGAGGCGATGCCGGAGGGCTGTGTCGCCGTCGTCGACGCGATGGGCGTCACCGATGCCGGCATCTTCGGCGATATCCTCTGCGCCCGCATGCAGAAGAGAGGCGTTGCCGCACTCGTCACCGACGGCGTTGTCCGCGACCTTGCCGGCGTGCTCGATGCCAACCTGCCGGTCTGGTGCAGCGGCGTCGCAGCACCGCCTTCAGTCGCCGGCCTCACCTTCGTCGCTTGGCAGCAGCCGATCGGCTGCGGCGGCGTGGCTGTTTTCCCCGATGACATCATCGTCGTCGACCAGGACGGCGCGGTGCTGATCCCGGCCGATCTGCTCGACGCCGTGCTGACCGAAGCGCCGGAACAGGAGCGCATGGAAGCCTGGATCATGACCAGGATCGATGAAGGCACGCCGTTGCCCGGCCTCTATCCGATGAGCGCCGAAACCAAGGCGCTCTATGAGGCTTCGAAGAAATAGGCTCCTGGCAAAGACGGATTGAGGAGGTCGCGACTTCCAGCCCCCTTCTTTCCGCCGCCTTTCAATAACGAGGTGCGTAATCCAGGCCGCCGTCGATCCGTGCCGGGCGCCCGGTGAGGAAGAGCTCGCCAATGCGCGGCGCCGAGCGGGCGATGACCTCGCCACGGCGGATCACCGCCAGTCGGTTCGGCTTCAGCCGTAACGCTTCCAGCGTGTCGCTGGCCTGAAGGATGACGAGGTCGGCGTTGCATCCCTTTTCCAGGCCGTAGCCTGCAAGTCCCATCGTCTTCGCCGAATTGACGGTCAGCGCGTCGAAGATCCTCTTCTTGTCGTCGATGCCGGCCATCTGCGCGACATGGATTGCCATATGTCCAACCTCCAGCATGTCGCCCGATCCCATCGAATACCAGGGGTCCATGACGCAGTCGTGCCCGAAGGAAACGTTGAGCCCGGCATCCATCAGCTCCCGCACGCGGGTCATGCCGCGGCGTTTCGGATAGGTGTCGTGCCGGCCCTGCAGCATGATGTTGATCAGCGGATTGGGGATGACGTTGATCGCAGCCTCCGCCATCAGCGGAATGAGCTTGGAGACGTAATAATTGTCCATCGAGTGCATCGAGGTCAGATGCGAGCCGGCGACACGTCCCTGCAGGCCGAAGCGGATGGTTTCCGCAGCCAGCGTCTCGATATGGCGAGAGAGCGGATCGTCGGTTTCGTCGCAATGGATGTCGACCGGCAGGCCGCGATCGGCGGCGATGCGGCAGAGCGCCTCGACCGACGCCGTACCTTCGCCCATGGTCCGCTCGAAGTGCGGAATGCCGCCGACGATATCGACGCCCATGTCGAGGGCGCGGTTGAAAGCATCGATTGCGCCCGGCGAGCGGTAATAACCGTCCTGGGGAAAGGCGACCAGCTGCAGATCGATATAGGGCGCGACCTTCTCGCGAACCTCGATCATCGCCTCGACGGTCACCAGCCTCGGATCGCTGGTATCGACATGGCTGCGGATGAAGAGCAGCCCCTGCGTCACCGCCAGATCGCAGTAGCGCAACGCACGATCGACCAGTTCCTCCTTCGTCACGATCGGGCGCAACTCTCCCCAGAGCGCAATGCCCTCGAGCAGCGTGCCGGATACGTTCATGCGCGGCAGGCCGAGCGACAGGGTGGCGTCCATATGGAAATGCGGATCGACGAAGGGCGGGCTGACCAGCCGGTCGGTCGCGTCGATCTCTTCTCCTGCCTGCGCCTGGAGATTGGGCTCGACAGCGATGATCTTGCCGCTCTGGATGCCGATATCGATACCCTTTCGGCCATCGGGGAGATTTGCATTTCTGACGATCAGATCGAGCATCGGAGCCTCATTGGAAAGGATAGGTTCAGCGTTCGCCGCGCCGATAGGGCTGCATCAGCGCCTGTGGAACGCGGGCGCGGCGGGCCATGACGGCAAGGGCGGCAATGGAAAGGATATAGGGCGTCATCAGAAATAGCTGATAGGGCACGAGCCCGCTGAGTGCGGTTTGCAACCGAAGCTGAAAGGCGTCGAAAAAGGCAAAGAGCAGGGCGCCGAACAGCGCGCGGCCCGGCCGCCAGGAGGCGAAGACGACGAGCGCGATGCAGATCCAGCCGCGTCCCTGCACCATTGTGGGAAAGAAGCTGTTGAAGGCCGACAGTGTCAGGAAAGCGCCACCCATTCCCATCAGCGCGCTTCCCATGATAACCGCGCCATAGCGCACCTTCATCGGATTGACGCCCTGGGCTTCGGCTGCATGCGGGTTCTCGCCGGTCATGCGGATTGCAAGCCCCACGGGCGTGCGGAAGATGACGTAGGCCATCAGCAGGGCGATGCCGATCGCCAGATAGGTCGGCGCCGTCTGCGTGAAGAAGGCCGGCCCGATGAAGGGCAATGTCGAGAGACCCGGAATGGCGATTGGCTGGAACGGCATGATGGTGGGCGGGGTATTGGCAAGCGGCACGATTAGCCGGAAGACATAATAGCTGAAGCTGGAGGCAAACAGCGTGACGCCGAGACCGGAGACATGCTGGGAGAGGCCGAGCGTTACCGTCAGCCCCGCATGCAGCAGGCCGAAGACGCCGCCGGCCACCGCCGCAATCAGCAGGCCGGTCCAGAGATCGGCGCCGTGATAGACCGAAAGCCAGCCGATCATCGCACCGAAGGTCATGATGCCTTCGATGCCGAGATTGAGCACGCCGGCGCGCTCGCAAAGCAGTGCGCCGAGCGTGCCGAAAATCAGCGGCGTGGCGATCCGCAGGATTGCCGCCCAGAGCCCTGATGAAGCGATGATGTCGAACAGTTGCATCATTGCCGGATCCTGTATTGGGTAAAGAACAATGCGATCAGCATCGTCAGCAGCGACAGCGCCACCGTGACATCGGCGATATAGGTCGGGATGCCGAGGCCGCGGCTCATACCATCCGCGCCCACGAACATGGTGGCGGTGAAAATGGCGGCGAAGACAACGCCGAGTGGATCGAGGTTGGCGAGCATGGCGACGACGATACCGGCATAGCCGAAGCCCGGCGACAGGTCGGTCGTCACATAACCCTTGACGCCCATGACCTCGATCGCTCCAGCGAGCCCCGCAAGCCCGCCGGAGAGACAGGCGACCTTCACCAGCGTTCTGCCGAGCGGGACGCTGGCAAAGACTGCACCGGTGGGATTGAGGCCTGCGGCGCGCGACTGCATGCCAAACACGGTGCGCGACTGGATGAAATGGACGACAACAGCCAGCGCGATTGCAATCGCAAAGCCGATATGCAGGCGCGAGCGGGCGATCAGCTTCGGCAGCATGGCGTGATCGCTGACGGATTGCGACTGCGGCCAGCCGAAGGCCAGCGGATCCTTGAGAACGCCATCGATCAGCATCGAGACGAACAGCACGGCGATGAAGTTCAGGAGCAGGCTGGTGACGACTTCATCGACCGAGAAGCGCAGCCTGAGCCAGAGCGGGATCAGGATCAGCACCATGCCGGCAATGGCGCCGACCAGCAGCAGCAGCGGAATGAGGATGGGGGCGGGAAGATCGCCGAACAGCTTCGAGCTTGCCGCGGCAACGGCGATGGCGCCGAGATAGAACTGACCCTCGGCACCGATATTCCAGAGCCGCGCCCGGAAGGCGACGGCGGCGGCAAGTCCTGTCAGCATCAGCGGCGTTGCCCGCGTCAGCGTTTCGGTTGCCGAGAGGCGCGAGCCGAAAGCACCGGTCAGGATGCGCCAATAGGCATCGAGAACAGGTGCGCCGGCAATAGCGATCAGGATGCCGGCCAGCGCCAGCGCGGCAATCACCGCGATCACAGGCGTGACGATCAGCAGGTAAAGCGGACGGTGCTCGCGGCGCTCAAATCGCATGGCCGGCCTCTGGGGTTTCCTGCCATTCGCCGGCCATCATCAGCCCCAGCTTGCGGGCACCGGCGCTTTCGGCCTCGACGGGCGGAGACAGGCGCCCCCCGACGATCGCCTGGATGCGATCGGCAAGCGCGATCACCTCGTCGAGGTCTTCCGAGATCAGCAGCACGGCGGTACCCTGGCGGCGGGCTTCGAGCAGGCGGGCGTGGACAGCCGCCACGGCCCCTTCGTCGAGACCGCGCGCCGGCTGCGCGGCAATCAGGATGCGCGGCCGCCGATGCAGGTTCCGGCCGAGAATAAGCTTTTGCATATTGCCGCCCGAGAGCAGCCGGGTGCGCATGGCCGGGCCGCCGCCGCGGACATCGAATCCGTCGATAATTTCCCTGGCAAAGGCCATGCCCGCCTTGCGGTTGACGAGGCCACGGCGCGAAAAACCCGGTGAGGCGATGCGCTCCAGCACGGCGTTTTCCCAGATCGCCATTTCACCGATCACGCCCTCCTCGTTACGATCCTCGGGAATGCGGCCGATGCCGGCGTCGACGACATCGGAAACACCAAGATTGCCGATGGCTTCCCCGAACAACATGAGGTCGCCGCCGCTACGCGCCAGCATCCCGGAGAGAAGATGCGCCAATGTCGCCTGGCCATTGCCCGAAACGCCGATGATGCCGAGGATCTCGCCCTGGTGCAGCCGGAAGCTGATCGACTTCAGCCGATCGATGCCGCCGATGCGCACCGTCACATCGGCGGCTTCGAGGGCAACGGCGCCCGGTGTCGACGGCTCGCGCACCGGCCGCGTCACGCGGCGTCCGACCATCAGTTCGGCAAGTTCCGCCTTGCTGGTTTCCGACGCCCTGCGCTCGGCGACCATCTTGCCGCCGCGTAAGACCACGATGCGGTCGGCCGCTGCCATGACCTCGTCGAGCTTATGCGAGATGAAGATCAGCGACAGCCCCTGGCGGGCCATTTCCTTCAGCGTCGTGAACAGCCGCTCGGCCTCGATGTTGGTCAGCACCGCCGTCGGCTCGTCGAGGATCAGGATGCGGGCATCGTTGTAGAGCGCCTTGAGGATCTCAACGCGCTGCTGCTCGCCGACCGACAAGTCGCCAAGGCGGGCATCCGGATCAACCTTGAGGCCGAAGCGCTCGGAAATTGTGAGCAGCTTCTTCCGCGCCGCTGTTGTTCCCGAGCGCCAGGACCACAGTCTTTCAGTGCCGGTCATGACGTTTTCGAGAACGGTCAGATTCGGCGCCAGCGAAAAATGCTGATGCACCATGCCGATGCCGGCGCGGATCGCCGCACGCGGCTTGCCCTGCGGAACCTCCGCACCCTCGATCAGAATTCGCCCGGCATCCGGCATGTAATGGCCGAAAAGGATGCTCATCAGCGTGGTCTTGCCGGCACCATTCTCGCCAAGCAGGGCCACGACCTCGCCCTTGGCAAGCGTCATGGAAATATCGTCATTGGCCAGATTGTCGCCGAAGCGCTTGCTGACGCCGATAATTTCCAGCACAGGCCCGGTCATGACGGCAATCCCGCAACGGGAAAACGGTGCTGCCATCGCCCCTCGGCCTCCAGGCGTGCGGCAAGCGACAGCAGACGCGGCTCGTGACCCATCGGCGCCATGATTTGCACCGGCAGCGGCATAGCATGCTCATCCTGTCCGAAAGGCAGTGTCAAAGCAGGAAAACCCGAAATATTGGCGAGGCAGGCAAGCGGCGCAAATGCCGTCATCCGCTCGAGATGCAGATCCGTGTCGGCATGATCGGATGGAAAGGAGCCGATCACAAGAGGTGCGGAAGATAGCATCGGCATGAGGATGCAATCGACCCTGTCGAACAGCGCCCAGAGGTTACGGCTCACCAGAACGGCATCGTTCAGACTGTTCCAGAGTGATGTCGCCGGAAGCGCCCGTCCGCGCGCCGCAAAGGCCTGCGTCAGCGGCTCGGCCCTGCTTTCATCGAGTGCTGTCGCCTTCATAAGTGCAGCCAGATTGACGGAGACGATATCGGCGAAGGCGCGGCCGCCGGCGGCGACGCTCCATTCGAACTCGGCCCAGGCGAGCGGAACGACCTCATGTCCGTCGCTCTCCAGCGCACGGGCCGCAGCCTCGACGACTGCGAGCCGATCACCGTCGGTCGGATAGGCCGAGCCGGTATCGGCAAGCAGGCCGATCCGCAAACGGCCGTTATCGCTATCGACAGGGGAGGGGTCGGGAAAAGGTCCTCGCGATTTGCCGCTCAGCCTGTCGAAAATCAGCGCCGTATCCCGCACCGAACGGCAGACCGCGAGTTCGCTCGCGATACCGGCCAAGTGGTTGCCGAAGGATGGCCCGCCTGGAATGGCGCCGCGCGTCGGCTTCATTCCGACGAGGCCGCAGCAGGCGGCGGGCACACGGATCGAGCCGCCGGCATCGGTGGCATGCGCGATGGCGACGATTCCGGCGGCAACGGCTGCCGCCGCACCGCCGGAAGAGCCGCCCGCGGTCCGTGCCGGATCGAGCGGATTGCGGCAGATCGGCCCGATCGCCGGTTCGCTGGCGAGCGACAGGCCGAATTCTGGGCTGGTCGTCAGGCCGAATAGGCAGAAGCCGGCGTCGCGGAAACGAGCAGCGAGATCGGAATCCGCTTCGCTGCCCTTTCTTTCGAAGAGGTAGGAACCGGCCGTGACCGGTAGCCCGGCGAAGGGGCCGCCAAGATCCTTTGCCAAGGTCGGCACGCCGGCAAAGGGCCTTGCCGCAAAGCGATCGGGCGCGCTTTGCCGCTCACTGTCGCGGTCATCGGCCGAAGCGAGGCCCATGGCGGCATCGAGATAGGCGACCGCGCCGAGTGGCTCCTGCAGCACGGCTGCGGCAAGAGAAGCCTGCATCGCCTCCGCAGCGCTCAGCTTGCCACGCCTGATCGCCGCCGCCAGATCCGTCGCATCGCCCTGCATGATCCGAATTACTTCGGCTCGTCCATCATCTTCGGAACTTCGAAGGTGCCGGCCTTGATCTCCGCCCGCTTGGCTTCCATCGCAGCCTCGGCATCGGCGGGCGCCACACCCTTGACGAAGACGATGTCGCTGCCGCCTTCCTTCATCAGGCCGTAAGAGGTGTAGTTCCTGCCGACCGGCTTTCCGGCCGCGACATCGGCGATGGCGGCGTTCAGGATCGGGCGGAAATACCACATGGCGTTGGCGAACACCGTATCGGGATAACGCGGCGTATAGTCGATCAGCGAGCCGACCGACTTGATGCCGCGTTCCTTGGCGGCATCGGCCGTGCCGATGCGCTCGCCGAACAGGATGTCGGCGCCGGCATCGATCTGGGCAAGACCGGCTTCGCGGGCCTTCGGCGGATCGAAGAATGTGCCGATGAACGAGACGAGGTGCTTGGCATCGGGATTGACCGCCTTGACGCCCGCCGCGAACGCGTTGATCAGCATGTTGACCTCGGGGATCGGAATGGCGCCGACCGAACCGACGACATTCGACTTGGTCATCTTGCCCGCCAGCATGCCGGCAAGATAGGCGCCGTCATGGTTCCAGGTGCCGAAGACGCCGAAATTGTCGCCGGCCTGCTCACCGCTCGAACCCAGCACGAAAGCGGTATCGGGATAGTCGGCTGCGACCTGCCGGGCCTCTTTTTCCACCGCATAGGCCTCGCCGATGATCAGCTTGTTGCCCTGTTCGGCATATTCGCGCATGGCGCGCGGATAATCGGTGCCGGAGACGCCTTCGGAGAAGACATATTCGATCATGCCTTCCTTAGCCGCGTCCTGCAGGGCCTTGTGCAGACAGGAATTCCAAGCATTTTCCACCGGCGACGCATGAATGCCGGCAACCTTCAGTGGCGCAGCCGCCCTTGCCAGCGGGGCGAAGCCGCTGACGCCGAGCGCAATGCCCGACGCAATCACTGCCCGGCGTGAGATCAGCATGTCTTTGGTCATTGTTTTGCTCCCCTTTTTTTTACCATTTGGTTCAAAAATCATAGTAGCGCCCAAAAATGTGTCAAGCGGTAAACGGGCTTAAAAATCAGGCTGTTCGACCCATGCTCGCCGAAGCG
Organism: Rhizobium sp. WSM4643; assembly: GCF_025152745.1. Classification (NCBI taxonomy): domain Bacteria; kingdom Pseudomonadati; phylum Pseudomonadota; class Alphaproteobacteria; order Hyphomicrobiales; family Rhizobiaceae; genus Rhizobium; species Rhizobium sp. WSM4643. The sequence continues at coordinate 102,381 of NZ_CP104042.1, read as the reverse complement.
CTGAGGCGATGGGCTGGATTTACAAGGTGTTATATCTTGGCGTGAGGACATCGGCAGGATATGCAAGCATCATTGGGGTTGGGGGACATGAAATGGGGGAAGAAGAGGACGCCTCTCGGCGACCGATCGCGAGCCGGTCGTCGTCCTGGGCCATCGGCCTCAGCGCGTGGCTGGCGCGGAGCGGCGCGACACCGAACGGCATTTCGCTTTTATCGGTCGTATTCGCGGGTATAGGCGCAGCGCTCATTGTTTTCACAACACATCCGATTGCCATGGTTTGTGCCGCGATCTCGGTACAACTGCGGCTCGTCTGCAATCTGCTGGATGGAATGGTCGCGATCGAGGGTGGAAAGAAAACCAAGAGCGGGCCGATCTACAACGAATTCCCCGACCGGGTCGCCGACAGCCTGTTTCTGATCGCGGCTGGTTATGCCTGCGGGTTTGGCTGGCTTGGCTGGTTGTGTGCGCTGCTCGCAGCCCTTACTGCCTATATCAGGGTGTTCGGGGGATCGGTGGGCCTGCCGCAGGATTTCAGCGGCATCATGGCCAAGCAACGCCGCATGGCCGTGCTGACAGCGGGTCTCCTTGCCCAGAGCGTTGAGACGCTGATATCCCCCAGCCATTGGTCGCTGATCCTTGCATCCGCGATCATCGCGGCCGGCAGCCTCGTCACCTGCATCACCCGCACGTTGAGGCTGAAACATTCCCTGGAGAGACTATGATCGCGATTATCCGTCGGTTTCTCGTGCTGCTCGTCCGTATCCTGGTCGGCGCCCGAAGCGAGTGGCGGGGCTGCGCGCCCGATCCCAGCCGCCGCATCTATTTCGCCAATCACAACAGCCATATCGATACCGTCGCCGTCATGGCCGCCTTGCCCTGGCCGGTGCGCCGGATGACCCATCCGGTTGCGGCGCGCGATTATTGGGGAACGAGCGCCTTTCGCCGTTTCATCGCGGAGAAAGGCCTGCGCGCCGTCTTGATAGACCGCAAGCCTCTGCCCGATACCGACCCCCTGGCTCCGATAGAGCGCCTGCTTGAGGAGGGGCGCTCAGTCCTGATTTTCCCGGAAGGAACGAGAAGCACCACCGATGAGATCGCCCCGTTCCGCAGCGGCATCTTTCGCCTTGCCTGCCGTTTGCCCGATGTCGATCTGGTGCCGATCCATCTCGACAACCTCCAGCGCATCCTGCCGAAGGGAAGCATGCTGATCGTGCCGATCACCTGCACGGCACGCTTCGGCAAACCGCTGCGCGTCGAACCGGGCGAGGAAAAGGCTGAATTCCTGGCGCGCGCCCGTGCCGCCGTCATCGAACTCGCGGATGGGGGACACACGGCATGACCAGTATGTTCTCTCTCGTGCTGGCCGCTATCCTCGGCCTGCTAGCCGTCGCCTCCTCCATCGGTTTCATCCTTCAGCGACGCGCGACGGAGCCCGGCTCCGTCGCCACCGTCCATAATCTGAACGCCCGCATCCGCTCCTGGTGGATCATGGTCGCAGTCTTTGGCGGCGCGATCCTGTTCGGCGAAACGTCGACGGTCACGCTGTTCGCATTTCTATCCTTCATGGCGCTTCGCGAATTCTGGACGCTGACGCCATCGCGACGCGGCGATCATGTGGCGCTTTTCCTGTCGTTCTTCGTGGTCCTGCCGATCCATTACGTGTTGCTCGGAACCGAGTGGTACGGCCTCTTTTCCATCTTCATCCCGGTCTATGCCTTCCTGATCCTGCCGGCGGTGGCGACCCTGACCGGCGACGTCAACGAATTCCTCGCCCGCAGCGCAAGGGTGCAATGGGGATTGATGCTGACGGTCTATTCGATCAGCCATGCTCCCGCCCTCCTCATGCTGGAGACCGGTACCCCGCCGGCACTTCTTCTCGTCTATCTGGTCGTGGTCGTGCAACTCAGCGACGTCTTCCAATATGTCTGGGGCAAGCTCCTCGGAAAGCACCGGTTCTCGCCGAACATCAGCCCGTCGAAGACGATCGAAGGGCTGGTCGGAGGCGGCGCCTCGGCCATCCTCGTGGGAACACTGCTATATCGCCTGACGCCGTTCTCGCCGCTGCAGGCAGCTGCCATCAGCACGGTCATCGTCGTCGCCGGCTTCTTCGGTGGTTTCGTGCTCTCCGCCATCAAGCGCGATCTCAATGCCAAGGACTGGGGCTATGTGATCGAGGGTCACGGCGGCGTGCTCGACCGTCTGGATTCCATCACCTTCGCAGCGCCGCTGTTCTTTCATATCATCCGCTATTGGTTCACCGTGTAGAAAATTGGTTCTGGCTAAAACCGGTCGATCTCCTCGAGGCTATCGAACAGCCGGCGCTGAACATCCCGCTCCTGCATGCTGATGGCGGTCATCAGCTTGCCCATCGTGCCCCGCAGGCCGTGCAACTGGTCGACCAGGTCCATGATGACATCGACGCCGGCTTCGTTGACACCCATGTTTCCCATGAGATCCAGGATCAACCGGGCGCGTGCGACATCGGCGTCCCGAAATTGCCGTTGGCCGCCTGACGTCTCCGGGATCAGCCAACCCTCTTCGACCCAGAGGTCGAGCTGGACGATATCGATTTTCAAGTAAAGACGGAATTCGAGATCATCCATGATCAGGCCTCCATGTTCTTTCTCGGATCGTATGGGTTAGCCGTCGCCCATTCCTCGATGAAGGACTTCAGTCGTTCATCCGGGGCATCGGGCAGCACGATCTTCAGGGAGATGTAGACGTCGCCATGTTCGCCGCCGCGTTTTGCAACACCCTTGCCCTTGAGACGCAGCACCTTGCCGGTGTTGGAATGAGGCGGCAGCGTCAGATTGACAGGTCCTGACGGCGTCGGCACACGAACCTTGCCGCCGAGCACGGCCTCGCCGAGCGAGATCGGCAGTTCGAGCCGGATGTCGTCGCCGTCGCGCGTGAAGAAGCGGTGCGGCCGCACACGGATGTCGATGAGGGCATCGCCCGCCGGCCCGCCGCCGAAGCCCGGCTCGCCCTTGCCGCGCAGCCGCAAAGTCTGGCCGTCGCGCGTTCCCGGCGGGATCTGTACATCGAGCGCTAGGCCCTCCGGCAGCTTGATCTCAGTCCTGGTGCCGTTGACGGCGTCGAGAAAGCCGACTTCCATCGAGAAATGGCTGTCCCGGCCACGACTGCGGGCCTGGCCGCCGCCGGTACGTCGCGAAAAGAAATTGGCAAAGATATCGTCGGCATCACCGAAATCGGCAAAGCCTGCGCTGTTGTGATAGGGGTCGCCAGGGCCGCTCTTCGAGGCATAGTCACGGTAATAATTGCGCTGCGCCCGCTCGGCACCTGTTATATCGATCTCGCCGCGATCGAAGCGTCCGCGTTTTTCCTCGTCGCTCAAGATCTCGTAGGCGGTTGAAATTTCCTTGAACTGTGCCTCGGCTTTTTTGTCGCCGGGGTTGAGGTCGGGGTGAAGTTTCTTGGCGAGCTTGCGGAACGCGCTTTGAATGTCCTTTTGCGTCGCATCCCGCTTTACGCCCAGAAGCTCATATGGATCCTGGCTCATGCATCTCTCCGGTCAGGCAGCGAATACTGCTGGTTGGCTTGGGGATGATATAGGTTGTCGGGCCGGCCCCGGGGAGGGGAGGTCGTTCGTGATCGACTTCATCAATCCGCAGCGGAGCTAGAGCAACGCCGCGTCTTCCACTTGAGGCGCCGAGCCTTGATGCGTGGGATCGGGTCGCCGGTCGATGAGAACCGAGCACCCGGCGTGGCGCATGACCTTGTCGACGATCGAGGAGAAGACGTAGTCGGTAATATCCGTCACATGGGATGAAAGCAGGATGAGATCGGCCGACTTCTCCCTTGCGACGGAGACGAGCAGGGAGGCGGCAACGCCGACGCGCACCTCGATCGTCGCCGGAATTCCCATCTCCTTGCAGAGCGATGCAAGTTTCTTTTCTGCGTCGACGATGGCGGTCGTTTCGAATTCCTCGGGAAGCTCCGTCAGGTGACGGCGCGGGATATTCTCGATGACGTGCATGACGACGATGCTTCCACCTTCGTCCACCAGCGCAGCAGCCCGGCGCAGAAGGCGGCTTGCCGTTTCCCTGGAACCCATGCCGATGCCGCAGATGATCGTCCGATACATTGAAATCCATATCCTTGAATGCGAATGATAGCACCGATCATACCGGTGTCGACCGTCCCGACATTGACGAATATCAAGCTAAAAGTGCCGCAACGGCAGCGCGCATGAAACGGCCAGCTGCTTCGGAACGGACCTCCGGCTTGACGGCAGGGCCCTCAGCAACATTTTTCACCTGATGTCGTCACTGATTGAGGTTCACATGCCGAATTTTGCGATTATCGGATCGGGTGCGATGGGAAGTGCCGTTGCCAAACGACTGATCGACCACGGCTCCACGGTGCTGACTTACCTCGAGGGCAGAAGCGAGCGGACGATAGCGCGGGCAAAGGTAGCCGGCATGGTGCCTGTCGGCCGCCAGGAGCTGACGAAGGCCGAGTTGATCCTGTCGATCGTTCCACCGGCGGAGGCGATCAAGGTCGCCGAATTCGTCGCGGACATATCATCCGCCATGTCGGCGCCGCCGCCTTTCGTCGACCTCAACGCGATTGCGCCGAAAACGATGCGGGCGTTGGCAGCACGCTTCGAAGGCAGCGGCGTGGAGGTGCTTGACGGTGCCATCATCGGCGGGCCGCCGGTCCCCGGCAAATCAGGTCCGACCATCTATATCAGCGGCGATACCGCGGGGCGAAGCCGGCCGCTCGAGGATTGCGGCCTCAGGATCCGCAGGCTCGACGGACCGCTCGGCGCCGCCTCGGCACTGAAGATGTGTTATGCCGGCATCAACAAGGGATTTATCGGCCTTGGCGCCGCCATGCTGCTTGCCGCATCGCGTTCCGGTGCTGCCGAAAGCCTGAAAGCCGAGCTCTCCGAAAGCCTTCCCGACGTCGACCGCAAGCTGTCGAGATCCATACCTGACATGTATCCGAAAGCCTATCGGTGGGTTGCCGAAATGCAGGAGATCGCCGATTTCCTCGGCGAGGATGATCCGGCCGCGACCATCTTCCGCGGCATGGCGGACGTTTTCTCCAGGATGGCCGGAGACGTGGAGGGCAGCCGCGTGCTCGTCGGGCAGTTGGACGAAATCCTCGCGCGCCCCGACTTCGATCGCTGACCGAAATAGCCTTACAGGTGCTTGGCTACGTCCATTCGTTGATGAAGGATGCGCACGATGATGATCTGGCCCGCATCATTGCTTTGGAAATACAGAAAATGAGAGCCAACGGAGACCTTTCTGTACCCTTTCCGAATATCTGAGGGGCGGCTCATCCGTGTTCCCTCCGCCAGATCCTGACAGGCGTCTCTTATGTCCTGAATATAACGCTCTGCCTGATCGACATTCCAACTCGTCGCTGTGTAATCCCAAATCTTGTCAATATCGGTTTGTGCAGCGGGAGAAAATATGATGTCGGTCATTTCGCCTTGAACGCCGCCCGTTTGCGAGCGTTGAACGCATCGAAATCAAAGGGCGTGGCAGGGCCGGATTCCTCGCCTTCAATCAAGGCATCCTGTAATGCCTTCACTTTGGCTTCGTGTTCTTCAAGGAGGCGAAGGCCGGCCCGAACAACGTCAGTGGCTGAACCATAGCGGCCAGCCTGAACTTGCGTATCGATGAAGGTGGTGAAATGCTCGCCGAGCGATATGGACGTATTTCTGGCCATGCTGAATCTCCTTTAAGCCAATATACCAATTTTTGGTACATAACAAAACCTAGTCTTCACAGCGTGAATCTGATCCCTGGCCAACTCTGACAATTGTGTGAAGCCGCTCCGACACCTCTGACGAAACCTGATCGCCTCTGCTATGTGAGGAAAAATGCGGTGGCCAAACCGATTGGCGTCGCGCTCTGTCCGACCAATGCCAGGAGTTTGAAAGATGAGCGGTTCTTCCGAATATACACCCCCGAAAGTCTGGGCCTGGAACAAGGCGAATGGCGGCCAGTTCGCCAGCATCAATCGCCCGATCGCGGGACCGACGCACGACAAGGAGCTTCCGATCGGCCGGCATCCATTGCAGCTCTATTCGCTCGGCACCCCGAACGGCCAGAAGGTCACCATCCTGCTCGAGGAACTGCTGGCGCTTGGCCATAGCGGTGCCGAATACGATGCATGGCTGATCAAGATCGGCGATGGCGATCAGTTCGGAAGCGGCTTCGTCGCGGTCAATCCCAACTCCAAGATCCCGGCGCTGATGGACCGCAGCGGGGCAAAACCGATCCGTGTCTTCGAATCCGGCGCTATCCTCACCTATCTCGCCGAAAAATTCGGTGCCTTCCTGCCGACAGAGCCGGCCGCCCGCGCCGAGTGCCTGTCCTGGTTGTTCTGGCAGATGGGAAGCGCGCCTTATCTCGGCGGCGGCTTCGGTCATTTCTACGCCTATGCGCCGACGAAGATCGAATATGCGATCGACCGCTTCGCCATGGAAGTGAAGCGTCAGCTCGACGTGCTCGATCGCCGCCTTGCCGAAAGCGAATATGTGGCCGGCAGTCAATATACGATCGCCGATATTGCCATCTGGCCCTGGTACGGCGGCCTCGTGAAGGGCTGGACCTACGGTGCAGCCGAATTCCTGCAGGTCGAAGAGTACAAGAACGTTCTGCGCTGGGCCGACACCATCCACAGCAGGCCGGCCGTGCAACGCGGCCGGATGGTCAACCGGCTTTCCGGCGAGCCATCGAGCCAGTTGCACGAGCGCCATGACGCCAGCGACTTCGACACCAGGACGCAGGACAAGCTCGCGGCCGCCGAGTAAGCAAGCGACCCCAGCCACCTGCCGCAGCAATAAATGAAGCTCCGCCGCCTTTACGGCGGCGGAGCATCTACGAGCTGCCCGAACTCAGTTCTTGACCGTGTCTTCCAGGAAGAAGCGGCCGAGCGGGTTCTGGTAGAAGTTCTCGATATTTTTGCGCGAGACGTTGATATAGGGGCTGTAATAGAGGTCGATCCAGTTGACGTCGTCCTTGGCCATCTTCTGCAGATCGACATACATCGCTTCGCGCTTTTTCGGGTCGAGCTCGAGGCGCGCCTTGGCCACCAGTTCCTTCACCGCCTCGTTCTTGTAATTGGTCGAATAGTTGTTGTTGGAATCGTGGCCGAGGACAAAGGTGGTCTTCTGATCCGGATCGAGAATGTCGTTGGTCCAGTAATTGACCGAGATATCGTAGTCGCCGGCGACCGTCATGTCCCATTCCTGGCTCGGGTCGACCTTCTGCAGATTGGCGGTGATGCCGGCCTTCTGCAGCTGCTGCTGGACGAGCACAGCCGTCTGTTCGTCGACTTCGTCGCCGGCGCGCACCAGATAGTTCAGCGTCAGGTCGGAGGCGCCGGCGGCCGTCAGCAACTCCTTTGCCTTTTCGGGATTATAAGGCCGCTGCAGATTGTCGGCATAATAATAGAGCGCGCCCTTCGGAATATAGGAATTGGCGACCGTGCCCTGGCCGAAGGTGACGGTATCGACGATCGCCTTCTTGTCGATTGCGAGATCCAGCGCCTGGCGGACTTCCTTCTTGCCGAGCGCGCCATGAGCATGGTTGATCAGAAGATGATCCTCGCGGGTCGAAGCGTCGATATCGACGTTGAGGTTCGGATCCTTCTTCAACTCCTCGACGCGAGAAAAGGGAACGAAGATCGCCGTATCCAGCTCGCCGGCCTGAACGTTCAGCATGCGGGTGTTGTCGTCAGGCACCGAGATCCACTCGACACCGTCGAGCTTGACGCGGTCGGCCTGCCAGAAGTTCGGGTTCTTCTTGAGAATGACGCGGTCGCCGCGCCGCCATTCCTCGACCACGAAGGCGCCGGATGCGATCGGCTTTTCGCCATAGGCATCGGCGCCCAGCGATTCCATGCCTTTCTTGGAGATGACCGAGGCATTCGGCAGCGCCAGCGTCGACAGGAACGGCGCGGACTGGTTCTTGAGCTTGATCGTCAGCGTGTGCGCGTCGGTCGCCACGGCCGTGTCGATCACCTTATAGGAATCGCTCCAGAGCGAGGCAGCGTCATCGCGGATGCGCAGCAGGCTGTAGGCCGCGTCTTCCGCCGTCAGTGGCGAACCGTCCGAGAATTTTGCGTCGCGGATCTTGAACGTGTAGGTCAGTCCGTCATCCGAGACGGTCCAGCTTTCGGCAAGGCCCGGCTCCAGTTTCGTGCCTGTCTTGTCGACGCGGATCAGCACGTCGTAGACGTTGGAGAACACCCAGTTGTCGATGTTCTGCGCGGTCTTGATCGGATCGAATGTCGTCGAATCCTCGCGGCGGCCGATGGTGAGCACACCGGCGGCCTCGGCATAGCTTGCGCTGAGCGTCAGACCGGCGAGCAAGGCTGCAAGCCCGATTGATTTCCACCTGTTTGTCATGAGTTCGTTCCCTTCGTTGTTATGGCATGCGTTTGATTGATTGAATCGGCATCGAATGCGGATCGTCCTTGCCGACGGCGTCTGGAAGCAGCCGCTTGTCAGGATCGATGTCGGGAATGGCGGCGATCAGCGCCGCCGTATAGGGGTGCTTCGGGCGCGCGAAGACTTCTTCGGAATGGCCTTCCTCGACGATCTCGCCGCGATACATCACGACGACGCGTTCGCAAAGATTGCGGACGGTTGCGAGATCATGGGCGATGAAGATCAGCGTGAGGTTCATCTTCGCCGTGAGCTCGCGGAAAAGCTCGATGATCTGCGCCTGGATAGTGACATCGAGGGCCGCCACGCATTCGTCGGCGATGATCATCTTCGGATCGACGGCCAGCGCCCGGGCAATGCCGGCGCGCTGGCACTGGCCGCCACTCATGCTGCGCGGTTTGCGGCCGGCGAATTCGCGTTCGAGACCGACGAGATCGAGCAGTTCGCCGATCCGAGTCGGGATATCGGCCCTGGCGACCTTGCCCTGCACCTTCAGCACCTCGGCCAGCATCTGGCCGATCGTCAGCCGTGGATTGAGCGCATTATAGGGGTCTTGAAACACCATCGCCGTCTCGCGCCTGAGCTTTGCCAGGCCAGCGCTTTTCTGCAGCGCCAGATCGACGCCGTCGAAGGTGACGTGGCCCGAGGAAAGCGGCGTGAGGCCGAGCACGGCGCGGGCAAGCGTGCTCTTGCCGCTGCCGGATTCGCCGACGATGCCGACCGTCTCGCCCGCCATGATCTGCAGGCTGACGCCGGCAACGGCGCTGACCGTCTTGGCACCGCCCCTAAGCAGGGCGCCGCCGGCTCTGAAGCGCACATGGAGATCGTCGATTTCGAGCAACGGTCTCGCCGGGTTGCTGGCTTCGGCAATCTCGGGCAACAGCGCTGATATTGCGCCCGGCAGGGAAGGGTGGCTGTTGATCAGGTTGATCGTATAGGGATGCTGCGGCCGCGCCAGGATCGTCCGCTTCGGCCCCTCTTCGAGCAGTTTGCCGCCGCGCAGCACGGCGATGCGGTCGCAGGTCTGGGCGACGATACCGAGATCGTGGGTGATCAGAATGATCGACAGGCCACGCCGATCGCGAATGTCAATCAACAGCCGCAGGATCTGCGCCTGGATAGTCACGTCGAGCGCCGTGGTCGGCTCGTCGGCGATCAGGATCTTCGGATTGCAGGACAGCGCCACGCCGATCATTGCCCGCTGCCGCATGCCGCCGGAAAATTCGTGCGGATAATTGTCGTACTGGCGCTTCGGATCGGGGAAGCCGACCTGCGCCAGGATTTCCGTCGCCGCAGTGCGGGCCTCGCGGGCGCCGAGGCCCTGGTGATAGCGGATGCCCTCGGCGATCTGATCGCCGATCCGCATCACCGGGTCAAGATGGCTGGTCGGGTTCTGGAAGACCATGCCGATCTCGCCGCCGCGCACCTTCAGCATCTCGCTATCGTCGATCCGCATGAGGTCACGCCCTTCGAGCAGCACGCTACCGCCTTCGATCTTCAGCAGCGAGGAGGGCAGCAGGCGCACCAGGGAACGGCAAAACAGGCTCTTGCCCGAGCCGCTCTCGCCGACGAGTCCGAGAATCTCGCCCTTGCCGAGGTCGAGCGAGACCGCATCGAGCAGCGTGCGCGGGCCGGAATCGACATGTGCCCTGACGGTGAGATCACGGACGGACAGCACCGAGCCGCTCATTCATGCACCCCCAGCAGTTCGCCGAGCGCGTCGCCCAGCATGCTGAAGCCGAAGGCGAGGCAGACGATGGAGAGGCCGGGAAACAACGTGATCCACCATGCCGTGGTGATGAAGCTCTGTCCTTCCGCGACCATGACGCCCCATTCGGCGATCGGCGGCTGGACGCCGAGGCCGAGATAGCTGACGGCAGCGCCGCTGAGCAGCACCAGCGTCGCGTCGGACATCGAAAAGACGACCGAGCCGGCGATCGCGTTCGGCAGCAGGTGGCGGAACATGATGCGCGGGCGGCTGAAGCCGAGGCTGACGGCGGCAACGGCATAGTCGCTGCCCTTCAGCACCAGCATCTGCGCCCGGATCAGCCGCGCATAGGAGACCCAGCCGACCAGCGCCATGGCAATGTAGAAGCTGCCGAGGCCCGGGCCGAGGATCGCGATGATCGACAGCATCAGCACGAGGAAGGGGAAGGCGAGGATGATATCGACGAGGCGCATGAACAGCGCATCGACGATGCCGCCGAAAAAGCCGGCGATCGTGCCGACCGTCGTGCCGATCACGAAGGGGAAGATGACGCCGATCAGCGCCATCTGCAGGTCGAGGCGGGCGCCCCAGATGACGCGGGAAAGGATATCGCGGCCGAAATTGTCGGTGCCGAAGGGATGCAACAGCGAAGGCGCCTGCAGGCGCACCTCGGCGTTCTGCATGATCGGGTCGTAAGGCGCGACAATGGGTGCGCCGATCGCCAGCAGGACGAAGAACAGCAGCAGGCCGGCACTGAGAACAAGCATCGGCCGCCGGCCGAAGAACCGGCGCCAGCCAAGAGATGCCGGGGCGATCGCCTCGATGCTCATAGCTTCACCCTCGGATCGACGGCGACAGTGACGATGTCGGCGATGAAATTGATGAGCACGGTGGCGCAGGCAAAGACCATGGCGACGCCCTGCACCACCATGTAGTCGCGCGAGAAGATTGCCCTGACGAGCAACTGTCCCATGCCGGGCAGCGCAAAGACGCTCTCGACCACCACGGTGCCGCCGATCAGCCAGCCGATATTAACGGCAAGCAGATTGATCGTCGGCACCAGCGAATTCGGCAGAACATGCCTCCAGAAGACGATCCCTTCCGGCATGCCGCGGGCGCGCGCCGCCGTTGCGACATCCGATTTCAGCTGCTCGATCATCGCAGCCCGCAGGCTGCGCGTCAGCACGGTCGAGAGCGACAGCGCGACCGTCAGGCTCGGCAGCACGAGATGCGACAGCTTTTCGCCGATCGTTGCACCATAGCCCGAAACCGGCAGCACACCGAGTTCGACGCTGAAGAGGATGATCAGCATCAACCCCAGCCAGAAGGGCGGAAAGCCGATGCCGAAGGTCGAGACGATGCGCACTGCATGATCCGGCGCCCGGCCGGCATTGCGTGCGGCAATCGCCGCCATCGGCACGGCGATCAGGACCGAAAGCACGACGCTGGAGACCACGAGCGCAAGCGTCGGCTCGATACGGGTGACGATCAGCTTCAGCACGTCGATCTTGTAAAGGATCGACTTGCCCATCTCGCCATTGGCGAGATTCTTGAGGAAATAGACATATTGCAGCCACATCGGCTGGTCGAGGCCGTACTGGGCGCGGATGCTGGCAATGGCTGCCGGAGTCGCGCGCGTGCCGAGGATGTTGCGCGCCGGATCGCCGGGGATCAGCCGGACCAGAATGAAAGTAATGACGCTGATGCCGAAGATGACGGGCAGGAACTGCAGCGGTCGCATCAGAACGAATTTATAGCGATGCATGACGGCGATCGCCCCCTTGTCTTCGTCGGGTTCGGTCCGCTGCCTCTTGCATCAGCCTGCCTTGTGCCGGTCGAGAAAATCGAGAAGCGCGGGATAATAATCCTGCGGGTTCTCATAGAACGGCATATGGCTGGCATTGGCAAATACCTTCAGTTCGGCATTCGGCAGCGCAAGCTTCATTCTGAGCGCACAGGCTGGCGTCAGCTCGTCATGCTCTCCCGACGTGATGAGCACCGGCAGCGTCAGTCGCGGCAGATCGGGGATGCGGTTCCAATCCTTGAGGTTGCCGATATAGAGAAACTCGTTCGGCCCCTGCATCGTCTCGTAGGGCGCCATGTTCCAATCGTCGAGCGAGCGGCGCACCGGCGCCGGCCATTCCGGCAGACGGCAGACATGGCGATAGTTGAGGATGGTGACGGCGGCGAGATATTCCGGATGATTGTAGGTGCCCTGCGCCTCGTGCTTCTGCATCATCGACACGGTTTCGGGACCGAGTGCCGCGCGCAGCCGTTCCAGTTCCGAAATCAGATGCGGCATGTCGGCGACGGTATCCTCGAGGATCAGTGTCTTCAGGTTCTCGGGATAGGTCAGCGCATATTCAATCGCCAGCCAGCCGCCCCAGGAATGGCCGAGCATGTGGACCTTGCCGAGCCCCAGCGCCTTGCGCACGGTCTCCGTCTCCTCGACGTAACGGCCGATCGTCCAGAGCGAGAGATCGTCCGGACGATCGGAAGCGCCAGTGCCGAGTTGATCGAAGGCGACGACACGATAGCGCTTGTCGGTCAGGCAGGAATGCGCCTCGCGCAGGTAATCGCAGGGCAGACCCGGCCCGCCGTTCAGGCAAAAAACCGTCTCGCTGCCGGTTCCGAAACTATAGGCAACGACGCGATAGCCATCGACATCGATCTCGAATCGCTGGTCCGGCCGTATTTCACGCCACATTGATCGCTCCGGCAGAAGATTTCGCTTGCTCAATATTTGGGCATGGCTAAATTTTTACCTCAAATCCCATTCTGTGCCAGCTATAAGAAGTGATAGGGTGGGCGCCATGCCGAACCTGGGAGCAGCCCATGCTTGACGACCCCATTCGTGACGACCCTATTCTTGACGAGATCGGAACGATCAGACGGCAGTTTACAGTACATGAAACGCTGGACGGCAGGATCGACCAGGCCTTCGAGGCGATGAAGCAGATCGGCTTCGAGGCGCTGATCTACGACTATACCCCGGTGCCCTACGATCTCGATGGCGCGATCATGATACCGTCGCTGCTGAAGCTGCGGAATATCTCGGACGACATGCACGACTACTGGTTCAATCGCGGCTATTTCCGTATCGATCCGGTGCAGCAGGTGGCGCTGCGCACCTCCGCACCCTTCTTCTGGAACTATGACCCGGACGCCGACACGCTGATCAACCGCTTCATGAACGACGACACCGCGCCGGTGACCCGCTATCTGAGCGAACGCGATATGTCGACCGGCGTCACCGTGCCGGTTCATATGCCACGCGGCGACTATGCGACCGTCACCGGCATCCGCTTCGGCCGGAACAAAGAGTTCGAACGGCACGCGTTGCGATATATCGCCGACTTCAACCTGCTTGCCCATGTTTTCCATGAGACCGCCTATTCGCTTTTCGACACGCGGGCGAAAAGCGTCGGCACGATCCGCCTGACCGAGCGGGAACGCGAATGCCTGCGCCATTCGGCGGAAGGTTATTCCGCCAAGGAAATTTCCCGCATCATCGACCGTTCCGTACCGACGGTCGTGATGCATCTGAACGCCGCGGCAAAGAAACTTGGCGCCCGCAACCGCACCCAGGCGGTGGTGCGTGCCACCCATTACCGCCTGCTCGAAGACCGGCCGACCCATAATTGGCCACCCTATAACTTGTGATAGCTGCCTTGGCCGTCGCCGCCGCGTTATGATTTTTTTCATGACGCCAAGAGATGGAGACGCCCGTGGGCGAAGTCACAACCAACGAAGCCTATCTGCCCTTTCGCGATTATCGCACCTGGTATCGCGTTACCGGTTCGCTGGAGAACGGCAAGCTGCCCCTCGTCGTCGCCCATGGCGGGCCCGGCTGCACCCATGATTATGTCGATTCCTTCAAGGATATCGCCACCCTCGACGGCCGTCCCGTCATCCATTACGACCAACTCGGCAATGGCAATTCCACCCGACTTCCGGAAAAGGGCCCGGATTTCTGGACCGTCGAACTGTTCCTCGAGGAACTGGATGCCCTGCTTTCCCATCTCGGCATTCGGGATCGTTATGCCTTCATCGGCCAGTCCTGGGGCGGCATGCTGGGTGCGGAACACGCAGTGCGCCGGCCGCAAGGCCTGAAGGCGCTTGTCATCGCCAACTCGCCGGCCAACATGCATACCTGGGTTTCGGAGGCGTACCGGCTGAGGCAGGAACTGCCGAAAGAGGTGCAGGACACGCTGCTGAAGCATGAACTGGCAGGAAGCCTCGCCGACCCGGAATATATCGCCGCCTCGCGTGTCTTCTATGACCGCCATGTCTGCCGGGTGGTGCCGTGGCCGCCTGAAGTGGCGCGGACCTTTGCGATCATGGACGAGGACAACACCGTCTACCGCAACATGAATGGCCCGACGGAATTTCACGTCATCGGCACGATGAAGGACTGGACGATCGAGAACAGGCTCGACCGCATCGAAGCCCCGACGCTGCTGATCTCGGGAAAATACGACGAGGCGACACCCTTGGTGGTCAGGCCCTATCTCGAACGCGTTCCGGGCTGCGAATGGGTGCTCTTCGAAAATTCCAGCCACATGCCGCATGTCGAGGAAAAGCAGCTTTGCCTGGCGACCGTTTCCGGTTTCCTGTCCCGGCACGACTGAGAAAACCCGCCCACGCCGCAACACCGTTTCTTGCCGCGAAGGCGACGCTTGGGATAGTCTTGGTCCCATTCGAGAACGACGGAACGGACCGATGAACGATCATCCGCAGGCAGGGAGCGCGACAATCCTCGCATCAAGCGCGGGACGCGGCTGGCGCGGTCTGGAGGCCGATCTTGTGCGCATCCCGCCTGGCCGCACGCATATTTCAGGCACGCCCTATCATCGCCTCGGAATCCATGTCGGCCGGCCGGTGCGGGCCCAATGCCGCTGTGACGGGCGGGAGCATCGCCGACTGCAGAAGCATGGCGATACCGACGTGGTGCCAGCCGGCCTTGATGGAGTCTGGGAGGACGACCGCGAATGCATGATCCTGCGGCTGAAGATCAGCAAGGATCTTTTCCATCGGGCTGCGATCGATCTCGGCCGCGATCCCGCGAAGGCGATCTCCCGAATATAATTAGAGCATAATGTCATCCGAAAACCACTCACACTTTTCGGCATCATGCTCTGGTCAGCTTGGGAACAGGTTAAGCCGTGATGTTCGGACCAGGCCCATTGCGCGATAATGCCCAACCTCCTCGACGGCGTCATGAAAAACGAAAAGATCTATGTAACGAAGCCCAGCCTGCCGCCGCTCGAAGAATTCATTCCGTCGCTGGAAGCGATCTGGAACAACCGCATCCTGACCAATGGCGGGCCATTCCACCAGCAGCTGGAGCAGGAGCTCTGCGGCCATCTCGGCGTGAAGCACATCAGCCTCTTTTCCAACGCCACGGTCGCGCTGTTGACGGCGCTTCAGGCGCTGCGCGTCACGGGCGAAGTCATCACCACGCCTTATTCCTTCGTGGCCACTTCGCATTCGCTTCTCTGGAACGGCTTGAAGCCCGTCTTCGTCGACGTCGACCCGGTGACGCTCAATCTCGATCCGGCGAAGATCGAGGCGGCGATCACGCAGCAGACAACGGCGATCATGCCGGTGCATTGCTACGGCCACCCTTGCGACGTCGATGCGATCCAGAAGATTGCCGATCTCTACAATCTCAAGGTCATCTATGACGCTGCCCATGCCTTTGGCGTGGAAGACGAGCGGGGAAGCATTCTCAATCACGGCGACCTTTCGATCCTGAGCTTCCACGCGACGAAGGTTTTTAACACATTCGAAGGCGGAGCCATCATCTGCCCTGATATCAAGACAAAGACCCGAATCGACCAGCTGAAGAACTTCGGTTACGTCGACGAAGTGACCGTGGTGGCACCAGGCACAAACGGCAAGATGAGCGAGTTCAACGCTGCGCTCGGCCTGTTGCAGCTGAAATATATCAAATTCGTCCTTGAAAGGCGTGGACTCATCGACAGTGCATACCGTGAGCGGCTCCGCGGCGTGGCAGGCATAGAATGCCTGGAGCGTTCCGGCGAGACCGTCTCCAACTTCTCTTATTTCCCGATCCTCGTACGCCCTGACTATCCCATTTCACGCGATGGGCTCTATGAACTGTTGAAGGAAAACAGCATTCATCCGCGCCGCTATTTCTATCCGCTGATTTCAAGCTTCTCGATGTACCGCAGCCTGCCTTCCTCGCAGCCCTCGAATCTGCCGGTCGCAACCGAGGCGGCACAACAGGTGCTCTGCCTTCCCATCTATCCGGACATGGAGATGGAGATCGTTGACAAGGTCTGCGCGCTCATTGCCTCATTGAGCACAGGTGCTTTCACGGCAAGCAGGGATATATGAGATGAAACTGGCTATCATGCAGCCATATTTCTTCCCCTATATTGGTTACTTTCAGCTGATCCACGCGGTCGATAAGTTTGTTGTCTACGACAATATAAAATATACAAAAAAGGGTTGGATTAATCGAAACCGCATACTGCGGAATGGTGAAGATTTTACATTTTCTCTGCCAATCAAGTCCGCGTCGGACAGCTTAGATATATGCGACCGCATGCTGTCGACAGAGTTTGATCGCAATAAGCTGGTCAATCAAATTCAAGGCGCCTATCGTCGTGCACCATTTTTTTCAGATGCTTTTCCGGTGATAGAACAGGCGATTCGCTTCCAAGACAGCAACCTCTATTCCTACATATTCAATTCAATCGCGAAAATTTGCGATTATCTCGGCATCAAGACAGAATTCATCGTCTCTTCCAAAATGGAAATAGATCACGGTCTTAAGGCAGAGACAAAGGTTTTGGCTCTTTGTGAAGAGGCCGGTGCAAGCGTCTATATAAACGCTATCGGGGGAGTGGAACTCTATTCGCGCGAGACATTCAATGCGCGTGACATTGACCTAAAATTCATCAAATCGAAGCCTTTCGAATATCCCCAGTTTGGAGCGGAATTCATGCCTTGGTTATCGATCATCGACGTGATCATGTTCAACTCAGCAGAGAGTATCCAGACGAAGATACTCAACGAATATGAGCTTATTTAACCGTAGTCGCGGAGAGGGTGCCGCACTCGGCAGTCCGGACTCCATCAAGAAATCCAGTCGGTGACGTAGATGTTTAAATGGCAAAAGCTGGGCAAGGTGTTCACGCCGCAAGATGTGACGGATCGGCCGTGGCTCAAGGAGTTTGCTCAGGCGCCAGCAACTCTGATTTTCGATGATTTTGTGCGCGTATACTTTTCCTGCCGGCCACCGGCAGACGAATCGGGGCAATATGTGTCGCATTCCGCTTATATCGACGTGGACAGAGCTGATTTGTTCAAAGTCAGGCACATCAGCGAACGTCCCGTTCTGGAATTGGGTAGCCTTGGTGAATTTGACCAATTTGGTACCTATCCGATTTCCGTAGCAAGAGATGGCGATATCGTTCGGGCTTATTATGCCGGCTGGACTCGTTGCGAGTCCGTGCCTTTCAACGTCGGAATCGGCCTGGCACTAAGTACCGATGAAGGTCGAACCTTCGTGAAGGCAGGTCGTGGGCCAGTGCTGCCATATTCGCCCGATGAGCCGTTTGTTTTGAGCGGTCCCAAAATCCGGCGCTTTAACAATACCTGGTACCTCTTTTACATCGCTGGCTCCAAGTGGAAGATGGCCGACGGGCGCGCTGAGCCTGTCTACAAAATAAGGCTCGCTACATCGGAAGACGGCATCCGTTGGACAAAGCTAAATAGAAACCTGATCAACAGCGTTGTCGAAGCTGATGAAGCACAGGCCAGCCCCGATGTGATTTTTGCCGGCGGGAAGTACCACATGTTCTTCTGTTACCGGTTTAGCACGAATTATAGAGGCAAAGAAAAAGGCTATCGAATCGGCTATGCATCGAGCGTTGATCTGATCAACTGGCATCGCGACGATGCCAAAGCTGGCCTAACTGTATCGGATTCGGGATGGGACGACGAGATGGTCAGCTATCCGCACGTCTTTGAGATCGATGGCAAGACCTACATGGCTTATCTCGGCAATCAGGTCGGTCGCAATGGCTTCGGTCTTGCTATTCTCGACGGAAAGTTGGGTGATGTATGACGAAGATGCGCTGGAAGAAGTTGGGTAAGATCTTCGATCCCACCCGCCATCAGCTGCCGGCAGGATGTGTCGAATATGCGCAGTCACCTCAAGCGCTCGTTTTCGACGACTTTATCCGAATATACTTCTCAACTCGCGCCGTTGACACGAATGGCAAATATCTCAGCCATATTGCTTTCGTTGATATGGATAAGACAATGGATCGGATCTTTCGAGTTTCCGACCAGCCCGTTATAGAGCTTGGGAAACTAGGCTGTTTCGACGAGCACGGCATCTTTCCCATGAACGTGATACGACATGAAGGAAAGATCTACGGCTACTCATGCGGTTGGAATCGAAGGGTTGCGGTATCGGTTGACACTGCAATCGGCCTCACCGTCAGCGATGACGACGGGTCGTCGTTCAAGAGGATCGGCGATGGGCCAGTTTTGTCTGCGTCGCTCGGAGAGCCTTGCTTGGTCGGCGATGGCTTCGTAAAGTTCATCAACGGCGCCTTCCACATGTGGTACATTTTCGGAACTGGATGGAAAGTATATTCCTCCGAAGCCGCGCCAGACCGCACCTATAAAATCGGTCACGCAACATCCCGGGATGGCATCAATTGGCAGAAGGAAGAAGCCCGGCAGATTATCGCTGATCGGCTTGGACCCGATGAAAGCCAGGCTTTACCTACGGTCATTGAGATCGAGGGGCGCCATCATATGTTCTTTTGCTACCGGCAATCGTCAGATTTTCGCACGAATAAAAGCCGTGGCTATCAAATCGGCCACGCCTGTTCGGACGACCTGATCAACTGGTCGCGCGATGACGTCGAACTAGCAATTGAAGGAACCAGCGGCGAGTGGGATTCTGACATGCTTTGCTATCCGCATGTATTTGAGTCAGACGGTGCTATTTACCTTTTGTACAATGGAAACCAGTTCGGCCGGTATGGATTCGGCGCCGCGATCTTGGAGCGGACCGCTTGACCCCAAATTGGAGCCGCAACTTCGCTTCGGTAGGCGAGATAGCCCGACATCTGAATGAGTGCGGCGGGAATTTTGTAACTGGGCTCAGTGCAAGAATCGACATTGGGATCTATGCGCAGAAAATTCTTCTAAATGCCGAGCGCTTCGAGGCATGGTCGAACGGCATGTTAGTCGGATTCTTGGCTATGTATTGCAACGACGATAAGCAGAAGTCGGCATTCATTACGAATGTGAGTGTGCTTCAGGATTGGCGAGGCCGTGGAATAGGGGGGACGTTGCTTGAGCAATGCATCGCTCACGCAGACGCAAAAGGCTTCGACACAATACGCCTTGAAGTCGAGGCAGGGAATATGGCCGCAGTCGCGGTCTATGGAAAATTTGGGTTTGTGCCGTTCGGTGGCGGGCAGTCAACGCTCATGATGAAGCTGGAATTGGGGGCAAAAAAGTGACTGACAGGCGTGACTATAACAATGAAATAAAAGACACCAGTGATCATCGTTATGCTTACAATTTCGATTTCGATGTAATGCATCATTATATGCTGCAGTCCTTTATTCCATTCTTTCGTCCGGGGAGTCTACTTGAGCTTGGAAGTTTTCGAGGTGATTTCACCAAACGAGTGATGCCGTATTTTGACGACATCACCTGCGTCGAAGCATCCGACGAGGCGATAGCCATAGCAAAACGCGATCTAGGCGACGGGCCGATATTTATCAACGACGTGTTCGAAGGCGTGACGTTGCCCAAGCGCTACGACAATATTCTGCTGACGCACGTTCTCGAGCATCTGGATGATCCTGTAGGAGTGCTTAGACGCGTCAACGAGGAATGGTTGTCGGAAGGTGGTAGGCTCTTCTTGGTTTGCCCAAATGCGAACGCTCCATCACGTCAGATCGCAGTCAAAATGGGTTTGATAAGTCACAATTCGGCAATAACGCGAGCGGAGTTGGAACACGGTCACCGGATCACATACTCGTTGGACACCTTGGAGCGCGATGCTAAATTAGCGGAACTAAATGTGGTGCATCGCTCTGGCATTTTCTTTAAAGCGTTGGCCAATTTTCAGTGGGATCGGCTGCTGCAGACCGACATTATCTCCAGCGAATATCTCGAGGGGTGTTATCAACTGGGACAAATCTATCCCGATCTTTGCGCCAGTATTTTCCTTATGTGCGAAGCTGGCGGGACGCGCTAATTGCGTCCAACTTCAATCTTCTCAAGTCCGGAGGGTATCGATGCCGCGTGTATCGATCTGTATTCCCGCATATAACCCCGATTATTTCGAGTTATGCCTTCGAAGTGCGCTGGCCCAAAGCTTTGTCGATGTTGAAATTATTGTGTCAGACGACTGCCCGACCGATGCGATTAAGGCAATATGTAAGAAATATGACCGGTTTGTTCAATATAGCCGTAATCCGAATCCCGGGCCGGAGAGCAACGTGCGTCGACTGGTGCAGATTGCGAACTGCGAATACATAAAATTCCTGTTCGATGATGACGTTCTTCATCCTTTTTGCGTGCAATTCCTGTTGGAGGCACTCGATGCGACAAGGGATAGAAATACGCGCCTTGCGTTTTCTCCACGCCATCTGATCGATGACCGAAATCATACGACTGGTTTCATCAACCATTTCAATGCTTCCGGAGACGGCCTGAAAATCGTTTCCGGCCGAGATTTCCTAAGGTTGACGGCCCTCAATCATGTGAATCTTGTCGGGGAGTACACAACAGCCTTATTTCGCAAGGCGGACGCATTTGATAGCGATGGACAATTCCGGTTGTATCGCATGGAAGGTGATCTCTTCCGAGGCTTGATTGACCTGTCGGCGTGGGTTGAATTGGCTCAACTCGGCGATTTCGTTATACATCCCAAGCCGCTCTCGTACTTTAGGCGCCATGAGAACGCCACGTCGAACCCGCAGATCAACTGGAAGTTCATCTATGCGATCACCTATTATGAGGATGTGCTTAATTTTGCCTTTGAAAAAGGCTATCTGCCAGCAAGCGATTTACCTGCATCATATCGCAACCTCGTGAATACCTACCGCTATTGGCAAAATTCATTCCCGCAGCTTAATGCAAGAATTGCACAGATCGAAGATGCATTTACATAGAGGTGGAATGACACGCCCGCGGGGAGTGGAAGCCCTCTTCCGTCTGGTGCCCTAACCGACATACGAAGGGCGCTTCCTTCGTGATGGAACCCTTATAGTCGAAGGCCGCACGCGCCAAGGCGCGAAAAAATCATCGCTTTCGTCTATTTATTTCGGCTGTGGAAAATCGCGGCGTCCGTTTACCGCAGACGCGCAGCACAGGCTGGGCAACGACGTATATCGATGCGTCGTGAAACCCTTGTATAGAGCGTCACATATCGGTCAAATCCTCGACGGCGAACGCGATGCTCACTGCACGATTCACGGCCGCCGCAAGAACGGACATGTGGGTCTCGCCGGCATAAAGCTCGAATTCGGTGCGCAATCCGTCGGCAGTGCCGTTTAATCGCTCCGCCATCTCCCGCGCCAGGAGGACGGTCCGCTCCGTCTTCCTCTTCTCCAGACGCGCAGGGGCATCCTCGTTCCGGTACTGGAAGGGTGCCAGCTCATCGCCTTCGTATTCTCCGGCGGACAAATGCAGAAAGGGTGCATTCCCCGGTGCCTCTTGACGTTGCGCCTCGTTCTTGAGGATTTCGCTGTTCTCCCAATAGATGGTGGGGCTGGCCGCAATCCAGTTGGCAAACAGAGCCGGACGCTCGAACAGGGCATAGAGAGTAAAGAGGCCGCCGAAGGAATGTCCGAAAAGCGATCGGCGTCTCGGATCCAGGATCACCCTCTCTGCAATCCGCGGGATAAGCTCGTTCTCGATGAAATCCACCAGTTTGCCGGTCCCTCCGATGACAACCGGCGGACCGCCCTCAACGAACGGCGGATAGGATTTGACCGGCGGAGGGCCCAGGTCCCAAGACCGGCGGAGCGGATCATAGGGCTCGTCGGACGGGTAGCCGATCGCCGCGATCACCCCCCAACCGACATTCGTCCCCGTCGGATAAGGTGCCTGCGTGACCAAACTGGCGACCGCGAAGGGGAAAGTGGCGTTGCCGTCCGTCAGAACGAGAAGCGGCCATCCTCCCATTGGCGGTCTCTCCGCCGGAATGGAAAGGAATATGCGATAGGGCTCGCCGCCCGCAGCAGGAGCCAGATCGAAAAAACACGTTCCGGGCATCGAATAGACGCTGGTATGATTGATCATGAGAAAGTTTTCTGATGCTTGAGGATCGGAGAAGGGAAATTGATGTTGGTGCAGTTCATTAGTGGGTTTCGAAGCTTCCAAGGTTGGTGCAACGCTTGCTGATATCCAGACTTCCGCGAAAGCGCTTCGTGGCTAGGCTGATCTAACCTGGTTCCAGGCATGATTTGAAGATCCGGAGCTATCGAGCTGCCGGTCTCGTTCTTCGATCGCTGGCCGCGCTATTCAACGCGCGGGTGTGACATTCCAACTTTGCAGAAGCAAGACACGTCAACGTTGCAGCCGCAAAGTTGCGGCTATAAAGGATAGCGCGGAACTTAAGTCTTTGTAATGACATAGATGTATCTCGTTCCATAACATGCGTTACGCCGCAAATTTGTGTAGCCGGCATTCTATTTCCAACTGCGGCATGCCAATGTTTACAATGTTTCGCCTTGGTGATCTTAGGTGCCGCTTTGCCATACCTTTGGCGCTTGCCGAAAACCTGCTCCTCTCAGGAACTCCCCAGGCGCTGACTTGTTTTACATTCTGCGCCACCCAGAAGTTTGCCCAAGGTGCAATCGGCGACAGTGGAGCTGATCCATGGATAAGACGCGCATCCGAGATCGCATGGTGGAGCACCACGTTACGCGTCGTGGCATTCGCGATCCGAGCGTGACCGAAGCGATGCGCACGGTGCCGCGCGAAAAATTCGTTCCTCCAGGCACCGAGGAATGCGCCTATGAGGATGCGCCGCTGCCGATCGGCGAAGGCCAGACAATTTCGCAGCCGTTCATCGTCGCTCTGATGCTCGAAAAGGCCAATCTGGATGCCGGCGACACAGTGCTCGAGGTCGGAACGGGCTCCGGCTACGCTTCAGCCCTCCTGAGCCGGATAGCAAGGCATGTCTATTCCATCGAGCGCCATGAAGGGCTGGCGCTTCAAGCCAAGGAACGGTTCGAGAAGCTGGGATACCGCAACATTGACGTTCGCGTCGGCGACGGCAGCAAAGGCTGGGTGGAAGCCGCTCCGTTCGATGCCATTATTGTTTCTGCGAGCGCGCCCGAGGTGCCAACCGCCTTGAAAGAACAGTTGGGCTTCGGAGGGCGGCTGATCATCCCGGTCGGCCGCGGTGAAGGGCAGCGCCTGAAACGGCTCACGCGCACCGGGGATACCACGTTCGAAGAAGAAGATCTCGGCGGGGTGATCTTCGTTCCCTTGATCGGCGAAGACGCCTGGACCGCTACCCATCCGATGTACACGGCGACGGCCCCCTGCTTGCCCGGAACAGTTGCCTCCGAGCCAAGTTCTCCGCAAGACGCACAGGGAGGGGCATGGGAAAGATACACAAGTTGCCCGCGTTGCCGGAAAGTGTGCTCGATCATAGTGAATTTCAGCAAAAATTCTGGGCTGTTCAACGTATTTCCTGGATGGTTTTCACGCTTCTTCTAGTGACCTGCTTGCTGGGCTTGCTTGAAAGAGGCGGTCCGTTTTCACGGCAATCACTCATACTGCCCGAAGGATCCGGGGATTTTCCCGTCATCTCCCGATGGAATGCTCCCGAGGACATGACGGTGACCTTCGCACCGTCATCCGAAGACAGGGTCTTGCCGCCTTTCTTCAAGGCTTTTCGGTCCAGGGCATCGATCCGCCTCAAAAGGCGACCTTCGCGCGCGATGGCCGGATAGGCTATGTGTTTCCTGCCGACCCGCCAGAACCGAGCGTTGCGGAGATAAAATTTGCCATCCTCGAAGTGAGCGGCAACATCAGCATCATCAAGAAGCAGAAATCCGGCTGACAATTGCCAGCGAAGGAGCATCCCGCGGTATGGCAGGAACTCCCTGGCAATTTCGAGCTGCCAGCTGTGGGACGCGCTTCAGAAGGATAGGTCGAGCACCCTGCCCTCGAACAAGCGGTCCCGGGAGCCTTCGAGATGCGCCTTCATCAGTCTCTGTGCATCGTCAGGCCGGCCATCGGCGATCGCCTTGTAGATGGCATTATGCTCTTCGTAGACCTGTTCCAGCCCTTGCCGGGGGCCGAGCAAAGACAGGCCGTGGAGATGCATGCCGACGGCGATATGGGCCTTCAGCGCGTCGATCGAGGCCGTGTAATAATGATTGTTGGCAGCCTCCGTGACCGCGCGGTGGAAGAGGAAATCGGCGTCGGTGCGGTGAAGCTGATGGCTGGTCGCTTCGCGCAGATCCGCAAGCGCGCTGGCGATCTTTTGGATCGCCTGCTCATTGCGGCGCTTGGCGGCAAAATAGGCGGCCGCCGGCTCGATCGTCAGGCGGAATTCGTAGCAGCGCTGAATGTCGGCGATCGTCTTCACCGGCGAATAGGCAAGCTGCGTCGTCGGCGATCCATGTGCGCTGACGAAGGTGCCGGCGCCCTGTCGGGCATAGACCATACCCTGATCGCGCAGGCGCGCTAAGGCATCACGGACGATCGGCCGCGACACGCCCAGCATCGAGGCAAGCTCGTGCTCGCCGGGAAGACGTGAATCCGGCGAATAGTTTCCGCCGCGGATACGCTCGAGCAGCTGGTCGAAGACGCGATCGACCAGCTTGACGGCCTTGCCGCGTTCGGGCTTGCCCGGCGGGCCGGCTTCCGCGTTCAAAGATTCGCCATTCACTTCAGCCACGTCATTCTCCCCGGCGGTATCTTGCTATGCCGCCCGATTCCAAAGAACCAGTCTTAACAAACTATCGGGCTTGCCGAAGCCCCCCGACTTCACGGCGCACCGAAAATGCCGCCCGTCGGCTGCCGTGACATCGAACCACGGCACGCCGGCTTCGATTTCGCCCTTCGGCGCCAGAACTCTGACCCCGAGCGCCTGGAAAACGGCAAGCGCCGTATCGCCGCCGCCGACCATCAGCATATCAGGCCTCGTGTCGTCGATGACCGTTCTGACGCCTGCCGCAAAACGGCGAGCGACCAGTGCCGCATCGGCCGCCATATCGCCAGTGCAACGCAGCAGCGCCGGCAGCGCTATGCCCTCTCCGACTTCGACCTGCCCCTTCGGCGCGTCCACGACCATGCGTAGGACACCCGAGGCTTGGAGCCGGTCCATCTGGATAGCAGTAATCGGGTCGCGCGAGCCAAAGGCGAACAGGGTGCGCCGGGTCGCCGCAAATTCCGGCAGCGGCTGTCGTCCCATTTCGCCGAGCTGGCGGGCAAGCGCGGCCCCGAGGCCCCTTGCGCCGACAGCAAGTGTCGTCAGCCAGTCATGCCCCTCCGCGATCTGGTCGAGATCGCCATCGTCCTCGGCATCGGCAATCACGACGCCGTCCGCGCTGATTTCGAACAGCTCAGCGATCGGTAGCGGCTGGTTGATGCCGCGGCCGACGACACACCCTCGGTAGGTCAACCGCTCCTGATCGGGAATGGCGGGCGCTACTAGGATGGTCTTCAGATCGAATGCCTTCGCCAGCGCCAGGCTCTCGGCCGCGACATTGCCCTTGAGCCGGGAATCGATCTTCTTCATGATGACCGCCGGCTTCTCGCGACGAAACACCGCTGCCGCCGACCGTACTCTTTCGGCGGCTTCGCGCTCATCCAGCGCGCGGGAGGCGGTGTTGATGACGACAACGTCACAGCCGGTGGCGATCGCATCCTCTGCGGCCTCGACATCGACGGCGACCGCAACCGAAAGCCCGGCTTCGACGAAGGGCGTGCCGGTATCGAGCGCGCCCGTCAGATCATCGGCAATAATGGCCGCCTTCAGCGTCATGCGGTCTGTCCGGTGTTGACGGCGTGGCAGGCGACGAGATGGCCGGGCTTTGCCTCCTTCCACGCGGGAATGACCTTGCTGCAGACGTCCATGGCGATCGGGCAACGCGTGTGGAAACGGCAGCCCGACGGCGGGTTCAGCGGGCTCGGCACATCACCCTGCAGGATCTGGCGCTGGCGCGTGCGCTCATGCTCCGGATCGGTTTCCGGGACGGCCGACAGCAACGCCCTGGTATAGGGGTGCAGCGGATTGTCGAAGAGTTCCTCGCGGGTGGCAAGTTCGGCGAGCCGCCCGAGATACATGACGCCGACGCGGGTGCTGATATGGCGCACGACTGCGAGATCATGGGCGATGAACAGATAGGTCAGCCCGTATTTTTCCTGCAGATCGAGCAGCAGGTTGATGATCTGCGCCTGGATCGACACGTCGAGCGCCGAGATCGCCTCGTCACAGACGATAAATTTCGGCTGGCAGGCGAGCGCGCGGGCAATGACGACGCGCTGTCGCTGGCCGCCGGAAAGCTCATGCGGGTAACGCTGGGCAAATCGCTTGGGCAGGCCGACATCGGTGAGCAGCGTTGCCACCCTGTCCTTCAGCTCGGCCTTGGTGCAGAGCCTATGAAAAAGGATGGGTTCGCCGATCGCCTCACCCACCGTCATGCGCGGATTGAGCGTCGAATACGGATCCTGGAAGACGATCTGCAGGTCCCGGCGGAAGGGCCGCATTTGTTTTTCATCGAGCGTCGCGAGGTCCTGGCCCTTGTAGACGACCTTGCCGCTGGTCGCCTTGTAGAGGTTGAGGATGGTGAAACCTGTCGTCGACTTGCCGCAGCCGGATTCGCCGACGAGGCTCAGCGTCTCGCCTTCCATGATGTCGAGGTTGACATTGTCGAGCGCATAGACGGTCGCCGAGCGTTCGCCGAAGGCGCCGAGCTTGACGTGGAAATGCTTGACCAGGTTTTCGATCTTGAGCAGCGGTTGAGCGCCCATCACGCGGCCTCCTGCATTCTCTGGACGACGAAACAGGCGGCGCGGTGATTGGCGCTGCCGCTCAACGGTTCGAGCTGCGGCACCTTCTCGTGACAGATGTTTTCGGCAAGCGGACAGCGCGGCGCAAACGGGCAGCCCTTCGGCCGGCGGCCAGGCTCCGGCGGCGTGCCGCCGATCGAGCTCAGCCGGCTTGCTGGCGGGTCCGAGAGCTTCGGGATCGATGACAGCAGACCGCGCGTATAGGGATGGCTCGGGCGGGCATAGAGCTCGTCGACCGGCGCATCCTCGACGACCGTGCCGGCATAGAGCACCGCGACGCGATCGACGAGGCCGGCGATCAGCGCCAGATCATGGGTTATCCAGACGACCGACATGCCGAGCTTGGCCCTGAGATCCTTCACCAGATCGACGATCTGGGCCTGGATGGTGACGTCGAGCGCCGTCGTCGGCTCATCGGCAATCAAAAGCTTCGGATTGCAGGCAAGGCCGATCGCGATCATCACGCGCTGGCGCATGCCACCGGAAAGCTCGTGCGGATAGGCCTGCAGACGCTCTTCCGGACCGGGAATGCCGACGAGACGCAAGAGTTCGACGGCGCGGGCGCGCGCTTCGGCCTTGCGCATCTTGCGGTGATAGATCAGCGGCTCGCAGATCTGCTCGCCGACGCGCATGACCGGATTGAGCGAGGTCATCGGATCCTGAAAGACGAAGCCGATATCGCCGCCGCGCACCTTGCGCAGCTCGCGATTTGACATCGTCTGCAGGTCGCGGCCATCGAATGTCGCCGATCCCTTGGTGACTTTGATCTTGTTCGGCAACAGCCGCATCAGGCTCAGCATGGTCAGGCTCTTGCCGCAGCCGGATTCGCCGACGACGCCAAGCGTCTCACCCTTGTTGACATGCAGATCAATGCCGTCGACGACGATGGCGGCGCCGTTGCGGCCGTCGATCTCGACGGTGAGGTTCCTGACATCGAGCAGGCGGTCGGTGTCTTTCGTATCCATCATTTACTGCCCCGCGGATTGAGCGCGTCGTTGAGGCCATCGCCAAGGAAGCTGAAGGCAACCGAAGCAAGGCCGAGCACGGCCGCCGGAGCGGCGAGAAGGTGGGGATAATGCTGCCAGACACGCAGGCCGTCGGAGATCATGTTGCCCCAGCTCGGTGTCGGCGGATTGACCCCGACGCCCAGGAAGCTGAAGGCGCTTTCCAGCACCATCGCTGTGCCGAGGCCGGCGCTGACCGAGACGATCAAAGGCCCCAGCGCATTCGGAATGACATAACGCTTGATGATGATCCAGTTCGACAGGCCGAGCGCTTGGGCCGCGGTGATATAGGGCCGGCTGCGGATCGACAGCACCTGGGCGCGGACGAGACGGGCGTAAGGCGGCCAGGAGATCAGCGCCATCGAGCCGAAGACGAGGATGAAATCCACCCACATGGTTTCGCGGTAGAAGGGATTGAGGGTCGCGAGGTAACGCGCCTCCATCCATTTGCTGATCGGCGATTTCAGCGAGGCGTTGATGACGACGACGAGCAGCAGGTTGGGAACCGACATCGTCACGTCGGTCAGCCACATGATGACGCGATCGAACGGATTGCCGAAGAAACCGGCGACTGCCCCGAGCACCAGGCCGATCAGCACGGCGAAGACGGTGACAATGACGGCGACGAGGAAAGCGGTGCGCGTGCCGAAAACCACCCGGCTGAAGACGTCGCGGCCGAGATCATCGGTTCCGAAGAGGTGGCTCATCGACGGCAGGACGTTGCGGGCGTTGAGATCCTGACTCAGATAGTCATAGGGCGTGAGATAAGGCCCGAACATCGCCGTGAAGGCGAGGATCAGGACGATGACGAGGCCGAAGATGGCAAGCCTGTTACGCTTCAGCCGATGCCAGGCGTCGCGCCACAGGCTGACCGGCTCTTCGACGGTTTCGATGGTGGAAAGAGGGATGGCGGACATGGTCAGCGGCTCCTTCTTGAATCATTGGCGCGCGGGTCGAGCAGCGGATAGAGCACGTCCACCAGGAGGTTCGAGACCATCACCAGGAACGACCCGATCAGCGTGATAGCCAGAATGACCGGATAATCGGAATTGATCAGCGCCTGCACCGTCAACCGGCCGAGGCCCGGCAGGCCGAAGACGAGTTCGACGAAGATCGCGCCGTTGACGATGGTGATCATGATCAGGCCGAGCTGCGTGACGACAGGCGTCAGCACCGGCCGCAGGATATGGCGCAGCGCCACGATGATCTCTGGCACGCCCTTGGCGCGGGCGGTGCGGACGAAATCCTCCGACAGAACCTCGATGACGGCGGCGCGCGTCTGACGCACGATCAGCGCGATCGGCTGGAAGGAAAGGACGAGCAGCGGCAGCAGGATACGGACATCGAGGATGCCGCCCCAGCCATAGGGCACGCTCGCACCCGGCAGCAGCACGATCAGGCCGACCATCAGCAGCGGACCGGCGACATAGGCCGGGATCGCCCAGAGGAAGAGCGCGGAGCCCAGAATGGCATAGTCGATGCGCGAATTCTGGTTGAGCGCGGCGATCATGCCGAGCGGGATCGCGACGACGGCGGTCAGGATGATGGAACAGAGCGCAAGCTGGAAGGAGACGGGGGCTGCGGCCGAGACCATCGCCCAGACGGAGCGGCCCGAGGTCAGCGAATTGCCGAACTGGCCGTGCAGCAGGTTCCAGATGTAAAGGCCGAACTGGATGATGAAGGGTTTGTTGAGGCCGGCACTTTCGCGAATGGCTTCGATGCGCTGCGGATTATAGGCGACGTCGCCCGGCGCGCGCAGGAAGATCAGCTTGATCGGATCGCCGGCGCCATAGAAGGCCAGCGCGTAAACCGCCAGCATCACCACCAGAACGGACGGAATCCAGATGGCAAATCGGGTTAGCACGTAGCGCAGCAAGGCCACCTCCCACCTGTTGTTCGATGCGTTCCCGCTTTTGGCTGCGATCGCATCTCTTCTTCTTGAAACTTGCGCGAAGGCCTTGCGGCCTTCGCGCGGGTTATTGCCGATTGGAACGATTTCCGCCGGATCAACCGATGGAAATGTTCCAGGGTTCGACGACCTGCCAGTCAAGGTTCTTTTCCAGGCCCTTGACGTCCTTGGTAGCCCAGCGCGACATCGCCTGAGAATACCATGGAATGAAAGCCCAATCCTCGCGGAACGCCTTCTGGGCTGCCTGAGCGAGAGCGATACGCTGCGGATCGTCCGCAGCCTTGGTCGTGGCTTCGGCCAGAGCGTTGTCGACCTTGTCGTTCTTGTATCCGCCAAGCTTGTTTTGCGCATTCGACGAGGTCGAGGCGATGCTGCCCGCCAGATAGGATACGGCATCCGGCACACGGGTGCCGACGTCGTCGCGAAAGATTTGGATCGAATTCTGATCCGGACCCGCATAGGCGTCCTGCTGCGGCTTCATGTCGACGGCCGTGATGCCGAGATTCTGGCGCCACTGCTCGGCGATGAACTGGGCGGCAGCCTGAATGGCCGGCCCCGAGATGCCGACGAATAGGATCTTCGGCAAGCGCTCCGGGCCGCCATAGGTCGATTCCGCAAGCAGCTTCTTGGCAGCCGCCGGATCGTAAGGGTATGGCTCGAAGCCGGAATTCTCCGCACCTGGGACCGAGTTGAGAATCTGATCGGCCTTCTTGTGCGGCCCGTCGGGGTAGGACGCCTTGAACAGGCCATCGCGATCGACCGCCATGATCAGTGCCTGGCGGACCTTCGGATCGTCCATCGGCGCACGGGAGATGTTGAACCAGAAGTGCTGGCTGGTCGGGATCAGCGGGCCGGCGGAAAATTCCGGGCCGAGATCCTGGATGATGGTCGAGGTGATCAGTTCGGTATGAGCGTTGAACTCGCCCGACTTGATCAGCGACGTCGCGGAGACATTGTCCTCGATCGAGGTGATGTCGATGCGCGCAAGCTTCGGCTTCGGTCCGAAGAAGTTTTCATTCGGCTCGAACGTGATCTTGCCTGCGTCGATGTCGATGCTGGTGAGTTTGAACGGACCCGAAAAGACCGGCTTGCTGTCAGGCTTGTACCAGTCGATAATCTCCTCGCCGTCGCTGCCGCGCGACTGCGACGCCTTGGTGATCGGCGCGATGTGGTTTGCCAGGCGCATGAAGAAGATCGGATCGGCGGCTGCCAGCGTCACGACGACCGTTCCATCGTCGGGCGTCGCGACACCCGTCAACTCGTTGCCGGAGCCGGAGGCGATTTCGGCATAACCCCTGACCTTGCTCAGCACCTGGTCGGCGCGCTGGCTCTTGGTGTTCGGCATCGAGGCGACTTCCCACGATCCCTTGACGTCCGCCGAGGTGATCTTGCTGCCGTCGGAGAAGACGGCTTTGGGGTCGATCTTGAAGGTCCAGACTGTGTTGTCAGCCGATTCCCAGCTGGTGAAGACGTAAGGTTTGATATTGCCTTTGCTGTCGAAATACATCGGCGATGCCCACCAGATCGAATTCCAGCGGAACGTCCTGCCGCCGCCGCGCAGCGGCGACCAGTCCTGGTCGAAGGCCGGATGCGCGACCTTCAGGACCTGGCCTTCATCGGCCATGACGATGCGGGCATTCATCCCGAATACGGTGAGGCCGACGCCGGCTGCAAGGCCGAGCTTCAGCGCGTTGCGACGTGATATATTGGTTTTATCCGATTGATCAGACATGGCATTCCTCCCAGAGTGAATTCGGCAGCGCTCTCCCTGCACCTGCCAGGCGCAGCACAATCCGTTCCGTATCGTTCTCTCGTTATTGTAAATATGTCAACAAAAAATCTCTATTTTCATCCAATCAAAATTTTATCTTAAAAATATACAAATGATAACAGACAAATAGGTTTTAGCAGCTGCATCGCCGCGTTTTGTCTTCTTGACAAAAGCGCGGCGATGGAAAAGTTCTTGCTCTCCATGGCGACAAACGAATGACATCGAATGCGCAGCCGGGCGTTCGAACACGGATCCCCGGACAGGACGCGCCGAGGAGGGCAAAATGAGCCATCACAGGATTACAGGCGTATTCAGCGCGTCCGCAACGCCGCTGACTGCAGACAATTCACCCGATCTCGCACTATTCACCGATCATTGCCGACAGCTGCTGGCCGAGGGATGCCATGGCGTGGCGCTGCTTGGCACGACGGGCGAGGCCAATTCGTTCTCCGGAGCCGAGCGCCGCGCCATTCTGGAAGCAGCACTTGAGGCTGGTATTCCCGCCGACAGGCTTTTGCCGGGCACCGGCGTTGTGGCCATTCCCGAGACCGTGGAATTGACCCGGCACGCGCTGTCGCTTGGCGTCACCAAGGTGGTGATGCTGCCACCCTTCTACTACAAGGGCGTCTCCGACGATGGTCTCTTCGCCGCCTATTCGCAGGTGCTGGAGAAAGTCGCCGACACCCGCCTGCAGGTCATCCTCTATCATATTCCGCAGGTTTCAGGCGTTCCGCTATCCATTCCGCTGATCGGGCGGCTGATTGCGGCCTTCCCGGAAACGGTCGTCGGCATCAAGGAATCTGCCGGAGATTTCAATAACATGCAGGCGATCATCGCCGCCTATCCAGGCTTCTCGGTGCTAGCGGGCGCCGACCCGCTGCTGCTGCCGTTGCTGAAGGCGGGCGGCGCTGGCTGCATCACGGCCACCTCCAATCTCGTGGCGGATTCGCTCCGCACCGTCTACGACCATGTCCATGACGAGGCGCGCGCCGCCGATGTCGAGGCGGCACAGGCCCGGATCAACGCCTATCGCACGCTTTCCAATTCCTACGTCCAGATACCCGCCATCAAGGCGATGGTGGGGCTGAAGACCGGCAATCCCGCCTGGAAGCGCACGCGCGCACCGTTGATGCCGCTCGGCGATGCCGACTATGCCGCACTCGCCGAAAGCTACGCCAAGCTGCCTTGAGGAGATCCGTCATGAGTTTTACCGGCCTGCCTCCGGAAGCCGTTCCGGCCCTAATGACCGGGGTCATCGCCCCTCACCCCACGGTCGAGGGTCGTGCGGATGCCTATCTGCCCTCCCCCTGCATCCAGAACCATGCCGCAAATCTCGCTTTTCTGCCCGACGGCACGCTAACCTGCGTCTGGTTCGGCGGCACGATGGAGGGCATGGGTGATATCTCGATTTACATGTCGCGGCTGGCGCCGGGCTCCGAGCGCTGGTCGGTGCCGGAAAAGATGAGCGACGATCCGGAGAAATCCGAACAGAACCCGTTGATTTTCAAGGCTCCGGACGGAAAAATATGGCTGCTCTATACGTCGCAGACTTCCGGAAATCAGGATGGTTCAGTTGTCAAATGCCGGATTTCAGGCGACGGCGGCCAGATCTTCGGCCCGGTTCGTATCCTTTGCGACAGTCCCGGCACCTTCGTTCGACAACAGATCGTCGTCAACGGCAAAGGCGACTGGCTGCTTCCGGTCTTCCGCTGCGTCGGCCTGAATGGCCAGCGCTGGAGCGGCGATGCCGATACGGCGGCCGTGCTGGTGTCGCGTGATGGCGGCGCCAGCTGGCAGATGCGCGATATTCCAGGTAGTATTGGCGCGGTGCACATGAACATCCTGCCGCTTGGCGGCGACGCGATGATCGCCTTCTACCGCAACCGTTTCGCCGAAAACATCCTGTCCAGCCGATCATCCGACGGCGGCGAGACATGGAGCGCGCCCGAGCCCGCCGAATTGCCGAACAACAATTCCTCGATCCAGGCCACTGTCCTGAATGATGGAGCAATCGCAATGGTTTACAACCATTCGAATGCCGCCATGTCGGATGCACGGCGCCAGTCTCTCTACGACGAAATCGACGGTGGCGAGGCTGGAGAGACAGCCGTCGTGGCCGATACCAGTGCACGTAAGGCCGTCTGGGGTGTTCCGCGTGCGCCGCTGAGCCTTGCGATATCGAGGGATGGCGGCAAGAGCTTTCCGCATCGCATCGACCTCGATACCGGCGACGGCTTCTGCCTCAGCAACAATTCGAAGGATTCGCTGAACCGCGAATTCTCCTATCCGTCGATCGTCCAGGGCAGCGACGGCACGCTCCATATCGCCTACACCTACTACCGGCGCGCCATCAAATATATCAGTCTTGCCCCCAAATCCCTGCCGTGAACAAAGCGGCAGCCGGAAAATTGTAAACCTGCGTCCGACCGCATACGAGAGGATGTAGAATGACAACGCCTGCGGGTTGACTGACGGAAGAAAATGACAACAGAATCGGATTATTCACCGCCGTCGCAAAGGATAATGGCCAGCGGTGCCTGACGTGCCGTTTTCATCGATATATTCCATAAATCACTGACATATTTACCTATATTAGAATGGAAGCGCCGCCTTGAAGTGCGATTGATCGCAAATCTGGCGACAAAAAATTCCGCTTGCTGGAATGTCGGCTTGACATTGATCTTACAACTTTACATTAAAGAGGGCGACGATAGTGCCGCAAGATCTTGCAGGGAGGACTGGTTCATGGCCAGCTTGGATTCGCCGATCACGATAGTTCGGCCGCATCTGATCGAATTCGGGGTCGGCACGGCGGGAAAGCTTGGCAAATGGGCTGATGAAAAGGGCTATCGGCGCACGCTCGTCATCTCCGATGCCTTCAACGCTTCACGCATCGACGTGCTGGAGCTGAAGGGCGAGGTAACCGTCTTTGCCGAAGTGACGCCTGAACCGGATACGGCCAATCTCGAAAAGGTCCTGGCGGCGGCAAACGCCGCCGATGCCGAACTGATCGTCGGCTTCGGCGGCGGCAGCGCCATGGATCTGGCAAAACTCGCCGCAGTGCTTGCCGGTTCCGCCCAGACGCTGCGGGAGGTCGTCGGTCCGAACCGGGTGCATGGGCCGCGCAAGGTCGCGCTCGCTCAGGTGCCGACGACATCGGGCACCGGCAGCGAGGCCGGCATCCGCGCGCTGGTCACCGATCCGGCGACGATGGCAAAGCTTGCCGTCGAAAGCCTGCATATGCTGGCCGATATCGCCGTCATCGATCCTGCTTTGACCTTCAGTGTCCCGGCCCGCACGACGGCGGCAACCGGCGTCGATGCCATGGCCCATTGCGTCGAGGCCTTCACCAACCGCAAGGCCCATCCGATGGTCGACATCTATGCGATCGAGGGAACGCGGCTCGTCGGCAAATATCTCGCCCGCGCCGTCAGGGATGGCAATGACGCCGAGGCGCGTGCCGGCCTCTCGCTCGCCTCGCTTTACGGCGGATTCTGCCTCGGCCCGGTCAACACCGCCGGCGGCCATGCGCTCGCCTACCCCCTCGGAACGCGCTGGCATGTGGCCCATGGCGCGGCCAATGCGCTGATCTTTCCGCATGTTCTCGCCTTCAACACACCATCCGCGCCTGAGAAAACCAGGGCGGTGATGGAAGCGCTTGGGCGTGAAACCTCCGAAAACGTCACCTCCGTCTTCGATGCGGCTTACGCTTTCTGCGCCGAACTCGGCATCGAGATGAAGCTTTCCGGCCTCGGCGTGCCGGAAAGCGATCTCGACGCCATGGCCGAAGACGCCTTTGCCATTCGCCGTCTGCTCGATAACAATCCGCGCGATCTCACGCGCGCCGACATTCGCTCGATTTATGCGGCCGCCTTCTAGGCGACGGGTCTTTGGAAGGAACTCGATTGATGGACAGGAATGCGAAAGTCGCGGTAACGCTCGGCGATCCGGCCGGCGTCGGCCCCGAGGTGATCGTCAAGGCCTTGGCTGCCCTTCCAAGGGAGGAGCGCCGCGATTTCGTGATCGTCGGCAATGTCGAAGCGCTGGAGCGCGCCGACCGTGTCAGCGGCACCGGACTGCGGTTCGGGGCTGCCGATATAACCAGCGACGACAGGATCGCCGTCGACGAAGTCGCGCTCGGCGCGGCCCTCCCCGAAATCGGCAAGGTCAGCCCGGTCGCCGGCGATGCCTCGGTGCGCTACATCACCCGCGCCGTCAATCTCGCCATGTCGGGGCAAGCCGATGTCATCGTCACCGCGCCGATCAACAAAGAGGCGATGAACCTCGCCGGCCATCACCATGACGGCCATACCGGGCTGCTCGCGCATCTCACCGGCTCGAAGAGCTCCTTCATGCTGCTTGCCTCCGAGCGGCTGAACACCATCCACGTCTCCACCCATATCTCGCTGAAGGGTGCGATTGAGCGCGCCAAGACCGAGCGGGTGCTGGCGACTATCGAAGCCGGCCACCGGCATTTCCTGCGGCTCGGCCGCAAGGCACGCATCGCCGTCGCAGGCCTCAATCCGCATTGCGGCGAGAACGGCCTGTTCGGCACCGAGGATACGGAATTCCTGGCGCCCGCCGTCGAGCAGGCGCAGGCAAAGGGCATCGACGTCGTCGGGCCGATCTCGGCCGATACGGTGTTTGCCCGCGCGTATAACGGCGCCTTCGATCTGGTCATCGCCCAGTATCACGACCAGGGTCATATCCCGATCAAGCTCGTCGCCTTCGACACGGCGGTCAACGTCTCGCTCGGCCTGCCGATCGACCGCGTCTCGGTAGATCATGGCACCGCCTTTGACATTGCCGGCACCGGCAAGGCAAACCACGCCAACATGCTCTCGGCCATCGCCTATGCTAGGCTGATGGCCCGCTCGCCGCGGCAGAGAGCGTGATCGCGGCTTCCAGTAAGACCGACAGGTGCCGATCACCAACACAACGATGTCGAACTTTGTTATGACACCTCATAGCAGAACCGGACTCTGTCGTTCAGGAACGTCCCGCCGTTGACGTACAAGCATTCCGCGCCTACATAGCTAGACAGTCTAGCTAGGAGCGGAATCGATGGAATGGCAACTGCAGGACGCCAAAAACCAATTTTCGAAGGTCGTGCAGAAGGCCCGACAAGAAGGGCCGCAGGTAGTGACCGTGCGTGGCGAGCGCACGGCCGTCGTTTTGTCCGCCCGCGACTATGACGCCTTGCGCGCCGGCAGGCCGACGCTCGTCGACGACCTTCTCGGTGGCCCCGCCTGGGACGATGAGTTCGCCGATGCGGTCGAAGCACGCAACAAGACGCCAAGCCGCGACGTTGCCTTCTGATGTATCTGGTCGACACCAACATCATCTCGGAGGCGCGACGCGGCACGCCGCAGGCGGTCTCCTGGCTGCGCTCCGTCGATCCGCTCACCATCCACCTGAGCGCGCTGACGCTTGGCGAGATCATGCGCGGCATTGCCCTCAAACAGAAATCGGATCCGAAGACCGCGGCGCATCTCGCCGAGTGGCTACGCAAGCTGCGTTATGATCATGGCGACCGGATCCTGCCGGTGACCGACGAGATCGCCGTCGAATGGGGCCGTATCGCCGGCATCCGGCCGCGTGGCGATATCGACGGGCTGATCGCCGCAACCGCGATCGTTTATGATCTGATTGTCGTTACTCGCAATGTCGGTGATTTCGATGACACCGGCGCAGCGGTGATAAATCCATGGGAGACGGACGCGTGAGTAGTCGAAGCAGCGCTCACCGCAGAAACCCAGTCTGGCGGCACCTAAAGGGAAGAAAATGTTTTCAGCAGAGAAATATCTTGATACCGGTGGCGTTGTTGTCGGCGCGATAATCTTGTCGAGTGTGGTTTTATTTTTGGTTATTCAGGAAGTTCGAGAGGTTATATTCTATAAAAGAAATAATTGGAACTTTGATTTAGACAGCAACGTCGGGATTAGGTTGTATAATGGCGATTCAACCGACGAAAAAGATCGAACAAATCAAGGGTTTGTTTCGGTACTCCGTTCATGATTTTCGGATTCGGAGTACTGCTGACCGCGTGTGGGGCGATTATATTGTCGCAGTAAATTTCGTTTTATCTAACCGGGAATTTCAGGGGTCGCGATGGCAAGCCAAGGCGCAATGTACATTCTGCTACAACGGACGATGGGTTCTTTTCGGTCCATGATTCCCAATTTACTAAGTGCCTGGCATCCTCAACGGTAAGATTGCCGGGGCTCGCGACCGATGCCATTCCGGAGCCCGATGCACAGCAGCTTGAAGGCCAGCCCGCAAAGGAGCTGCAGAGCGTGATCCCGATCGGGGATGCAGGAGCGCTGACTGAAGGGCCCTCCCCATCACATGCCGAACAAGCGACGATCCCAGAAGACCGGTTGGTGGAGGCTTACCGCGATCGAGGCGAATTCCGGATGGGCCGGATTGATCAATATGTTGCGGTCGACTCGGGCGACGACGCTTGGGACCAGCAGGATGGCGCTGCGTTTTTCCTGGCACCATTTTTCGCCGAAAGCCTTGCTGACAACAGCCGGCATGCTGTCCCAGCCGGGCAGCGCGGGCTCGGAGAAGACTTCGTAGCTTAGCCCACGCGGCAGGGTGATCGTGACATAGTGCTGGTTGGGCGGCAGCCGCCCGCTGCCATGGACGAGTTTTTCCAGCAGCGCCGTCGAATAGTGCTCGCTCGTATAGATGATCGGGCTGCCCGACATGTTCCACCGTCCCGGCGCGATGGTCGAGCCAGTGGCGTCGAAGATCGGATAGCTTCCGTTGGGATCTCCGATGCGGACGGATGTCAGTGTGCGGTCAAGAACCTGTGCGCTCACGCAGCGCTGCCGTATTTCAGGCTTCCGAGAATATCGAGCACGAGCTCGCCGCCGATCTCGCTCTGGATGACCACGTCGATTGGCCGCCTGTCCTCCAGCATTGCATGCGGCCGAAACAGGAAATCACGTGCCTCGGTCTCGGTCTGCCAGACATCGAGCGCCGATCCCCAGACGCGCGCCAGACGGGCGAGCTTTATGCCCTCGTCGGAGGAGAGCCGATGCTTGGTCTTGCGCCGCTCATAGGTGGCCTTTGGAACGAGCCTATATTTGAACTGGGTATCATCAGGCGCCAGAAGCAGCGCCATGCGATCAAGCGCCTTGACTGGCAAGCCTTCCTCAATGCTGGAGAGCAGGCCAAAGGCTGAGCGCGATGCGGGTTCCCTGGCGGGCAATCCGAGAACGTCGGCGATGACTGCAAATCCCATCATGGCAAAGCTCCTTCCCACTTGAGGCTATATTTAGTCTCAAGTGAGCCAATCTTCAAGAGCGCCATTCGGCTTATCTTCGATAGCGGCAGGTTGCCGTGCACGCCGGAGACCACTATCTTTTCCAAAGGCACACGAACAACGAAGGAGGTTGCCTATGTCACCGCGGGACGCCTGATCCAGCAATATCAACAGTTCTGCCTTTCCAAAGGCATCGATTTCATACGCATCCAATCCGTACGGCCGCATGATGATACCACGCTCTTCTGCAGCGCTGGAATGCAGCAGTACAAGCCCCTCTTCTCCGATCCCTCCCATAGTGGAACCGTCGCAAACAGCCAGGCTTGCCTGCGCATGGGCGACCTCGACGAGATCGGCGACGGAACCCATCTTCTCCATTTCACCATGCTCGGCCTTTTCTCCTTCAGGGAAATGACCGTCGGCAACGCCATCGATTTCTGGCTCGAATTTCTGGGAACGCTGGGGCTCGTGCCGGATCATGTAACGATCCATCCGGACCGCCTGGTGGAATGGACGCCGCTCTATGGTGGGCGCGTGCCCATCATGCCGGATCCGGAATGCATGTGGAGCGATGGCAGCATCAGCGGATACTGCACCGAGTTTTACAAGGATGGCGCCGAGATCGGAAACATCGTCAATCCGCTCGGAACCTGCATCGACGTCGGCTTCGGCGCAGAACGGCTCGACATGATCGTCAACGGCACGCCGCAAGACGATGCGCTTGGGACACTGTGCGAGACAGTCATGACAATCGTGGAAAGCGGCTACCGGCCGAGTAATAAGGAGCAGGGATATGTCTTGCGAAAACTGCTCCGTCGCATCCACAAGATGGGCGGCACGCTCGATCACCCCTTCTTCAAGGAAGAGGTCGAGCGCCAGAAGCGGCTGCGCGCCAAATATCTGCGTCTGCGTGAACGCCATTCCGAGATGAGTCCCGACTGGTGGTTCGACACCCATGGCATCGATCTCTTCGACATACAGGAGATCATCGGCAAATAGCAGGGACAAGTCTTCCTGAGACAATTGCGGGAGGCCTTGCCATCGCTATGGAAGCCTCGTGGCGATGGCCCCGCGCTGCTACCCCGCCGAGGCGTCCGAAATCATTCTGGATACGGCATTCTTCCAGCCGATGATCTTGCCCTGCCGCTCGGTCTCGTCCATCGAAGGGCTGAAGCGGCGGTCGCAGGCCCAGGCCTGCGCAAAATCCCGCTTGCCGGGCCAGATGCCGACTTTTGAGCCGGCAAGCCAAGCTGCGCCCAGCGCCGTCGTCTCGCGGATCGCCGAGCGGTCGACGGGGTTTCCCGTCATATCGGCCAAGCACTGCATCGTCCAATCCGACGCCGCCATACCGCCATCGACGCGCAGCACCGTTTCCAGCTGGTTGACGCCCCAGTCCTTCTTCATCGCCACCAGCAGATCGAGCGTCTGGTAGGCGACGGATTCGAGCACGGCGCGGGCGAACTCCGCCGGCCCGCTGTTTCGCGTCAGACCGAAGATCGCGCCGCGCGCAGCCGGATCCCAATAGGGCGCGCCGAGGCCGGTGAAGGCCGGAACGATATAGACCTGCTGTCCGGGATCGGCCTTGGCGGCAAGCACCCCGGCCTCGGATGCCTGGCCGATGATGCCGAGGCCGTCGCGCAGCCATTGCACAGCGGCACCGGCGATGAAGATCGAGCCTTCGAGCGCATAGGTCGTCTCGCCGTCGAGCCGGCAGGCGATCGTCGTCAACATCCGGTTGGAGGAGGAAACACGATCCCTGCCGGTGTTCAACAGGGCAAAGCAGCCGGTGCCGTAAGTGGATTTCATCATGCCGGGTTCGAAACAGGCATTGCCCATCGCCGCTGCCTGCTGGTCGCCGGCCACACCAAGGATCGGAAGTTCCGCGCCGAACAGCGCCTTGGCGACGCGGCCGAAATCATCGGCGCATTCCCTGACGTCAGGAAGCATGGCGGCCGGAATGCGGAGAACGCCGAGAAGCTCCTCGTCCCAGGCACCGTCATCGATATTATAGAGCAGCGTTCTCGACGCATTGGTCGCATCGGTGGCATGCACGCGTCCATTAGTCAGATTGTAGATCAGCCAGCTGTCGATCGTGCCGAAGCAGACCTCACCGGCCTCGGCCTTCTCACGCAGGCCATCGACGTTGTCGAGCAGCCAGCCGAGCTTCGTTCCGGAGAAATAGGGGTCGAGCAGCAGGCCGGTCTTGGCGCTGAACAGCTTCTCATATCCATCGGCCTTCAGGCTCTCGCACATTTCGGCCGTGCGCCTGTCCTGCCAGACGATCGCCCGGTGAAGCGGCGCGCCTGACCGTCGGTCCCAGATGACCGCCGTCTCGCGCTGATTGGTAATGCCGATCGCGGCAATGTCGGCGGCATCAATAGCGGCATCGGCGATCGCCCTGCGCACAGTATCGACGACGGACTGCCAGATTTCCGCGGCGTCGTGCTCCACCCATCCGGGCTGCGGATAATATTGGGTGATCTCCGCCTGCGCCGAGCCGGCCATTTTCATGTCGCTGTCGAAGACGATCGCGCGCGAGGAGGTCGTGCCCTGGTCGATTGAAAGAATATAGCCGCTCATATCCGTCTCCGGCTCGCACGAAACCGCTCCGCCCGGCAAAGAGGGCGGATGCGGAGATTTCATGAGAGAAAGATTATGGGTGCCACCGGCTTGCGGCCGGTGGCGGTAAGTGATGGCCGGAAGCCTCGTTGCCTCCGGCCGAGGTCCGCCTTACTTCGACTGCCAGCTCTTGACGAGTTCGTCGTAGTTGACCGTGACCGGCTTTTCCTTCTCGTTCTCGATCTTCAGCTGCGGCGCAAGGTTGCCCTTCTTCACCGCATCCGCGTTCCAGTAAGCGAGGTCATGCTCTTTGGCGAGTTTCGGGCCGATATCGCCCTGGACGCCCGATTTCTCGATACGACCCATGACCTTCTCCTGCTCGCCGCAAAGAGAATCCATAGCTTCCTGCGGTGTCTTGGCGCCGGCAGCGGCGTCACCGATAGCCTGCCACCAAAGCTGAGCCAGCTTCGGATAGTCGGGAACGTTGGTGCCGGTTGGCGACCACTGAACACGCGCAGGCGAACGATAGAACTCGATCAGACCGCCAAGCTTTGGAGCGCGCTCCGTAAAGCTCTTGTCGCGAATGGTGGATTCGCGGATGAAGGTGAGACCGAGCTGGCTCTTCTTCACGTCAATCGTCTTCGAGGTCACGAACTGTGCATAGAGCCACGCGGCTTTTGCACGGTCCGTCGGGGTCGATTTCATCAGCGTCCAGGAACCGACGTCCTGATAGCCAAGCTTCATGCCGTCTTTCCAGTAGACACCATGCGGGCTCGGTGCCATGCGCCATTTCGGCGTACCGTCTTCGTTCATGACAGGCAGGCCAGGCTTGACCATGTCTGCGGTGAACGCCGTGTACCAGAAGATCTGCTGCGCGACGTTACCCTGCGCCGGCACCGGACCGGATTCCGAGAAGGTCATGCCCTGAGCTTCCGGCGGTGCATAGGCCTTCAACCAATCGAGATACTTCTGGATCGAGTAGACGGAAGCTGGGCCGTTGGTATCGCCGCCGCGCGCGACGCACGAACCGACAGGACGCGACTTTTCGTCGACCTTGATACCCCATTCGTCGACCGGAAGACCGTTCGGCAGACCCTTGTCTCCGTTGCCAGCCATCGACAGCCAGGCGTCGGTGAAGCGCCAGCCGAGCGACGGGTCCTTCTTGCCGTAGTCCATATGGCCGAAGACCTTCTTGCCATTGACGTCGCGGCCAGTGAAGAATTCGGCGATGTCCTCATAAGCGGACCAGTTGACCGGAACGCCGAGATCGTAGCCATACTTCGCCTTGAAATCGGCCTTGTTCTTCTCGTCGTTGAACCAGTCATATCGGAACCAGTACAGGTTTGCGAACTGCTGGTCGGGAAGCTGGTAGAGCTTCTTGTCCGGTGCCGTCGTAAACTTGGTGCCGATGAAGTCGTCGATATCGAGGCCGGGGTTGGTAACGTCCTTGCCTTCGCCGGCCATCCAGTCGGTCAGGTTGCGCACCTGCTGATAGCGCCAATGCGTACCGATCAAGTCGGAGTCGTTGACCCAGCCGTCATAAAGGTTCTGACCGGTCTGCATCTGTGTCTGGATCTTCTCGACAACGTCACCCTCTTGAATGACGTCGTGCGTGACCTTGATTCCGGTAATCGCGGTAAAGGCCGGAGCCAGAACCTCGGACTCATACTTGTGGGTGGTCAAGGTTTCCGAAACAACCTTGATGTCCATCCCCTGGAAAGGCTTCGCAGCATCGATGAACCATTGCATTTCCTTTTCCTGGTCGGCGCGAGAGAGCGTCGACACGTCGCCGATCTCTTTATCCAGAAAAGTCTTTGCCTCGTCCATGCCGGCATAGGCCGACCCGGTCATGGCCAGCAGCACGGCTGCTGTCGTCGTCAATAAATGCCTTCGCATGATATCCTCCCAGGGTTTTGCGATTGCAGTCTTCACGTCTCAGGCGGCCAGA
Organism: Rhizobium sp. WSM4643; assembly: GCF_025152745.1. Classification (NCBI taxonomy): domain Bacteria; kingdom Pseudomonadati; phylum Pseudomonadota; class Alphaproteobacteria; order Hyphomicrobiales; family Rhizobiaceae; genus Rhizobium; species Rhizobium sp. WSM4643. The sequence goes on along the minus strand of NZ_CP104042.1, from coordinate 58,729 downwards.
AAAACCCCGGCCGTCTGCATCAGTTTGCCTCAAACGTAACGGAATACGCCAACGGCGTAGACAACGGAGAGAGCGAGAGCCCACCAGAGGCTTGATCCAGCGAGACCAAGCCAGGCAAGATGGATAAAGGCGCTGCCGAGCAGCGAAAGGAAAAGCCGGTCACCGCGCGTCGTCTCGAAGCGCAGGATTCCGATCCGGGGATTGCCGCCCGGAGCGGCGTATTCCCAGACCCCCATGCCGATCAGCAGCAATGCGATGACGACGAAGAAAGTGGCCGTCGGCCAGGTCCATGCCATCCATGAAAAATCGGGAAGCGAAAAGCTCATCAAACCCTCCCCAGGGCGAAGCCCTTGGCGATGTAATTGCGCACAAACCAGATCACCAGCGCCCCTGGGATCAAGGTCAGAACACCGGCGGCGGCGAGCAGGCCCCAATCCATGCCGGATGCAGAGACGGTACGGGTCATGGTGGCAGCGATCGGCTTCGCGTCGGTCGTCGTCAGCGTGCGTGCGATCAGCAACTCGACCCAAGAGAACATGAAGCAGAAGAAGCAGGCGACACCTATGCCGCTCGCAATCAGCGGCGTGAAGATCTTCAGGAAAAAGCGCGGGAACGAATAGCCATCGATATAGGCCGTTTCGTCGATTTCCTTCGGCACACCGGACATGAAGCCTTCAAGGATCCAGACCGCAAGCGGCACGTTGAAGAGGCAATGCGCCAATGCCACGGCGATGTGCGTATCGATGAGCCCAAAGGCTGAGTAGAGCTGGAAGAACGGCAGGGCAAAGACCGCCGGCGGCGCCATCCGGTTCGTCAGCAACCAGAAGAACAGATGCTTGTCACCAAGGAACCGATAACGGGAGAAGGCATAGGCCGCCGGCAGCGCGGCTGCCACCGAGATCACCATGTTGATCACGACATAGGTGATTGAATTGATGTAGCCGGAATACCAGGCCTTCTCCGTGAAGATCGTCACGTAATTGGCGATCGTCGGGTTATGAGGATAAAGCGTCAGAGAATTGACGATTTCCGCATTGGTTTTGAAGCTCATGTTGACGAGCCAATAGATCGGCAGCAGGAGCACAATGATATAGATCGTCGGAACCAGCCACCACCAGCGCGATTCCTCGCCGCGCCGGCGCATCAGACGGCTGACTTCATCGGCGGAGAGCCCGCTTGCGACACTGGTAACGCCAGAGATTTTTCGGCTCGCTGTCGTTTCGTTGGAGGCGCTCATTTCAATTCTCCGCGTCGTGGCTTGTCATGACGGTGTAGAACACCCACGAAAGCAGCAGGATGATCAGGAAATAGACCAGCGACATGGCAGCGGCCGGGCCGAGGTCAAACTGTCCGAGGGCGGTCTTGACCAGATCGATCGACAGGAAAGTGGTCGCGTTGCCGGGACCGCCACCAGTGACGACAAAAGGCTCGGTGTAGATCATGAAACTATCCATGAAACGCAGCAGTACGGCGATCAGAAGAACGCGCTTCATCTTTGGCAGCTGGATATAGCGGAACACAGCCCAACGAGAGGCACCGTCGATCTTGGCTGCCTGATAGAAGGCATCCGGAATGGAAACGAGGCCTGCATAGCAGAGCAAGACGACCAGGCTCGTCCAGTGCCAGACATCCATGATGATGACCGTCACCCAGGCGTCGAGCGGATCCTGCACATAGTTGTAATCGATGCCGATGGCATTGACGTAATAGCCGAACAAACCAATGTCGTTGCGGCCGAACACCTGCCAGATCGTGCCGACCACGTTCCACGGGATCAACAGCGGCAGCGCCATCAGAACCAGGCAAACCGGCACGCCGATGCCTGATTTCGGCATGTTGAGCGCAATGAAGATACCGAGCGGGATCTCAAGAGCGAGAATGATCAACGAAAAAATCAGGTTTCGCTGCAGGGCGGCCCAGAATCGGTCGGAATGCAGGATTTCGGTAAACCAGTCCGTTCCGTTCCAGAAGAACTGGTTGTTTCCGAAAGTGTCCTGAACGGAATAGTTCACAACCGTCATCAAGGGAATGACAGCCGAGAAAGCCACCAGCACGAGGACCGGCAGAACCAGAAACCAGGCTTTGTTGTTCCAGGTTTTTTCCATGATTAAGCCTCCGGTCCGGCGCGCCAGGAGTCGGCATAGATACTGATGCCCGATGGCTCGAAGGTCACCCGGGGATCAGCCGGAATTTCCTCGTCCTCAGGAACGATGACTGCGATTGGCTGGCCGGCAAATTGCGCGCGGACGATCTTCTGCCGGCCGATATCTTCCACCTTGCTGATCGTCACAGGCATACCCTCGCGGCCGACCCGGATAAATTCGGGCCGGATGCCAAGCTCTACCTTGGACGCCGACGAAGTCTTTGGCGCATAGTCGAGCGACAGCGCGTGCTCGCCGACCCGAACCGTACTGCCCTCTACCTTGGCCGGCATAAAGTTCATGCCCGGCGAACCGATGAAGTAGCCGACGAAGGTATGGCTTGGACGCTCGAAGAGTTCGGTCGGAGTGCCGATCTGCACGATCTCGCCGTCGTACATCACAACGACCTTGTCGGCGAAGGTCAGCGCCTCCGTCTGGTCATGCGTGACATAGACCATGGTAAAACCGAACTGCTTATGCAGCCGCTTCAGCTGCGATCGCAGCACCCATTTCATATGCGGATCGATAACAGTGAGCGGCTCGTCAAAGAGAATCGCGTTCACATCCGAGCGCACGAGTCCGCGGCCGAGCGAAATCTTCTGCTTTTGGTCCGCAGTCAAGCCGCGCGCCCGCCGCTTGGCCCAGCCGGCAAGATCAATCATCTCGAGGATCTCGCGGACGCGCCGGTCGACTTCCGCCTCGGCCACGCCGCGGTTGCGCAGAGGAAAGGCCAGGTTATCGTAAACCGTCATCGTGTCGTAGATGACCGGAAACTGGAATACCTGCGCGATGTTTCGCTGCTGCGTCGGCAGGTTCGTAACATCCTGCCCGTCGAAGAGAATCCGCCCTTCTGAAGGCTGAATGAGGCCGGAAATGATATTGAGCAGCGAGGTCTTTCCGCAGCCCGAAGGCCCGAGCAGCGCATAGGCGCCGCCGTCGTTCCACTCGTGGTGCACTTCCTTGAGAGCGTAGTCCTTCTCGCTCTTCGGGTTCGGCCCATAGGCATGTCGAATATGATCGAGGGTGATACGTGCCATGATCTTCTCCTAGCCCCTCTGCCTGGCAATGGTGATCGCCCGGCCGTCCGCGCCGAACGCCATCAGGTGGCGCGTATCGATGAAAACGGAGAGATCCGTGTCCGGGTCGACATTGTGGATGCCGTGCGCAAGCATCACCCAGCGGGTGTCGGCAAATTGCAGATGCACGAAACTTTCCGACCCGGTGATCTCCGAAACCTGCGTCCTTGCCGTCATCCGCGCCGAACCAGCCGTCTGGGCAGTTGGTGCAAGATGATGCGGGTGAAACGCTATGGTGGCCGGCCCGTCCGGCACATTCTGAAGATGCGGCGGCACTGCAAAAAGCAAAACGCCATCGCGCAGGAAGTTGCCCTCCGATTTGACCAGATCAATGAAATTCAGCGGCGGATCGGCAAAGGTTTTCGCCGTCGTCAGATCGAGTGGATGACGATAGACCTCGACCGTCGGGCCAAACTGGGTGATCCGGCCCTCACTGAGCGCTGCCGTATTGCCGCCCAGCAACAAGGCTTCGGAGGGTTCCGTCGTGGCATAAACGAAGATTGCGCCGGACTGCGCGAAGATGCGCGGCAATTCCTGCCGCAGTTCCTCACGCAGCTTGTAGTCGAGGTTGGCAAGCGGCTCGTCCATCAAAACGAGGCTCGCATTCTTCACGAGTGCACGGGCAAGCGCCGTGCGCTGCTGCTGGCCGCCCGAGAGGTTGAGCGGCGTGCGATCGAGATAAGGCCCGAGTTTCAGAAGTTCGGCGGCCTTGCGCACCTCCAGATCGATGGTCTTGGCATCCTTGCCGGCAATCCGCAGCGGCGAGGCAATATTCTCGTAGACCGTCAATGCCGGATAATTGATGAACTGCTGGTAGACCATCGCGATGTTGCGCTTCTGGACAGGCATACCCGTCACGTCAGCGCCATCAAAATGGATCGTACCGGTCGTCGGCCGATCAAGGCCGGCCATCAGACGCATCAACGAGGTCTTGCCCGACAAGGTCGGCCCAAGCAGAACGTTTAGCGTTCCTCTTTCAAAAACAAGATCGGTTGGGTGGATATGATAGTCTCCTCCCACCATCTTTGCGGCCTTCCGCAGTTCCAGCATTCCTGTTCCCGTGCCTCCACGCAGCGGGGACCACACGCCGCCTATCCGACCATCGCCGGTATGGCAGCCATGTACTCCTCCAGTGACTGGGCCTGCTCCTTCGAAAGGCGCAGACCATCCTTTGTTCTCCTCCACAGCACGTCTTCGGCGTGCCGGGCCCATTCATATTCGACCAGATAGGTTACCTCGGCCACGTAGAGATCGCCGCCGAACAGCCGTCCGAGATCGTCGAGGCCGCGGGCTTCGCCGAGCAGCATCTTGGCCCTGGTGCCGTAGCGGCGTACCAGCCGGCGGGCGTGCCGATCGGCGAGGAACGGATAACGCCGTTTCAGATCGGCGACCTCGGCATCGTAACCCCGGACCGGGAAGTCGCCGCCGGGCAGATGGCTTTTGGCCGTCCACGGGGCGCCCTTGACGCCGATCGCAGCGCCGATCTTCTCCAGCGCATGTTCGGAAAGCCGACGATAGGTGGTGAGCTTGCCGCCGAAGACGTTGAGCAGCGGCGCGGCATTTCCTTCGCCCTCCAGCTTCAACACGTAGTCGCGCGTCGCCTCCTGCGCTTTCGAGGCGCCGTCGTCATAAAGTGGCCGGACCGCCGAATAGGTCCAGACGATATCCTCCGGCCTGACCGGCTCCTTGAAATATTCCGACGCAGCATTGCAGAGATAGACCGTCTCCTCCTCCGAAATCCTGACATCCTTGGGATCGGCGGTGTAGTCGCGATCCGTGGTGCCGATCAGGGTGAAGTCGCCCTCATAGGGGATGGCGAAGATGATGCGGTTGTCGGGATTCTGGAAGAAATAGGCGCGCGGATCGTCGAATTTCTTCTTCACGACGATATGGCTGCCCTGGACGAGGCGGACATGGTGGGCTTCGTTCTGGCCGAAAGCAGAACGTATGACATGGTCGACCCAGGGGCCGGCGGCATTGACCAGCATACGAGCTTGATGGCTATCGTTGCGGCTGGTGACCACGTCGGTGGTCTCGATATGCCACAGACCGTTCTCGCGCCTTGCCGACACCACCTTGGTGCGCGGCATGATGGTCGCGCCCTTGTCGGCGGCATCGCGGGCGTTCAGCACCACCATGCGGGCATCGTCGACCCAGCCGTCGGAATATTCAAAGGCCTTGGAAAACAGCGCCTTCAGCGGCTTTCCGGCCGGATCGCGGCGCAAGTCAAGCACCGATGTCGGTGGCAACAGCTTGCGGCCGCCAAGATGGTCGTAAAGGAAGAGACCGAGCCGGATCAGCCAGGCCGGCCGGATGCCGCCCTTGTGGTAGGGCAGCACGAAACGCAGAGGCCAGATGATGTGCGGCGCCATCGCCCAGAGGATCTCGCGCTCCATCAGCGATTCTCGCACCAGGCGGAACTCGTAATGCTCGAGATAACGCAGGCCGCCATGGATCAGCTTGGTGGCGCCCGACGAGGTACCCGAGGCGAAATCGTTCATTTCCGCCAGCGCCACCGAATAGCCGCGCCCGACGGCATCGCGCGCGATGCCGCAGCCGTTGATGCCGCCGCCGATGACGAATATGTCGTAAATCTCCCGGCCCAATATCCCCTCCGAGCCCACTCCCAATTTCGCATCGCACAAAACTTGCGCAATTGCGAAAGCAACATCAGTTAAAACGAAAGAGATACGAATGTCAAACGAATGTTTGGTGGGGAGATGTCTGTCTAACGAAATCTGCCGTTGGTTTCGATCAGCTTCACATTGTTTTCGAGGCAGAGACTGCGGATCGACGGCACCGGACAGTGATCGGTGATGAAGGTATGAACCTGGGAAAGCTGGCCGATCCTGACGGGTGCGGTGCGTTCAAACTTCGTCGAATCGGCAACGAGAATGACATGTCGGGCATTGGCGATGATTGCCTGAGCGACCTTCACTTCGCGAAAATCGTAGTCAAGAAGCGCACCGTCGATGTCGATCGCAGACGCGCCGATCACGGCGTAGTCGACTTTGAACTGGCGGATGAAATCGACGGCCGCCTCGCCGACGATCCCGCCGTCCGAACCGCGCACGACCCCGCCTGCGATTACCACCTCGATTGCCGGGAAAAGGCGCAACCTATTGGCAACGTTTATATTGTTGGTGATCACCATCAGCTCGTGATGGTTGGCGAGCGCCTCGCCCACCGCCTCTGTCGTCGTTCCGATGTTGATGAAGAGCGAGGCGCCGCTCGGGATGAGCTCGACCGTCGCAATGCCGATCGCCTGTTTCTCGGAAGCGGCGATCTGGCGGCGCGCTTCGTATTTGACATTCTCCGTCCCACTCGGGAATGTGGCGCCGCCATGGATGCGCGTCAGCAGCTGCGCATCGCAGAGATCGTTCAGGTCCTTGCGGATCGTCTGGGGCGTCACCGAAAAGCGGGAGGCGAGCTCCTCCACCAGAACCCTGCCGCTCGATTTCGCAATCGCCACGATTTCAATTTGCCGGTCGGTCAAGAACATGAGCGCGCGCCTTTCGATCTGCTTTCGTTTTAGAGAAAGCGAACCGCAGCGCAATGCCTATCTGTTGCCGGGCCGCCTTCCCGGCCCGAATTCGACGCTACCGCTTCCGCATCACGTTGACGACCAGCACGCCGAAGATTGCCATGACGCCGCCGATTGCGCCGAGCATGGTCGGTGTTTCGCTCAGCCAGACGAACCCGATCAGCGTGGCGACCGGCGGAACGCCGTAGAGGAAATTCGAGGCGCGGGCGGCGGTCAACCGCTTCAGGGCAATCGCCCAAGTGAGGTAGCCGATCGCGGTTGGGAAGATGACGAGATAGGCAACCCCCCAGTTCACCTTCGCCGGTGCGGCGGCAAGCGCCTGGATCGTCGCTGGAACGGCCGGAAACAGCGGCACGGAACCGATCAGCAGGATCCAGGCAGTGACGGCAAGCGCCGGCAGCCGCCCGAGCAGCGGCTTCTGCAACACGCTGGCGATCGCTGAGCAAAGCGCTGCGCCAAGGATGAGGACCGCATTTGGATCGAGCTTGAAACCACCGTCGGAGGCGACTGCAATCAGCGCCACGCCGCCGAAGGAAATCGCGGTGCCCGCCCAGCCCCAGCGGCCGAAGCGCTCGCCGAGCGCGAATGTGGCGATGAGGGCGGTGAAGACCGGCATGGTGTTAATGATGAAGCTCGCCGGTCCAGCGGCAACGGTCTGCTCGCCGGTGTTCAGCAGAACCGCATAGGCAGCAATGAAAAGCACGGCGGCAACGGAGAGACGAACGAAATCGCGTTTTTCCGGCATCGGCCGGTAGATAACGAGATAGACGAGCGCGATGACACCGGCTGCCACATAGCGGGCTGTCGCCAGTTCGATCGGCGTCAGCGGTCCGAGGCAGATCCGGATCACCACGAAGGAGGACGCCCAGAAGAGGATGGTGACGAGGATCGCCGCAAAGGCCACCAGATCAAACCCGCCTTGCTGTTTCGTCGAAATCGGTGCGCTTGCCGCCATGCTCATTTTCGCCTCCACATGTTCCTGCAACAGTGGATTAGGCCATCGATGCGTGCTTGAAAAGCATCGCAATCGATGATCAAATGTGCGTATGGTTCACAGCTCGCCAGTGCTTCCGCCGCTCGATACGCTCGAGACCTTTGCCCGTGCCGCCCGGCTCGGATCGTTCTCGGCCGCGGCGGAGGAAAGCGGCATCACCCACGGCGCGGTGTCTCGGCAGGTCTCGCGCCTGGAGCGCTGGATGGGCGTACGGCTGTTTGCGCGCGAAGCTCGGGGCGTGCGCCTGACGCCGGAAGGTATGCGGTTCTTCGCGCGGGCGGAGGAAGCGCTCGCGCTGCTCGGCAATAGCGGCGAGCGCTGGCTGCCTCGTCGCAACAAAGCAGTGGTGCGCCTTTCGGTGACGCCCTCCGTCGCCTCTCTATGGCTGTTTCAGCGCCTGCCGAAGCTCGAAGGAAACGAGCTGCATGTCGAGTTGACGCTCGAACACCGGCTGGCGGATTTCGGCGAAGGCACGGATCTCGCCATTCGCTGCGGCAAGGGGCCGTGGGCCGGCGTGCGTGCCCTGCCGCTCTGGCAGGAGAAATCGTTTCCGATCGCCGCCTCGATGCTGGCGGACCGGCTCGGGCAGCGCTCCGATGCCCTTTCGCTGCTCGAGATGCCGATCCTGCATGATTCGAATATTGAAGGCTGGCGCCGCTGGCTCTCCCGTGAGGGTGTCGACTACACGCCGCGCGGCCACGACCGGCGCTTCGAGGACTACAATCTGGTGATCGATGCCTGTGCGCAGGGGCTCGGCATCGCGCTCGCGCGCCCGCCGCTGTCGGATGCCGCGCTGGCCACCGGGCGCGTCGTAGCCGTCTCGGAGCGGACACTCGATTACCATGTGGCCTTTCACCTGATTAGACCGGACGATGCGCTTAGAAGCCCTGCCATCGAATTCGCCAGCCGCTTTCTGCGCGAGGCTGGCCATGACGAGGCGACGATCGCTACTTTTATCGCACCCGGTCGAGTAAAAGCGTAGGCGGAACGGACGGCCCGCGCTAATCGAACCAGTTGATCTCAGAGCAGACAAACGACGGCATGCCGCTACGCGGGCGAAGGGAAAGAAACCATGGCGCCAGCCACTCGATGGCAAGAGAGTCGGGGCCGCTCAACTGTTTATCGCGAATGCACCGGCTAGATGTCAGACCTCCGAGCAATAGGATTTCTTATGATCCGCAGCTCCTCGCGAAGCAATATCCTGAAACACACAGTGCGATCCGATGCAGAAAAAGCGCGCATTTGTGCCGCGAACAATGCAGACCTTTATCAGGCGATGTTCCGTGCCCATGGACTGCCTGATCAGCGGACCAGTGCATTTTGGTCAAGCGATGCGATCGCGCCCCCCTACTATTCCAACATGACGACACTCGACCCGGACGCAACAGAGGAACAGCTGATTGAAATCGGTCGACTGACAGATCGACTAGGACGGCGACCTGGTTTCAAAGACGGGTTTTCCAGGCTGGATCTCGTCAACAAGGGATTCCAGTTGTTGTTTTCCGCATCATGGATTTGGGCTGAACCTCACAGACTTTCAGCGCGTACGCCTCAAGATTGGGCACGCATTCGCGATGCGGCGGCACTGGATCGCTGGGAACATTCCTGGAAAGAGGCTGGTAGCCCGACCGATGCCAACGTCTTCACACCGGCGCTGCTTTCCGATCCCAACATGCATATCTACGGCCGATGGGCCGGCGATGGTTTTGATGCGGGCTGCATCGTAAATCGATCACCCCAAGCTGTAGGGATCTCCAATATCTTTAGCTTGACTGGTTCGCCGCAGGCTTTCCCAGATGCCATTTCGTTGGCCACTATCGCCTTTTCACCCGATGTGCCGCTGGTCGGGTATGACAGTGGCGCAGCATTAAACGAAATGACAAAGCTCGGCTTCAGGTCAGTCGGCAAACTGAGGATTTGGCTATCTGAGGACGCTTCCTAAGCGTCCTCTATTTGCTCTCAAATAGCGTAGTTTGATGTGAAACCAATGCTACGCCCTCTATAGTGCTCGGGCGGCGTGCCGTAGCCATCCCCGATCTTCCGACAATTCCCAACCAAGACCTCGTCCTCGTCGGGCGTTGCTATTCGAATATCCATGATGTCGTGATCCGGCTTGGGCGTGCGAGGGCGCGAAATCGCTCCTCAGAAGAGGTGGCGCCCCTTGCCGCCATGCGGCGGGAGGCGCCAAAAGGCATATCAATTCGCTGCCGTCAGCGTCATCGAGGCACTGCCGGCCGCAACGTTGAGGCCGAGCTGACCGGTCAGGCTGACCGTCTGCAGATGGATCGAACCGGAGGTGCCGCCAACCAGGAGATTGGCGCCGACACCGGCGCCGAGCGTCGCCTCGGCAGTAGCGCCGACATAGAGGCCGGCGAGCGATCCGCGGTGATAGCCGGCCGTCGGCGCGAACACGGCCCAGATCAGGCGGCTGCGCGTGGTGAAGCCAATGTCGATGCCGAGCTTTCTCACTTCGCCGGTATAACGATCCGAAAGTTCGTTGCCGACGGTCGACTGGAAGATGCAGTCAGCCTCTTTGGAGGAACCGAGCACGTAACCCGTGCCGCCACCAATATCGCAGGTGAGGTAGCCGATTTTCACGCCATTGCGCAGATCCGGCTCTTCATATGTCCTCGTGACGAGGTCAGCGGCATTGACCGCCCCCGCACCGACAAGCGTCAACGATACCGCGGCAAACGCCGTCGCAACAATTTTCTTCATAAGTCTCTCCTTCTCAAATCGTGACGGGAGCATACCCGGCTACTCGCCACCAGATTCGGCAACAGATAAGGGACGAAACCGCAAAACGATCCCGAACCGGCATCATTTACGCATCGCATGTCAAAGCGCGTGGGAGGGCGCAGGCGACAAACACGCTTACGGTTCAGCCCCATTGGGACATTTCGAAGGCATCTTTTCGCGTTATCCGGTTATTTCACGATGTTGTCAGGGATGGTTGCTGGAAAGGCACGGTCCCGACCGCCGCCAACTCTCAACGAGCGGTAGCATGCACATCGCAGGCACCCCTATTTGCGTAGACGATCGATGATCGCGCAGGTTGCCATGCCATATAGATATCTGTACTATTTGAAGATACTCTCCATGCGGCACTGTAACTGGAGAGGAAACGGCATGATGTCTTGGCATTGCCGCAGAATTTCCGCTTGCTTTCCGGAATTATGCTTCTGTTCGAACAGAAACTAAGTTTGAATTTGAGAAATATAATCAGGCGATATTTTCGCGGGGGGCGGACAATCGTACGCCCGCCGATCTCTATTGGAGATGGCGGGCAATCTATCGGGAGGGAAAGATGGGCATAAGCAGGACAAATATCATACTGGCGGGATGCCTTGCCGTCTCCGCCTGCCAGTCCGGGCCGACGTCGCAGGCCGTCTCGGATCGTAATTCCGAATTCGGCTGCATTGCGGGAACCGTCGGCGGCGCGATTGTCGGCGGCTTGATCGGCAGCACGATCGGCGCCGGAACCGGGCAAGTGCTTGCTATCGGCGCCGGCATCGGCGGCGGCGGTTACGTCGGCAACCGTCTGGCTTGCCGCTAATTGGAGAGGGATAACAAGCGATGAAGACCTTGGCTTTGGTGACCACATTCATACTGTGCCAATGCGTTGGGGCAGTGGCGCAACAACAGCAACAGCCCGGATCGATGTATCAGGGCCAGATGGATCGGCTTGACACGAATACCACCAAGACCGTCGACCGATCGGAATACGAGACCTTCATGGGCACGGCTTTCGGAAGTCTCGACAAAAACAAGGACGGCAGCCTGCAGTCCGATGAGACGGTGCAGATTCTGACGGCCGCGCAATTCACTTTGACCGACGCGAACCACGACGGCCGCATCAGCCGCAGCGAATTCATGCAGCGGGTGATGGCGGATTTCGCGACAGCCGACCACGACCGGGACGGAAACCTTCAGTGACGGAGGCCTCAAACCGGATGTGGCAATGAAGAAAAACCCGGCAATGTTCGCCGGGTTTCATGCTCGATTTGTTCGCACTAGGTTCTTCTCATCAGTTGCATAACGAGCGAGACGACGAACAGCACCAGGAAAATGAAGAACAGAACCTGGGCAATGGAAGCTGAAGCCCCTGCGATGCCGCCAAATCCGAGGACGCCGGCAATCAAGGCCACGACGAGAAACACGAGAGCGTAATAAAGCATCGCAATCTCCTTGTACGTTGCTGCGGTGATAACGAAGGCAGCCCCATTTGGTTCCCGTCCGTCTGATGGCCGGGACATGCAGCGTCGCATCAGCTCCATTCAGCCGACCTGAAAGACGCCGCTGTACATCCGGTCGCCTTCATTCGGCTCGGGAGGTTCGGCTGCGTCGAGATAGGCCTTGAGCGGCCCGGTCAGGACGAACCAGATGCTGGCTCCCAGCATGAAATAGGCTCCCACCGGATCGTCGATGCGGGCGATGAACGGAAGGCAGGCGGATGCGAAGAGGACGATGATCCGCACCGACCACTCCGCCTCACGTTTAGCGATGGCGCGCGCTCTTAGCGACTTGTATTCCCGGGCGCCGTAACCGCCTTGCCCTGCCTTCACAGCCGAAAGCAGCTTTCGAGCGGACGGCAGCGCCAGCATGACCAGCGCGGCAGCACTGAGCGTGAAAGTCTCGCCGGCCATGACCTGCCCGCTCGCGATCAGGAGAAAGGAGAGCACAACGAGATTCCACGTCGGCTCCAGCAGCTCCGGCGGTTGCCGCGTGCGGATATGCCAACTCCGCAGCAAACCCGCCGCGCCGTGCAGTAGCGGCTGATCGATGTAGCGATTGATCCAGTCCATGCCGATGCGCCCGTCCCCGATTGCATGAAGAGGCCTCCGAACACCACGGAATTTGGTCATCATCGTGGCAACAGCCGCCGAATCCGTTCTTTGCGTGGAAGAAGCCGCCTGCCCGTACGGCCGATGACGGCAAAATACGAAGGTGGCATCAGAGTACTGCAACAGCCGTCTAAAGTGCGTCGCTTTAAATCTTTATTTTTGCGCATGTCGTTATCGCAAACCGCTGCACACTTTTGCGCGACATGCTTTGGCGCAATTCCGCGCGACCTCCCAGACATGGCCCGACGGATCGGCAAAAGCCGCGGTGCGGCGGCCCCATGGGCGATCGGTCGGGCCGTTGAGCAGCGTGACCCCGAGTTTGCGCAGTTCTGCAAAAACCGCATCGACGTCATCGACCTTGATCGTCAGCAGCAAGCGTACGCCCGAACCGAGCGCTGACACTGCGACCGGCTCGACCAGTTGATGCGCCTGCGCTGCATCGAGTTGCTTCGAGCGGCCAACCGATATCGCTGGCCGGCTCTCGCTTGTCGTTCCGACGCTGACGGTTTAGACATGCCGCGCAAAGAAAATCGTCAGCTTCGCAGTCCGGGCGCCTCGTGGCCGGTGCGCGCCACATATTCGGTATAGCCGCCGCCATATTGATGGATGCCCTCGGGCGTCAGCTCCAGTACCCGGTTGGAGAGTGCGGCCAGGAAATGCCGATCGTGCGAGACGAACAGCATCGTGCCCTCATATTGCGACAGCGCCTTGATCAGCATTTCCTTGGTGTCGAGGTCGAGATGGTTCGTCGGCTCGTCGAGCACGAGCAGGTTCGGCGGATCGAACAGCATGATCGCCATGACCAGCCGCGCCTTCTCGCCACCGGATAGGACCCGGCACCGCTTCTCGACATCGTCGCCGGAGAACCCGAAGCAGCCGGCCAGCGCGCGCAAGGGCCCCTGCCCGGCCTGGGGAAACTGGTCCTCCAGCATCTGGAACACGGTGCGCTCGCCGTCCAATATGTCCATGGCGTGCTGGGCGAAATAACCCATCTTGACGCTGGCGCCCAGTGCAACGCTGCCCTGATCAGGCGCGGTGGAGCCGGTCACCAGCTTCAGCAGCGTCGACTTGCCGGCGCCGTTGATGCCCATGATGCACCAGCGTTCCCGGCGGCGCACGACGAAATCCAAACCCTCATAGATGCTGCGGCTGCCGTATTTCTTATGGACATTCTTCAGGTTGACCACGTCCTCGCCGGAGCGCGGCGCCGGCTGGAACTCGAAGGAAACGATCTGACGGCGCTTGGGCGGCTCCACCCGGTCAATCTTCTCGAGTTTCTTCACGCGGCTCTGCACCTGCGAGGCATGCGAGGCGCGTGCCTTGAAGCGCTCGATGAACTTAATCTCCTTGGCGAGCATCGCCTGCTGGCGTTCGAACTGGGCCTGCTGTTGCTTCTCGTTCTGCGCCCGCTGCTGCTCGTAGAATTCGTAGTCGCCGGAATAGGCCGTCAGCGTGCCGCCGTCGATCTCGATGATCTTGGTGACGATACGGTTCATGAACTCGCGGTCGTGCGAGGTCATCAGCAGCGCGCCCTCGTAGCCCTTCAGGAATTCTTCCAGCCAGATCAGGCTTTCCAGATCCAGATGGTTGCTCGGCTCGTCGAGCAGCATGACGTCGGGACGCATCAGCAGAATGCGGGCGAGCGCCACGCGCATCTTCCAGCCGCCCGACAGCGCACTGACATCGCCGTCCATCATCTCCTGGCTGAAGCTTAGGCCGGCGAGCACTTCGCGGGCGCGTCCCTCGAGCGCATAACCATCCAGCTCCTCGTAGCGCGCCTGCACCTCGCCGTAGCGCTCGATGATCTCCTCCATGTTGTCGGCCTGTTCGGGATCGGCCATGGCCGCCTCGAGCTCGCGCAATTCCCCGGCAACGATGCTGACAGGACCTGCACCATTCATCACCTCGGCAACGGCGCTGTGGCCGGCCATTTCGCCGACATCCTGGTTGAAATAGCCGATGGTGACGCCCTTCTCGCAGGAGACCTGCCCCTCGTCGGGCTGCTCCTCGCCGTTGATCATCCGGAAGACGGTCGTCTTGCCGGCGCCGTTCGGGCCGACGAGACCGATCTTCTCACCTCTGTTGAGCGCTGCGGACGCCTCGATGAAGAGGATGCGGTGGCTGAGCTGCTTGCTGATATTTTCGATACGGATCATGGTTTGCGCGGGAGCCTGGAAAGAGATTTTGGCGCCCTTATGCCACGCGTTGACACGGCAGGATAGGCCTGTTTCCCACCCTCTCGATGTCGGGAGCATGATGCTGAAACAGTGAGCGGTTTTCGGACGACATCATGCTCACCTTCTTTAATTTTGGGCCGGATTGGCTAATATTGTGGCTCGCGCCAACGGAGACCTGTGCCAATGAGCGTTCGTCCGCCGCAATCCTTCAGACAATCCGAGCAGGATAGAAACGGCTTCAACGTCCTCGAATACGAGTTGATGTCGGCGCGCGCGGATTCGCTCGGACGGCACGGGCTAAAGGTGGAGGCAGCCCTTGCCGCCCTGAAGGCCTGGGCTGCCGACCGCCAGAGCGCCGAAGACCGCGAGAGGCTTCTCAACGAAGCCTCCGACGCCGTCTGGGCGTTCTTCATCCAGCGTGAGATTTGCGGCTTGCGGAACAACCGCGACGCCATCCAGCGCTACGGCATCCCGAACGAAGTGATCGCGAGATTGGGCGCGATCAGGAAATGACGAGGGCAGCGGCTGGTGTGGCTGCCGTCCCGCCCCTCTACTGGGTGGAAATCCCCCGTTCGGAACGGTATGGCTTGGTGCCGCACCAATGCGAAAGGAAGCGCGATGCCAATCTCCATCCGGATCGGGAATCAGGATCTCACCATCGATGTCTCCTCTCTCGGCGCCGAGATGCAGGCGCTGACATCAAGCGACGGACGCTCGTGGTTATGGACCGGCGACGCAGCCTTCTGGACCGGGCGGTCGCCTATCCTGTTTCCGATCGTCGGCAAGGCGCCTGATGACAAGATCGCGATTGACGGCGCGGTCTATCCAATGGCCCAGCATGGCTTTGCCCGCCGCAGCGAATTCGCCCTTGCGGCCTCCACCGAGACGATGTGTCGGTTCGAACTGGCCGCCTCGGAGGCGACGCGGGCGGTCTATCCGTTCGAATTTCAGCTGGCCGTCGTGCATGCGGTCGAGGGCCGCGCGTTGACTGTCACGGCGGAGGTCACCAATCGCGACCCGAAGCCGATGCCCTTCGGCCTCGGCTTCCATTCGGCCTTCGCCTGGCCATTGCCCGATGCTGCCGGCCGCGACCATATCGTCATGCTCGACAATAAAGGCGAGCCGGCGCTGGTGCGGCTGGGAGGCGGTCTCATCAATCCCGCGCCCCTGCCCTCGCCGTTCGATACCGGCCGGCTGGTGCTCGATCATTCGATGTTCGAGCAGGACGCGATGATTTTCCCTGATGGTGCGGGCGAAGGCCTGACTTATGGCGCCGAAGGCGGGCCGGCCATGCACTTCCATTTCGATAACCTGCCCAATCTTGCGCTATGGACCAAGCCGGGGGCGCCCTTCCTCTGCGTCGAGCCTTGGCATGGAACGGCTGCGGAAGCGGGAGCTTCGAGCGAGCTATCGAAGAGACCGTCGACCACGATCCTGGCACCGGGTGCTGTGGCCCGCTTTGCCTTTACGGTCGAAATTCCGCGATAGAGAGCGCTCGGCGGCAAGCCGGGCGAGCGCGCTGACATCTCAGTGGGCGCCGGCGCCACCGCCGGCCCGCGGTTTTTGGGTGAGCAGCAGGGCGACGGCTGCAACGGCAAGAACCACTCCGATGACGGCGAAGGTATCGGCAAAGCCGAGGATGAGGGCCTGGCGTTTGACGAGCTGACCAAGCGCCACGACGGCTTTCTGGGCGGCGACGGCATGATCGGAAACGCCATGCTGCAGGAAGTAGCCTGTCAATTGGTCGAGACGAGTGCGAACTTCGTCACGGCCGAGCGTCACCGACTGGCCAATGATGTTCGAGTGGAACTGCTCACGTTTGGTCAGCACCGTTCCGAGCGTTGCCGTGCCGACGGCGCCGCCGAGATTGCGCAGCATGTTGGTCAGGCCCGAGGCGGCGGCCGCATCCGAAGGGGCGATGCCGGCGGTGGTGATGGCGGTGATCGGCGTCAGCACCAGGGCCTGGCCGATGGCGCGGATGATATTCGGAATCCAGAACTGGTCGCCTGCGGTATCGGCCGACAACGTGATGTTCATGAAGCAGCTGATCGCAAAGATCGAGATGCCGAGAAAGCCGATGTAACGCGCATCGAAGCGCTTCATCATCATCGGCACGAGCGGGATCAAAAGCAGCTGCGGCAGGCCGGTCCAGGCCAGCACATTGCCGATCTGCTCGGCATTGTAGCGCTGCACCTGGCCGAGATATTGCGGCAGGATATAGACGGTGCCGAAGAGGGCGACGCCGACCAGCACGTTGACGGCAACGCCAATGCCGAAGTTGCGCTGCTTCAGCAGGCGCAGCTTGACCAGCGGCTTTTCCACCGTCAGCTCGATCCAGATGAAGGCGACGAGGAAAACGAAGGCGAGGATGCTCAGCTTGACGATGAAGGGCGAGGAGAACCAGTCCTCCTTGTTGCCTTCTTCGAGCACCGTCTGCAGCGCCGAGAGGCCGATCGCCATGCTGATGATCCCCGCCCAGTCGCCTTCCCTCAGCAGGCCGAGCCGCATCGGCTGCTTGTCGAGCGTCAGGGCAAGGGCGACCGCCATGATGGCGCTCGGGATGGCGTTGATGAAGAAGATCGTCTGCCAGCCGTAATTTTCGGTGAGATAGCCGCCGATGGTCGGGCCGATCGCCGGTGCGAAGGTGACCGAGAGCGCGAAGGCTGCAAGGCCGAGCGGCTGCTGGTGCTTCGGCAGCTTGGTCAGCACCATGGTGAAGGCCATGGGGATCAGCACGCCGCCGGCAAAACCCTGCAGGCCGCGCAGCACGATCATCGTGCCGAGATCGTGGGCGAAGGCACAGCCAATCGAAAACAGCGGGAAGAGGACTGAGTTGACGAGGATATAGCGGCGGAACGAGAAGACGCTGCTGAAATAGGCTGTCAGCGGAATGACGACGATCTCGCCGATCAGGTAGGAGGTCGAGATCCAGGCGCCGTTGTCGACGCCCGTTCCGATGCCGCCCTCGATGTCGAGCAGCGAGGCATTGGTGATCTGGATGTTGAGGATCGCCATAAAGGCGCCGATCATGCCGGCGAGAACGGCGATCCATTCCCTGGTGCTGGCGCCGGTTTTCGGCTGCGGGACAGCGATGGTTGTTGCTGCGATGGTGGACATGACACGAACTCCTCGTCCCCCGGCCTAGCTGCGGTCGTTCTTGGTATTGATATCAGGCTGGACGGACATGCCGGGGCGCAGGTCGCCGTTTTCAGCGGCGTCGCGGTCGAGCACGATCTTCACAGGAATGCGCTGGACGACCTTGGTGAAGTTGCCGGTGGCGTTATCGGGCGGCAGCAGGGCGAATTCCTGGCCGCTTGCCGGCGCGAGGCTGTCGACGTGGCCGTGATAGGTGCGGCCCGGGAACATATCGACCTCGATATCGACAGGCTGGCCGGCCTTGACGTCGGTGAGCTGGGTTTCCTTGTAGTTGGCGATGACATAGGCAGCCGTCATCGGCACGACCGACATGAGCTGGGTGCCGGCCTGGACATATTGGCCGACGCGCAGCGTCCGGTTGCCGACGGTGCCGTCGACGGGCGCTGATATCGTCGCATAAGAGAGATTGAGTTCGGCTTGGTGCTGGACGGCCTCGCTACGCGCAAGGGCCGCCCTCGCCTGGGCAAGCTCTGCGTTCAGCAGGTCGACCTGCTTGACGGCGGCGTCGAGTGAGGCAGTGTCGCGGACAATGGTGGCCTGGGCGGCAGCGATTTGCGAGGCGGCCTGCTGCGCCGTCTGGACCGGGGCATAGCCGCTGGTGGCAAGGTTCGAATAACGCTTGTTGTTCTGCTCGGCAAAGGTCTCGTTGGCGCGGTCGACGCCGACGGTCGCGCGGGCGGCGGCGATCGTCGATTGCTGGATATCGAGCGAAGCCTGCTTGGCGTTGACGGTGGCCTCGGCTGCGGCGACGTCGGCCTTGGCCTGATCGAGGGCTGCCTTGAAATCGCGGTCGTCGATGCGGGCGAGCGGCTGGCCGGCCTTGACGGTCTCGTTGTCCATGACGAGCACCTCGGCGAGATAGCCTGTTACCTTCGGGGCGATGGTGCTGCTGTCGGCCTTCACATAGGCGTCGTCGGTCGAGACATGGAAGCGGCCGACCGTCCAGTAATCATGGCCGTAATAGGCGCCGGCGGCGATCAGCACGAGAGCGGTGGCGCCGAAAAGCAGGGAGCGGCCGCCGCGCTTGCGGGCGGGCTTTTCCTCGGCAACAGGGGCGGCGGCCTCGGCGATGCGCGGCGTCTTGCCGGCGTCAAGGCTTGCCGGGACAGCTTCGGCAACAGTTTCGACGACATCGTTGTTGTTCAAGGCATGCAGCTTCTTGATGGTCATTGTCTCTCTCCGGATGACGGGTCGCCGTCTCTTGGGCTGCGGCCTCTGAATTCGAGTGAAATCCTATTTAGGAAACTTGATGTTTTCCAAAATATGTATTAGAAAATGGATGTCAATGAAAATTTGGAAAATCGTAATGGTCCAAAATCACGAAATCGAGAAGAAGCCGCGAGGACGCCCGCAAGTCCGCTGCGACGAGGATACGAGAAGCGTGATTATCGAGGCGGCGAACAGGCAGTTCCACCAGAACGGCTATGCCGCGGCGAGCATCGCTGCGATCGCGCAGGAGGCCGGGATTTCGACCAAGACGCTCTACCGCCTGTTTCCGACGAAAGCAGATCTCTTTTCGGAGATGATCACGGAGCGCACGGAGCGTTTTTTGTTGGCGCTTGACCCCGGCACACTCGCCGTGGCCGATCTCAGGCAGGGGTTGGAACGCATGCTGATGGCCTATGGCATGCTGACGCTGTCAGTCGATACGATCACCGTGACCCGGCTTGTCATCAGCGAATCTGATCGATTTCCCGAGATCGCCAACGCCTTCTATGAAAAGGCGGTCGTCAGAACCAATACACTGATGGAGAACTGGCTTCACAAGCAGATCGATCGCGGACTGATTGCGCTTGATGATCCGCATGCGGCCTGCGGCATGCTGCGCGGCATGATGATCATGGAGCCGCAGCGTGCCGCGATGCTGCGTCAGGAGCCACCGCCGAAGATCGAGACGATTGCGGCTCGGGCGAAGATGTGCGCCGATCTATTCCTGAAAGGTTGCGCGCTCTGAAGCACCGCTCGGGCTTCAGAGCGCGATGATTTCCGCTAAAGGGCGAACGCCGCGAACCGGGGCGGCACTCAGTTCGGCGGCACGCCGAGCGCATGCAGGATGCCGCGCAGTTCGGCGAGGCCGCGCATGCGGCCGATGGCGGGGTAACCTGGCGTGACGACCTTGTCGAGATCGTCGAGCATACGATGGCCATGATCCGAGCGGAAGACGATGGTGTTTTGCGCGCCGCGGCGGCGATCCTCTGCAACCAGTTCGCGGAGAACGGCGACCATGTCGACGTCGCCTTCCAGATGCGCACTTTCATGGAACGTCCGGCCATCGCCCTCGCGCGTCGTGGCGCGCAGATGGGCGAAGTGGATGCGCGAAGCAAAACGCCGGGCGATCGCCGGCAGGTCGTTCTCGGCACGCACGCCGAGGCTGCCGGTGCAATAACACATGCCGTTTGCCGCCGATGGCACGGCATCGAAGAGCGCGGCATAATCATCGGCCGTCGAGGCGATGCGCGGCAAGCCGAACAGCGAGCGCGGCGGATCATCGGGATGCAATGTCAGCTTGACACCGCGCGCTTCGGCAGCCGGCGTCACCGCCTCCAGGAATTCGATCAGGTGCCGACGCAATCTTGCGGCATCGATACCGCTATAGGCGACCAGCTTTTCCCGGAAGGCCGGAATGGTCAGCGGTTCGGTGGTCGACCCCGGCAGAGCCGAGGTGATGATACGGGTGATGTCGGCGATCTCCTCGTCCGACATAGCCTCGAAAACGACACGCGCCCGTTCGCGGTCCTCCTGTGAATAGTGCTGCGCCGCATCCGGCCGCTCCAGGATGAAGAGATCGAAGGCTGCGAAGCGTTCATGATCGAAGCGCATGGCGGTAGCGCCTGTCGGCGTCACGAAATCGAGGTCGGTGCGAGTCCAGTCCACGACAGGCATAAAATTATAGCAGACGATCGGAATGCCGCAGGCGGCGACCGCTTCGAGACTGGCGATCCACGCCTCGATCTCGGCCTTCGCCTCCCCGCCCTTGCGCTTGACGGCGTCGGGGATCGGGATGCTCTCGACCACCGACCAGACGAGCGGGGAACGGTCGCCGGGCGTCGTCTCGATCAGGGACTGGCGTTCGCGCACTTCCCTTTCCGTCCAGGCCCTGCCGATCGGCACCTGATGCAGCGAAGAGACGATATTCGTCGCGCCCGTTTGGCGGACTTCATCCAGCGTCACCGGCGCTTCCGGTCCGAACCATCTCCAACCCTGTCGCATCTTCTTCCTTCCCTAAGTCTTTCGTTTCGTGTTGCCTGCCGTCAGCAGAAATAGTCGGGGTAACGCGCGCGCAGTTCGTCGACATCGGGAATGACGGCGCTTAAGTGATGGATCATCGCGCTGCGTGCAGCCGCCGCATCGTGGGCGGCGAGCGCATCGCGGATCATCATGTGTTCGTGCACGACGTTATCCATGCGCCCGAGCACCGGCAGCGTCAGCCGCCGTGCCCGGTCGATCTGTACCTTGACCGTCTTCAGGATTGTCCAGATGCCGGGATAACCTGAGATCTGCGCGATCGCCTCATGAAAAGCCTCATCCTCCTCATGGAAGCTAGAGGCATTGCCGGTCGCAGCATACCCCCGCTGGCGGGCAATGATAATATCGAGACGGGCGATATCGGCGGCAGTCGCAGTCCGAGCCGCGGTCTCGACGGTCGTGCCTTCGAGCGCCTTGCGCACGACGACCGCCTCGGGGATCGCCGAGACCGGCACCCGCGATACAACGGTGCCCGACTGCGGGTAGATATCGACCAGTCCGCCTTCGGAAAGCCGGAGCAGTGCCTCGCGCACCGGCGTGCGGCTGACACCGAATTCATCGGCGATCCGCTTTTCCTGCAGCAGCATGCCAGGCGGCATCCGCAGCGACACGATGTCGGCATAGAGGCGATCGTAGATGACGCCGGCTGTGGTGATGCGGCGCAGCCTGCTCCCGACTTCCTGCGACGTCGCGACTGCCGAAACTTTGGTTTCTAATGCCTGGCGCATGACATACCGGCGCGTTAAGACTTCGTGACATACTAGTATATCAGTTTTATCACCTTGCCAAGACGTCCGGCAGACTGTTGCGGTATGACTGCATCTGGGAGGGGGCGGCACTTCGCGAATGCGCGGGCGAACGGCACAAGCCTCGAAGCCCGATCTTTTGCGCCGAAGCATTCTTTGTTTGGAACTTAGATCGGCCGAGTTGGTTGAGATTTAAAGGAGACCCTTATGAAAAACTCGGCACGACGCAAGACAAGCAAAGGTACGACCGACGGCGGCCGGCCGGAAGCCCCACCCGCGGACGCAGGCGGACGGAAAATGGCTCGGCGAGCCGCAAACCAAATCGATAGGCAGAGCGGGTCGCCAGCAGCCAGCCGCGACGAGGAGATCCGAAAAAGGGCGTACTCCCTGTGGGAGAAAGAAGGAAGACCGGAAGGCAAGCACGGGCGTCACTGGACTCTCGCCGAGCATGAACTCGATGCGCAGCAGGGCGAAGCCGACAACCCTCCAAATCTCGCAGCACTGCGAGAGGCCTCGCGCGAACATACCGATGCATTCCTCGTCAAGACGGATCTCGAGGATGCGGATCAACGCGAAGCCTCCCCCGGTACGCGCGAACAGGATTGAACTTTCCGCGCGCCAATTCAGACCTCTTGCAGAAGGTTCCCGACATGGCCGACAAACAGAATTTGAGCGCCGGATTCACCGGCACACCCGCTGAGCAGCCAGAGGGATTGACCAAAGTCGCGAAGTCGGCCGCCAAAGAGATGAAGCGTGAGGCTTATGCCGTCGCCTCCGGCGCCAGAGAGCACCCGCGCACCGCAAGCGCATTGCTGCTCGCCACCGGCGTTATCGCATTCGGGTTTGGCTATCTCCTTGGTCGATCATCGGCGGAAGGTTCGACACGCCCATCTTGGCGATAACGGCGGCCGCTTCGATAAAAAACCTGCGTCGGTTCTTCGATTACTGCATAATTCAAATTGCTACGTCGTCCTTTGTGCGTTCGAAAAGACGCGCGGCGCTGTAGCTCTGACGGTCCGGATGTTGCTTTCTTCTCCCCCCGCGAAACGCTTTCGTCGGCCGCTGGACGAGCAAATCTTCAAATCAAGCCCGCACCTTAGGCGTGTTTTCCGTTGAAGCCGTTCTTACCGTCTTTTCCATTTGCCGCTCTTCATCGACGAGAACCACGTCTGTCCGGACGCCTGTTGCTGGAATACCACGTCGAATAAAGCCACAGATTGCATCCTCATCACCGCTTGACAGCCGTGATCACGATCCTTAGCGAGGCAGCATCGATACGGTCAGGACCGGCAAAGTGAATTATCTTAGGCAACTCAAGATGGCAGTGCTTTATCCCGGGAATGAGACCGGAAGCGCGCTCGACCGAAACAACCGCCTTGCGGTCTTTGCCTTTGCAATCCTTCCAGGGCTTTCGCCGAACTTTAACTCCTTCATCCTCCTCGCGTCGATGGTATGGGGCGCCTACTGTCTGGCCACGGGCAGCCTCGCCTTGAACCTGTCGAGATCCGACCGGCTGGTTGCCATTGGCATGTCGATCTACCCGCTGGTGATGATCGCCAGCATCTTCATCAATCCGCCTTACTCCGAAGAACTAGACTGGATATTCCGGCTCCTGCCTTTTTTTTCAACCTGGCTGATATTGCCGCGGATGCGCCAATCTCCCGATGGCAGTCTCGTGCCGCTCTTTATCCTCGGCGCGGGCATTGGCATGATCGTCACCTTTGTTTTCAGTCTCCTGCAGATCATGTTTCTGATGGAAAGGGCAGAGGCTGGAACTTCGAACGCTGCACTCCTAGGCGTCATAGGCATTCTTTTCGGCGGCATCGCGCTTCTCAACGTTCAATCTCCCAGAAGCGTGGAGCAAAGAATTGCAATATTGGGATACGCCGCCGGCCTAGGCTGCGTGCTGCTTTCGGGGACACGTTCGGCCTGGCTGGTCATTCCCGTCCATATCGTCATCTTTCTCTGGTATTTCCGCAAACATAGCTTCCATCTGAGTTTGCGCAGCCTTGCTATTACCAGTTCCTTGCTGTTGGCGGGACTTATCGCCCTGGGCAGCGGCCAGATCCTCCATCGCATCCAGGCGCTGCAGGAAAATCTGACGACGCTCGAACGCACCGACGGCGAGATCACGTCGCTCAGTGCGCGGTTCGCATTGTACAAAGGCGCACTATCGGCAATCAGTAAGGACCCGTTGACGGGTTATGGTCCGCAAAACCGGATGGCTTCGGTTTTGGCAGAGCTGCCCGATAACATACGGCCGCAACTGCCCTACTCGCATGTCCACAACGGTTTCCTCACCGCGGGAATCGACGCCGGCGTCTTCGGCATTGCAGCGCTTTCGCTGATGCTGCTGACGCCCCTGATAGGCGCGTGGAGAAAGGAAGCGGGACCGGGCCGGGATTTAGCGATTGCACTCGCTCTTCTGCTTGTCAGCAGCTACGTCATAACGGGCAGCTTTGGCATCATGTTCAATCAGAAAGCCTTGGATCCGATCTTCGCTTACATGGTCGCCCTTATTTGTGTGGATCGCGGCAGCACGTGCTTTGCGCCCGTCGTTCGGAGCTGACGTCCAGCATCCCTTGAGCCTGCAGACCCTTACAGCGTTCTTTGAATTGTCTGAGGCAGACGTATTGGCTCGGCGCCGGCGAAAGCCATATCCGAGACCTCACCCGTTGACGAATAGCCGGAAACAAGCTCCGCCAACGTTGCGCGTGCAGCGATCATATCGTTCCGGTCCAGTGCGGCGTTGAGCGAGTTCAGCCTTTTCGACAGCTCCGGCCAGGACAAGAAATCCTCACGCGCCTTCATGATCCGAGGATGTTCGGTTGTTTCAGGATTATCCCCGATCAACAGTTCTTCGTAAAGCTTCTCGCCGGGCCTAAGACCTGTAACGGAAAGCTCGATATCCCCTTCGAGATTGTTCTCGTCGCGGACCGTCAATCCGGAAAGCTCGACCATCTTGCGGGCGAGATCTGCGATGCGAACGGGCTCGCCCATGTCGAGCAGGAAAACATCGCCGCCGTCAGCCATGGCGCCGGCCTGGATGACGAGCTGCGAGGCCTCCGAAATGGTCATGAAATAGCGGGTTATATCGGGATGTGTCAGCGTAACGGGGCCGCCTTCCTTGATCTGCTGGCGGAAAAGCGGCACGACGGATCCGGAGGAGCCGAGGACGTTTCCGAAGCGGACCATGGAAAAATTCGTTCGCATTCTGTCGGTCGTCGGTTCTGCTGCGAGCGCCTGCAGAAGCATCTCTGCCAGCCTCTTGCTGGCGCCCATCACATTTGTCGGACGCACGGCCTTGTCTGTGCTGATCAGCACGAAATTCGAAACGCCGCATTTAATCGCTGCGCGCGCCGTGACCAGCGTACCCATGACATTGTTCTTGATACCTTCCACGGCATTGTGTTCGACAAGCGGCACATGTTTGTAAGCGGCGGCATGATAGAGCGTCTGAGGTCGCCAGTTCTGCATGACATGTTCCATGCGATCCTGATCGCGGACGGAACAGAGGATTGGGACGATCTGCAGATTTTCATGTCTGTACAGCTCGGCCAGCTTCTGCAATTCGGCATGAATATTATAAAGCGCAAACTCATTCTGATCGATGAGGATCAGGCTGGAAGGCCCGGTGCGCAAAATCTGACGACATAACTCGCCGCCGATCGAGCCGCCAGCACCGGTGACCATCACCACCTTGTTGCCCATCGACTTGTCGAGTAGCTCCTGGCGCGGCGCGACCGCTTCTCTTCCCAGCAGATCTTCGATCTCGAGCTCGCGGATGTCGGAGACGGTGACACGCCCCTGAGCCAGGGCCGTGAGATCGGGCAATGTGCGAACATTCACCCTGGCTTTGCGGATATGCTCCAGGATTTCATTGCGACGCTGCCGCGTTGCTGATGGAAGAGCAAGCAGCACGTTGTGCACGCCGAGAGATTCGGCAAGCACCGGAAGATCCGAGGGGTCGTAGATCGGCAAACCACCCATGACCCCGCCCTTGAGACGCGGATCATCATCCAGATAGCCGACGACATTGAGTTCCGCACTGTTGATCAAGGCACCGGCGAGTTGCCGCCCGGCCGTTCCTGCCCCATAGATCAGCACCTTGGCGAGCATATTCTTGTGAAGGATCCGCTGGTAAGCATCGCCGAGCCAGTAGCGGATACCCAATCGCGACAGGCCGATCGCAATCAACAGAAGGAAGGGCTGGAGGATGCCGACGGTTCTGGGAACGCCGGGAACGCTGAGGGCGGTAAATATCGTCATGAAGGCGACGCCGTAGATCGCAATGGCCTTTAGAACGGTAATGAAAGCAGCCATATTGGCATAACGGAAGATCGCCCGATACATGCCCATGACTATGAAGATGGGAAGTGCCATACAGAGCGAAACGAAGACCGGCAGCCACTGCACGCCGGTCAGCACCGTCCATTCGTTCAGGCGGAAACAATAGGCCAGCCAGATCGTCAGAACACAAAAGCTGGAATCCACCAGCAAAGCCAGAGCACGTTTGGCAACCCGCGGCATCGCCAGCAGAGGGGCGACGAGCGCTTGCATCGGCATTAAGAACCATCCTGAGCGCGGCGTCTCAGTGGGGGTATTTTCGGGCATTGTTTACCAGCGTCTCGCGGATCAATCAGACAACCACCTTCTTGTCATTTTCTGCAACGAGCGCAACTGAAATAATCGGAAAGTAAGGTCTCCCGCGCCGCTTATCTATCAGAAGTAGGTAACTTAATGCCTTATTCCCTTACGGCGGATGACCTTCTCGGCAGTCCTAAACAGGATGCGTATGTCGAAGCCGAAGGAGCGACGTTCGAGATATTCGATATCGAATTTTACCTTCTCCGGAATCGGCAATTCGTCACGTCCGTTGATCTGCGCCCATCCCGTCAGTCCAGGCAACAGCTTGTCGACACCATGGGCCGTCCGCAGCTCTATCAGATCATATTGATTGTAGAGTGCCGGCCGCGGGCCGACGAAACTCATCTTCCCTTCGAGAATGCACCAGAGCTGCGGCAGTTCGTCGAGGCTGGATTTGCGCAGGAACGAGCCGATGGGTGTCAGAAACCGATCCGGGTTTTCGAGCAAATGTGTGGCAACCGTTGGTGTGTCGACGCGCATGCTGCGAAATTTCGGCATCAGGAAGATCTGATTGAAACGGCCGACACGTTTTGACCAATAAAGAATCGGTCCCCGCGAGGTAAGGCGAACACAAAGAGCGACGATAAGGATTGGCACAAGCAGGATCACCGACGCGATCAAGGCCAAGAAGAAATCCATCGCCCGTTTCAAATCCATATTCCGAAGTTCTTCCGCCCATCGATCGACCATACGGCATTCGCCGCCGTCGTTTGCCGTATCGTCAAAAAGCGTTTCGCGTCAACTGTAGGGCACGGCGTTTTATCATGTGCCGGCTTGGTCGATTATCGACCGGTGCATTGGAAGGGAACACCACAAGCCCGTTTCCTCGGAGAGCTCTCCCGTGGGATAAAAGTTCAACAAGTCATGCCAAGATGGCCAGCGCTCGGGTCGGTGATGCGCCGAGCAGCCGCTTGGCCTCGCACAGGGCACGATAGCTTGTGAACTTGTCGGCCGTGCACGACTTTGCGGGCAGACGTCCGGCTAGCCAAGCTTCCAAGTGTCATCGGCCGCCGCCCGAAGGGCGTCGTCACATTTTCGTTTTACATTTTCTTCGCATTCTTCAGGGCAATGGATCGCGGCTCACCAAATCTCATCAACGGCGAACAGGGTTTCATGATAAAGCCCGACCAAGCTCGCCTTGCAAAGGATGCACAGCGAATACTCGCACGCAGCTGGCGCGATAATCATGTAGGCGCCGATTGCGTCGATGAACGGTCTTTTGACCTCGATCAAAGTGATTTTCATTTCGGCGCGATAAGCTTCCATCCGTTCAACGGACGATAGAACTATGCAAGTTTCCGAAGCAATGCATAAGGAAGTCTCTTGGAAGTCAGTGAGCCGCAACCACGCGTAACTTGCGTTAGACAGCCTTTGGCGGCCGTTGGCTATCGGGGCGTGCAGCAATATCGCTGCGAGCCCCGCCGGAGCGCTCCCAATTGGCTCCGCCGCTATCATCGCGGCTGCCATCATCCGCGCCTTTGCAGCGCATCAAACAATATCTCACGCAATAAGGAGACAGGCCGTGCAAAAACAAGCGTCAAAATCGGGGTTCGACTTTCCGCCAGCTTTATTCCCGGCGTTGAGCGACAGCAACAAACTGGCCGATTCCGCCTTGAAGATGCCGACAAGCATCGCGAAAGCATTGCTTCGCTATCAAGTGGAAGGTCTATCGTTTCTTCAGCACCGTTTTCAACGCGACATCAAGCTGATGGACGACATCATCGCAGCGCAAAAGACCAATGATACCTTCGATGTAATAAGCGACTATTGCCGCGATGCGGCTTTCGATTACGCGAAAGAGGTTGGGAAAACCCTGACTATCAATGCCAGATTTGCGTCGGACGCCGCCGGCATTGTAACAGAAGAGGTCAAAAACTCTTTGAACAATACAGCCGCGAGCACGATAGCGCCTTGAAGCGGGTCTTCTGCTATTTAAGAATGCGCTCGGCGAAGGAGTTCGGGCACGCCAGCCAATTGGTATGGTTCAACCCGGCTGGACAGTCGCGTCTGGCCGGGTTGAGTCTGGAGCTTTACTTACCCATCATCTGCTTCGCATTATCGGGCGTGATGGCGGTGGTATCGACCGTTACTGTTGCTGGCACCGACGATGCGCAGTCCAGCAATATCGACTTAGCCATATCGACCGCCTCCTTGGCTCCTGTCGGATATGTGAAGGTAGCGGACCAGTCGCCCTTTGCGACTGCCTCGATCCCGCCTGCCGGACCTGGCAAGCCATCAGTGCCGATGATCTTCACGCTCTTGCCGGCACCTTTCGCGGCAAGCAGCGCACCCGCCGCCATCATATCGTTGCTGGCATAGACCATCTTGATATCGGGATGAGCCTGCAGCATCGCAGCGAACGCGGTCTGTGCTTTATCCGGCAACCAGTCTGCCGCTTGTTCTGCCACGATCTGGATCTTGGAATTGGATTTCACGCCATCCTTGAAGCCATTCAGCCGTTCGACGGCCGGTGTGGAACTCGGCAGGCCCTGCAGTACGGCTGCCTCGCCGCCGTCCGGCAGAAGCGTCTTGCTCGTATATTCGCCGGCGGCCAACGCGATTTTGTAGTTATCTCCTCCGATGAAGGCTGTATAGTCCTTGCCAGCCTCACCGTTCGTCTTGCGGTCAAGTTCGACGACCGGGATACCCGCATCCATTGCCCGCTTGACGGCGGGCGTAAGCGGAGCCGCCTCGAAAGGCGAGATCAACAGAAGGTCAACCTTTTGGGTGATGAAATTGTCGACTTGCGATGTCTGAGTGTTGACGTTGCCCGCGCCGTCAGCGATCTGCAGTGTGAACTGCGGGACTGCCTTGGCGGCGGCCTGTAGTTCATCGTTGACGTGCTGGCGGTAGGGCTCCGCATTGTTGGCCTGCGAGAAGCCGATGACGAACTCGCCATCCTTGGCACAAGCCTTCACGAGCGGATCGGCAGCGTGAGCCACGCTGGCAATAGCAAGGCATGAGCCGGCCAGGAGTGCCATGCGCCCGGCATGCCACATTCGAAGTGCATTCTGTGTCATTACTTTCTCCTCCACATTGATCCCGGATCCACCCTCCGGGTGATGCCGCCACACTACCTGCCCAATCCTTCGCGGCGACGAACGAGGGATTGAAGGACTGCCGCCAGAACGATAATTGCCGCTGTCGCAAGCAACTGCATGGCGGGCGTGATGTTGTTCAGTTGCAGTATATTGGCCAAAGCGCCGAGCATGATCGTACCGGCGATTGTTCCGACCATTGAACCCGACCCGCCAAACAGGCTGGTTCCTCCGATGACGACAGCCGCGATGGCCGTCAATTCATATCCGGTCCCATCATTGGCGCTCCCAAAATTGAATTGTCCGGCATGGACGATGCCAGCAAGTGCGGATGCAAAGCCGGTAATGGCGTAAACGGCGATCTTGATTGCCGAGACCGGAACACCTGAGATGCGGGCTGCGCGCTCGTTGCCGCCGACGGCATAGACGTAACGGCCGAACCTCGTCGTGTTCAGCGCGAGCGTGGCGATGCAGGCAAAGATCAAGAAGACGATCGTGGCGACGGGAACGACGTTACCGAATAGCCGACCGCCGAGAATGGCAAAGATGGGTGGAGCAAGCCCAGGACCATCACCATAGGAAATATTGATGTACTGATTGTCCGACACAACGAGTGCAAGCCCCCGGGCTGCCTGCAAGCCGGCAAGAGTGACGATAAACGCTTCAAGCCGAAACTTGCTTGAGATCGCTCCCTGGACCAACCCGAAACAAGTGCCCATCAGCAGCACTGCCAGCACCGTCGTGACCAGCCCAAAACCGCCTGAGACCATCAATGTTGCCGTTACGACGCTCGCAAGACCAAGTGTGGCCCCAACCGAGAGATCAATCCCGGCGGTGATGATCACGAACGTCATTCCGATCGCAATGATGCCAGTTTCGGACACCGCGCGGACGATGTTTGCGATGTTGTCGGGTTGAATGAACAGAATGACACCGTGCCGACGCGGTGAGAAAATGATGCCTCCAGCGAAAACGAGTATAAGGCCGATCAAGCTCTGGAAGCGGACCAACACCGCGAGCGGATCAATCCGCTTGGCGGGCTGAACCGCTGGATTGGATGCGATTTGCTGTTCGGACATCAGGCCTCCCTCCCGTTGGCGGCCGCCAGGACTTCGTGTTCGTCGACGCCGCCAGAAAACTCAGCAACGCTGCTGCCGTTGCGCAAAACCACTATGCGATCGCATAGGCCGATCAGTTCGGGCATCTCGCTAGAAGCGACAAGAATGCCCAATCCCTCTGAAGCCAGCTTGCGCAAGCGGGCATAGATTTCTCCCTTTGCGCCGACGTCGACGCCACGTGTCGGCTCGTCGAGAAGCAACAAGCGCGGATTGCCCAGCACTTCCTTTGCGAGGACGACCTTCTGCTGATTGCCCCCAGAGAGTGCCCCGACCGCGATGCCGGGATTCTTTGGACGAATGTCGAATTGGCCGAAAGAGCTCTTGATCGCATCCTCCTGGCGCCGCGCCGACAGCAAGCCCTTTGGTGATATCCAGCGGATGATCGACATCACCAGATTGAGACCTACAGACATACGCAACATGAGACCGGCCCCACGCCGGTCATCAGTTACAAATGCCAGTCCTGCCCTGCGAGCAGCCGCGATCGATTTAAGCCTGGTCGGCCTGCCACCAATCGTAATGTCCCCGTGCCATTGGCCGGGCACGCCTGTTCCGTATAGAGCGCTCAAAAGCTCGGTTCGACCCGCCCCCATAACGCCGGCGAGCCCGACGATTTCGCCACGCCGAACATCCAGATCGACTTTGATTGGCGCCTGCCACCCGGGTGACACGCGGTACGGGCGGAAGGAAGCCTGTCGCATCCGCAGGAGCACGTCACCAACACTCGGTGCGCGGCGGGGATAAAGCTCGTTCAAAGGACGTCCAACGAGAAGCTGCACCAGTTCGGCCTGCGGCGCATCTGGTTTGGTGACGCCAGCCACCTTGCCGTCGCGCATGACCGTAACGCGATGAGCGATCTGCGGCACTTCCTCAAGGCGGTGCGAGATATAGACGATGCCAACGCCCGACGCTGCCAGGCCACGCATGATGTCGAATAGTCGATCCACTTCGCCAACAGTCAAGGCAGCCGTCGGCTCATCCATGATGAGGGCTCTCGATGCGTAGGAAAGCGCCTTGACGATGGCGACGACCTGGCGCTGGCCGATGGAAAGCTCACTCACGAACTGGGCGGGATCGATAGATCGGTCGATCGCTTCTAGTCTTTTACGCGCCTCTTGCAGCATGGCCTTCCCATCGAGCATGCCGTGCCGATGGACAAGTTCGCGCCCGAGGAAGAGATTGGCAGCCACGGTCAGGCTCGGAACGAGGTCCAGCTCCTGGAAGATCGTTGCGATCCCGGCTGCTTGTGCATCACGCGGGCTGTGAAATCGCGCCGGTTTGCCGTCGATGAAGATCTCTCCCTCGTCCGGCGTATTCACACCGGACAGCAGGTTTATCAGCGTCGATTTTCCTGCACCGTTTTCACCAAGCAGCGCATGGATTTCGCCAACCTTTAGGTCGAAATCCACGCCGCGAAGCGCCTGGACG
Organism: Rhizobium sp. WSM4643; assembly: GCF_025152745.1. NCBI lineage: Bacteria > Pseudomonadati > Pseudomonadota > Alphaproteobacteria > Hyphomicrobiales > Rhizobiaceae > Rhizobium > Rhizobium sp. WSM4643. Next base: position 26,574 of record NZ_CP104042.1, on the reverse strand, counting down.
CCGCCGAAGCGCTTGACGGCACCTTTCGCTGAAAGAACGACGTGGCTCATGCTGCTTCTCCACACGATTCACGCACTCGCAAAACTGGCGACAGTCGAATGGTCTCGTGGGGGCGGCGCTTGTTGCCGATCCGCTCGATCAGCAAGTCCGCCGCCTTCCTGCCAATCTCATCGCAAGGCTGGGCCATCAGCGTCAGGCGCGGTTCGAAATAATCTGCCCATTCGAAATCATCGATCCCAAGGACAGAAATGTCCGCGGGAACACGCAGCTTCCGCTCTCGGATAGCTCTCATAGCCCCGATCATCGCCAGATTGTTCGAAGCAAGAATCGCTGTCGGCGGCTCCTTCAGCCCCAGCAAACGGTGCGTCGAAGCGGTGGCGTCGGCGGTGCTGCGATTGCCGTCGCTGATTAAATTATCCTCTACCTCTATTCCCTTCTCCGTCATCGCTGTGCGGAAGGCCTTTGCGCGCTCCACAGTCGTCGCAAAGCCGGGCTGACCGAGAATGATCCCAACCCGCCGATGATGCAGCGTGACGAGATGATCGACGAGCATTCGTATTGCGGCGACGTTATCCGTCCCGACTTGGTCGAAACGGTTGTCCGACAGCCTGTCAACAAGCACACAGGGAAGGTCGGACCGGATGAGATAGTCCAGCGCCTTTTTAGGATCGCCCGAAGGCGCAAGTATAATCCCGTCGACGCGGCGCTGATGCAGATGCTGGATCAGTTCCAGCTCCCGGATCGGATCATCCTGCGTGTCACAGAGGAACGCGATTAAGCCTCGTTTGGAACACTCGGCCTCAATCGCGCAGATGATGTCACTGAAGTAAGGATTCGAAATCGCGGAAATCGCGAGGCCGACAGTGCCTGTCGATGACAGTTTGAGCGAGCGAGCGACTGTATTGGGGATGTATCCGATTGCCTCCACGGACTCGATGACGAGCTTGACCTTCTCGGGTGAGACGTAGCGCGTCTTATTGAGAACGTGCGAAACCGTGGAGACTGAGACCCCAGCCGCCTTTGCCACCTCGGAAATAGTTGTCATGAGCGCACTCCAGCTCTCGCCAGCAGCGCAACAAACACGTTTTTCAATCTATCCTCCCAAGCGGAATTCCAACCTCCAGAGGCTCTCCCAGGATCCGCTATGTCGTCACGCTAGCGCCATCGAAACGTTTGCGCAATCGCTTTTTTCTGCTAATCGTTCATCCTTCTTGTCGGTGAAATCTCTTGGGAGGGAGATGCCATGCTGAAGGGTGTGCCGCCGTTTATTACGGCCGACGTGTTGTGGGTCATGGCCTCCATGGGTCATGGCGACGAACTGGCAATCGTAGATCGAAACTTCTCCGGTTTTCGTGTGGCGACCCAAACCACGAGCGGAAAGCTTCTCATCTTGGAGGGCGTCGATGCACCGACTGCAGTCCGCGGGATCCTTCAGATGATGCCCTTGGACACGTTCATCAAAACGCCTCTGATGCACATGGAGGCCGTCGATGCGCCAGGCGAGTTGCTGGACGTACACAAAGACGTCCTCGCGGTTTGCAGTGAGGCAGAGGGGCGTTCGATAGCGAGCCAACCTGTCGAGAGGTTTGCATACTATCCCATCGCGATGCGATCATTTGCAGTCATCCAGACGGCTGAATCGCGCGCCTATGGGAACTTCATCCTTAAGAAGGGCGTGGTATGATGGTCAGGTCTTCTTCTTGCCGAACGCCCTTACGGGGGTCGCATTCCCAGTGATCGACTTGCTGCGTTGGCAACATCGCGGCAGTCTGCCTATGCCGCATGCTGTCGATGGGGGCTGATGCGGAATGGTAAGCCTGTAGCCGGACGCGCTCGAAATCGTATGCGGTGACCCACCACTCTCACCGTTTAGTTGATCATGATCGGTAGCCACGGCCCTGTAGCGCCCAGCCGGCGCGCTGCAAACATACCGAACGTCACGTCGTATAAAGCCAACCTCCCCCGACTTCACTGGACACGCCGCATCAACGCATAAGCGCGAAGTTTCGATCATGGACAGATGTGCGTTGAGCCGCCACGTCAAAAGAAGTTGGGGGAAGACGCGTTCTTGCATGGTAGGGCTGACGGTCGGTAGCCGCCGCGCGCAGCCGGGATCTGGAGGCCTTCCAGGCGGGCCGGTCCGCAAAGACGGGCGATGGCTGGCAGTACCACGCTGGACGCGTGGCAATTCCCGGTCATCTGGCACAGTCGTTCGAAGCGTTGTCAGGAAGAAGTTGGGAGCTCCCAACTTTCACAAAAAGGCCCCTACCTTTTGCAGGTAACAGAATTGATCCGAGCGTTGGTATCCCCGCCTATTCCAGCCGATCGGCAGGTGCTGGGTGGGTCAGCCGGACAAGTCGGGCCGACTCGAGATTCTCGGCGTGCGTCGGCGCTCTATCCGTCGCGACGTCTGCTCAGCGCTCGGCTGACAGCTTTCCTGCAATTTCTCAAGCAGACGGTTGCCAACGGAATGCCCGATGGACTGGCGGCTTACGTTGGCAAATGGCAGGTAAGAGCCTCCCCGCTAAAAGCAGCCTCGACGTTCATTCGCAAGATCGCTCATCAGCGCAATCGCCGAACTTCGGATTCGCGAAATCACCTATCGGTTCATACTCCCAATCTGCAAAACGCCGATTTGCTCAACCACCTATTCGCCGAAATCGTCGATGAGTAATAAACGCGATCGCCGGTTCGCCGATGCGCGGAGTTGGCGAAGCACTCCCTCGCCTATTATGCCAGTCGCACAATCGCTGACGAACCTATTCGCTGCTCCACCGACCAGCCCAACCGCCGAAACGCGAGAACGCCGGATCTCTCATTGACCGATTGGCGAAGCGGGGGAATTGCCCGTCCGCCGATTCACCGACCAGCGATTCAAGGTGGCGCCGTGAGGAGGTGCCTCTTTCTGCCGCCGAACGACCTCTACCAAGTCCATACCCGGGAAGACCCTCCACTTGCGAATAAGCGGGGAGGGATTCGGGCATTACCCGTCTCGGCAATCGCCCCTCGGGCGAAACGGCTAACGGTATACCGTTAGCCTATCCTGCCATCTCTCAACCAACCGGGCTGGCCACCGTGCCCGACGCGCCATGCGGTTTCGAGTCGTCAGACAAAGCAACAGCGATCACAGGCTCGTGGCCTATGATCCGCGCCGGAGGAACAGCGCGGTGGCCAGCCCGGTTGGTTGAGATGCTGAAGCGAGCCGTCGTCGTGAGCTGCCGGGAAGTCCGTGACCGAAGGGAGCGGGCATCGATGGCAGGCGAACGATGAGACGGCGAGCGCACCGCAGGAGAGGACGTGCACCTGGAGCGGATGCCCGAAGCATGAGGGCGCAGCGCAAGGTGCACGTCCTCTCCGTCTTGTTTGGGGAAGTCGCGGCAGCGTCCGCTTGACCGGCCCTAAAGGCCGGGCGGGTCTCGACCCGCACCGCAGGGAGAGGGGAGATTGAGGGGAGATTGAGGGGAGAGGCGGCAAGTCTCTCCCCTCAAGACCGCGCGCAGGCTCGACGCCCGCAAGCGGTCAAACCAGCGGAAGAGGTGAGAGACGGACACGTCCGTCTCTCACCGGCGCATCAATCGTAGACGGCGCGTGCGACATTGATACCGATGCCCACCTCGCTCCGGATGGCGCGGACGATCGGGGCGAGCGTGCCCAACTCGGCGTCGGTGAGGGCGACAAGCCTCGGATAGTTAATCTTGACGCCGTCGCAGTCAGCAGAAAGCGCATAGTGCCATTCGCCGCGGTTCACACGGTACTCGTGGGTGTCGAAGTCCATTTCGAGCTCGTCGAGCAAGGTGATCCGGAAACGCGCAAAGCACTCCTCTTCGCCGTGAAGCTGGAAAGCGGCGAGGCCTCCCTCGTCGGGCTCGTTGGCAAGCTGGCGCTCCAGTGCCGTGATGGATTGCACCCGCGCAATTGCACATGCCAGTCCTTCGATGAGCCTGTCATTCAGTTCCAATAGGAATTCATCCTCGCAACTCATGCGATTTGCAAGCAGGGTGAGCCTGAAGCCCGCAAGCACTGCGAGCTGATGGACGTAGTACCAGTCATCGGACATTGTAGTGTCTCCTTTCTGTCTCTGACGAAAGGAGCCCGCACCGTAGCCGCGAGGGGTCAGGGATCGCAGACCGCGACCGCCAGCGGCGGCAAGCGGAGGAACCGATTTTCTGGTGATGGCCCGAAGGGACGGCGACTGAAAATTGGAGGGGCCGCGCAGTCCTTGACGCCGGAGTGGCGGGTGCACAATGGGACGTCAGAGAGAGATAGACCACGGCGCCGCCAGGCGCCGTGTCCGTTTGCCGAGCGCAGCCGGCCATGCAGCCTATCATCGGCCGTCGGCGTGAAACATTCCCGCCGCCGATGCGACAACCGCGAGAGGGGCGTGACCCGAATGGGCGGAGACCGTTTTGCGGGCTCCGTGAGCGACGGCGAATAGCACCGTCCGCCGCAGGCGGCTCGCCCGGATCATCCGCCGACAACCCATCACCGCCATGAATCAATCGAGACCGACCGATTCAAATATGTCGTTGGACGCCGAGACCGCCTTGCTCGATTCTCCGTGCCATGATTGCGCAACGCTACCAGCTCTATGTCGAACGCACCGACGCTTCGAAAAACATGGCCCGCTACTATGCCATGTCGATCGAGCCCAACCTGTTCGGCGAGGCCTGTCTCATCCGTCGATGGGGTCGTATCGGCGCAAGAGGTCAAAGGCGGGAGCATCATTTCGCGCGGGAGGAAGAGGCGGTCAGGCTCTTCCTCCAACTTTTGCGAAAGAGACGGTCACGCGGATACAGGCCGAAACCGCATATACGGCAAGATGCATCGGGTGATCGATAGCGAAGGAAGTGCCGTGGAGGCGGATGCCATCATCATGTCGATGGCATGGGAGCGAAACAGGAGTTGGGGTATCCCATCGCTTCCGCCCTTCCCGCAAGAGCCTCCGCAAGTTCTGGCACCTGCCGATGGCGAGCGAAGCTGGCCTGAAGCGCCGGTCGATCCGGCGCGTCAGGCCAGGCGACATGGCGAAAGCCACCCTCAGAAGGGTGGCTCGGCGTCAATTGCGCCCTCCTGCTCTGCGGTGATCACCGCCAGCTCGGCGCGAGCCAGCTCCAGTTCGATTTCGATCTCGCGGCGCTCGACGGGGTCGATTGCTTCGCGCAGTTCGAGGCGAAGCTCTTCAATGTGTTGTTCCAGAACCATCGTCGTCTCCTTGACGTTTGTGAAAGACGACGCGCGCGGTCATGGGGGGCGTGGCGGGGTCAGGGATCGCGGAACGCGACCGCCAGCGGCGGCGAGTGGGGGTGCCGATTTTGTCGGAGTGCAGGGAACCGGAGCGGAGGCAAAATTGGGGGCACCGCTCGTCCTTGAGGCCGTCATGCCCCCATGACACCCTCGGAGGGACTGAGCAGACATTTCCTCAGGTATGGCACCAGAGATCCGCAAGCGGGCTCGATGCCCGCTTGCGGATCCACCATGCAGACCCACGGAGATGCCTCAAAGTCCTTGGTAGTTGTGGAAAAATGGGCAAATCGTTGATCTTGACGCGGTGCGTCGATGACAGCGCTTTGATCCCCTGTCAGGGATTCTCGCATTAACGTTGATGCGGAGAATTGACATGACCACCACGAATGAAATCGCCGACAAGATCGCCGGCGAACACAGCCTCACCAAGGCCCAGGGAAAGGCGATCGTCGAAGCGGTGATCGCGTCCATCACCGAAGCCGCGGTGGCTGGCAACGAGACCTCCCTCCCCGGCTTCGGCAAGTTCAAGGTGAAGGAAACGCCGGAGCGCGAGGCTCGTAACCCGTCGACCGGCGCGACGATCAAGGTTGCCGCGGCCAGAAAGCTAGCCTTTACGCCGGCGAAGGCATTGAAGGATGCGCTGAACAAGTAATCTTGTCAGCCAAGCAAAAAATAGCCCGGCGCCGTGGCGGGCTATTTTCGTTTTGGGTTTGCGTCAGAGGGCGGATGTTCCGTTGAGAAGATCCTGGATGATCGTGTCGCTGACCGCGTCATGCGCTTCGCGGGCATGGTCGTCCAGCAGCTTGTGAAGAATGCCGGATGCCAAGGGTATGAAGTCGAAACCGCGTGCGATTGCTGCGGTACGCAGTTGCGACAGTGTTTCGAACTCCCCCATGTCTGTGCCAAGCCAGAGTTCAAGATCCTCGCCACCTGCGTCCGGAAATGCCTGGAGGAAGAACGTCTGAAGCGGGCGGTCGTAGCCGATAATGGCATCCGGGTCGGAGTGGCGGGATGCGGTCCTGGTGACGGTAATTGTGTAGCGGCTCATGGCGGCCTCCTTTGGAACGGGGAGGCCGGCCCCGATTTCGGGGCCGGCGGTCCGGTTCAGGCAGGGCTGTTCCAGAGGATGACCTTCTTGCCGGGCTCGCCGCCGGGCGCCGGGGCGACGTTGCCGAAGATCACGCCGATCTCGGGCGCTTCGAGCTTCGTAGAGATGTATTCCTCGCCGGTCTGGCGGGAGATGCGGTTCCAGGCCGCGCCGATCTCAAAGCCCGTCTTGCGATGGATGATGCGGTAGTCCGGGGCTTCTTCGCTCGCCTTGCTGGCGTTCGGGACGAGGGCGATTGGGGCGTTGACCCGGATGGTGGCGAAGACGCCTTCGAGAGTGCCGTCGGTCTTTTCGGTGAGGGTTGCGATCGTGGTAGCCATGGGATTGTCTCCTTCGTTGCATCGGGACCATTCCCGATGGCGCCCGAAGAAGGGGCTGCGCCGCAGGCGTCACCGCAGCGTAGCGAAGGGAAACCCCCTTGCGGGGTTGACGCTAATCGCGGCCGGTCCCTTAGAAAGGCGACATAAAGAACGGGAATGGTCCTTGATTGCGACGTCGTCAGGAGACCTCGCCGTGGCGCCCGTTTGCTGCCGCGCGGAGTGCCGCGCTCGTGACATGCGTTGGTGGTGTTCGGGTCAACACACGCTGGCCGTCAACCAGTCGGGCACATCGCGAGAGATCGGCACAGTCCCGATCCCATCCTCATCGTCAAAGATGGCCTTCGGTGGCGTGAGGCCCGAATCCTCGGTCTTCCGTGACGCGACTGCAGTTCTGCAGAGCGCAATCGAGTGACAGACGTGATTTCAAGGGATGTCGCCCCACCGCCCGGCGGGGATGCGGCAAGTCTCAGTCGAGGCGGTTGACCCGGCCGGTTCGGCCGCGCGCCTCGGCAAACAGTCTGGCGATCTTCACCATGAAGGACTTGCTGAAGCGGCCGAGGATGTCCTGATCGGGCTCAATGTACCAGGAGCGCTCGACGATATCGTAGTTGTATTCGTCGACCATGATCCAGCACTGCTTCAGATCGCTTAAGCCCGCACGCTTGCGCTCGATCTCCGGGATCTCCAGAGCGATCCGGCCCGTCTGCGGCGGTTGGGTGGTGATGGCGAGAAGGGCAAGGTGCGTGTTTCCGTCGGCGGCATTGCGGATGGCGATCACGACGCAGACGGGGCGCTGCTTACGGCCCTCGGTTTCCCCGCGCTGCTGCTGCCAGGACCATAGGTAGGGATAGGAGATGACCTCGCCGGGGTGGAATTCACGGCTCATCGTCGTAGCCTTCGCCGCGCGCCAACTTATCGAGCGCCTCGTCGAACAGTTCTGCATGCTCGGCGGGCATCTCCGAGATATGATGGGCCCGGCGCGGATCGCCGCCGGTGCGCATGCGCTCATAGTGCTCGTAGCTCATCAGCACGAAACGCGGCTTCTTGTGCCGGGTGAGCATCACCGGCTCGCGGCTCGCCGCGTCGGTGATATCGCCGATTTGTTTATTCAAGTCACCTGTCGTGAATTGCTTCATCGCTATCATCTCCACTTCAGTTTCCATATAATCCATCTTCTCCATGTTTTCCATATATTCAGGAAAGCGGCGCTCACGCGCCGTCTCCTGATGCCTGCCAGACCGAAATGCCGAGCCGGCGTGCCTTGTCGGCGAGATTGCCTGTGATGCCGTTTCCGGGAAAGACGATCAATCCGGAGGGCATGACCGACAGCATATCGTCATTGCGGCGGAAGGGCGCTGCCTTGGCGTGCTTCGTCCAGTTGGGCTTGAAGGTGATCTGCGTCACCCGGCGGGCTTCAGCCCAGCAGGCGGCGATGCGTTCTGCACCCTTCGGCGCGCCACCGTGCAGCAATACCATGTCAGGATACTTCGCATGCGCCTGATCGAGCTTGGCCCAGATCCGCTCATGATCGTTATAGTCCATGCCACCGGCGAAAGCGATCTTGGTGCCGGCCGGGATTAGCACCTCGGTCTCGGCGCGGCGTCTGGCCGAGAGGAAGTCACGGCTGTCGATCATCGCCGCCGTCATGTTCGCATGATTTACCTTGGATCCGGTGCGCGGTCGCCAGGACGAACCGGTCTGCGCCTCGAACAAGTCGGCCGCGTAGTCGCGCATGAACTCGAATGCGTTGCGGCGCTCCAAGAGCGTGATGCCCTCGGCAATGAGGCGCTCAAGTTCGACACTCTTCACCTCCGAGCCGTCCTGCTCGCGCTGGCCGGTGAGCTGTGCCTCCTCGTTGCGGTCGAGCTCGCGCTGAATGCGCTCGCCGGCGCGATGGAAGAGATTGGGGATCGACCAGAACAGGTCTTCGAGATCGGGCTCCAGCCGGGTATCGCCGAGCATCTCGGCGAAGGCTTCGAAGATCGCGATGATCGATGACTGGACCTGCGGTTCCTCCGGCAATGGCCGCGGGTCGGGCTCGTCCTGGAAGGGGCGATAGCCGAAGACCTGCATCTCGTAGATGAAGCGGTCGGTCGGAGAGGACGCGTGATGGGGCTCGAAGCCGTCGTCGGGGAAAAGGATCAGGTCCATAGTGGTCTCCGTTTCGTGGGCCGCGCCTCTCGCGGCCTGACGGCGAACCCGGTCACGCGGGCCGAGGCCGGAACCGCGAGCGAAGCGCAGCGGCCCAGCGAAGCGCCGGGCGGCGGAGGAAGGGTTTCTTGATCCGCGAGGAATGACGGGCCATCGCATCGGCCGAAAAGTGGGAATCGGTTTTCGGAAGAGCCGATGCGCGGAAATGGCCCGGCAGGGGAAGAAACCCAACCGACCCGCTGAAGGCCCGGAGGCCCCCGTGGTAAGGGTCGCCTCTCGGCAGGCCCGCGGGCGCGTATCCACACGGGGAGCCGGCACCACGGACCGTCCTCTCCCCACGCCGCCTGCGTCCCGCCCTCCTGCGCCTTCCGGCAAGGCTCATCGGGGCAGGAAGGTCACCGCATCTTCCGGAGTGAGTTGAAGCCGCAGACTTGCGGTCATCTGGTCCGGACCCAGCCAGCGCAGATCCTCGTTGAAGTCGCCGAGTTCCGGCGACAGCACCAACGGCAGGATCCCGCATTCCTGCGCCCTGCGGCTCAATCCCTCGATCCCATGCCGGCCGGCCGCATCCGCGTCGGCGGCGATGTAGAGGCGCCGGCATTCGGGCGGGACGTTGAAAGCCGCGAGGTGATTAGCAGTCAGGGCCGCGACCATCGGCATGCCGGGCATCACGTGTGAGAGGGACAGCATGGTTTCGAGGCCCTCACCTGCCACCAGGACAGGCGCGGACGCATTGACCGAAAAGCGGAAACGGACGCCATTACCGAGCAGTCCGCCGAGCGCGCGGCGGGGATCGTCCAGCTTGGCCTTGCCGACTCCGCTCGGGTCGAGCCCCGGGGACAAATAGGTGCGGTGCACGCCGGTGATCACTCCGGCGTCGTCGGTGACGGCTGCGATCAGGGCCGGATAGCTCGTCGTCCGGCCAGTCATGAAATTGCGATAGTAGCATGACGGGTGGAAGCGCAGCGCCGCGTGGGTCGACGCCCGCAAGATGCCACGCTCGCGCAGATAGATATCGGCGAGCGTACCCGCCAACGGCTGCGTCATTCGAAACAGCCGTCGTGCCTGCTCCGTCGCCGGCCGCTCGACCGGAGAGGCATCACCGACGTCGCCCCTGACGTCCGACACCGGTTCGGGTTGTGGCAGACTGAGAAAATGACGCGCCTCCTCGGCAACGTCCCGGAAGTCCACGAGGCCACAGGTCTCGCGGACGAGATCGAGCAGGTCACCGAACTGACCGGTCGCCGCATCCGTCCACCGGCCAGCACGCGGGCCGGCCAGATGCACGTAGAGCGACCGGCCCTTGTTGTTGGCGACATCGCCGACGAGCCAGTAGTTGCCGGCGCGGCGGCCAGCGGAGAGGTAGTGACGGCAGACCGCCTCCGCGTCTTGCGCGAGACGGACCGCCAGATCGGAGGCGGAGAGCATGGGCAGGCCTCCATCATGACCGGCGTGCGATGTCGACGAGGCGATGGCGCTGAACCAGCTTCGACAGAATTTCTGCACCCTCATCTGTCAGCGGCACGAAGAAGCGCAGCTTCCAATTGATCATCTCGGAGAACAGGCCGATCGACCGCAGCCAGTCGCGCATGCCCTCGGTAAAGCCGGTCAGTTCGACGCGGTACTCGTTCATCACCCGCACGCGGCGGAGCGTCATGTCACCGGCAAGACCGATAATCGAGGATCCGTCGACCAGCGCCGCCCAGGCTTGGTCGCCGCTCAGCACTTGCGTCTGATCGATCCCGAAGTTGCGGCAAAGGCCAGCGAGCCGATCCGGAGCAATGACGCGGCCGACGATCCGCTCGCCGTCATCGGTCTGCAGACGCCGCACCCGGCAGAAATCCTGTGGCAGCAGTTTCCAGATCGGCAGCAACAACCCGCTGACGATGTGCATCGTCGAGGTCGAGAATTCCGGCACGGAAGCGACTTCGGTATTCCAGGCGAGGACGAAAGCCTGCTCGTCAGCCTCCTCCCAATTCGTCTCTTCGAGTTGGCGGACTTCGAAGCGGAGCTCGTCCATCGGCCGGATCAGCGACACGCGCGGCTGGACCGAGCCATCGTCCAGCATGATCGAGCGGGTCGGGACCATCACCGCCGGCCGGCCCGACTTGCCGTTGATCATCAGCTTGGCGCGCGGATCCTGCGTCACGAGACTCTGAACGTTCTTGAGCCACATCGGTGCATTGCGATCCCTGCGCTCGATGGTCAACAGGTGCGACTGCGCGCCGGTTACCGGATGCGTGTAGATCAGCCGCCGGTCGGCGATTGTCATGCTGTCGGCGGTGATCGTCTCCAGGCCTTTGTCATAGATGCCGGCGGCGATCGCCCCCTCGATGCGGGCGGCCAGCAGCTGCTCGAAGGCCTCGAACAGCAGGTTCTGCATGGTGATGGTCAGTGCCAGCATCCGATTGAGGAATGTCTGGATCGGCGGCAGTTCATCCTTCAGTCCGCCCTCCTCCGAGGTGAGCGACAAACCAGTAATGCTCTCAAACTTGTCCAGCGAGCAGCCTTCGATCCTGCCGGCATACAGCAGTCCGTAGAATTGCCGCAGCGCGTCGCGGGCATATTGGGATTCGAGATTGTCCTCGCTGCGAAACATGCCCTGCCCGCCGGTCTGACGCTGGCCACGGGTGATGGCGCCAAGCGTGTCGAGACGCCGGGCGATGGTCGACAAGAACCGCCTCTCCGCCTTGACGTTGGTAGCAATCATCCGGAAGCGCGGCGGCTGTTTCTGATTGGTCCGGTGACTGCGGCCAAGCCCCTGGATCGCCACGTCGGCGCGCCAGCCGGCTTCCAGAAGGTTGTGAAGACGCAGGCGCTGGTTCTTGGCGGCGAGGTCGGCATGATACGATCTCCCGGTCCCGCCCGCATCGCTGAAGACGAGAATGCCTTTCTCGTCGTCCATGAAGGCGCGGGCCTCGTCGAGATTGGCGCTGCCCGGCCGGTTCTGCACCGCATAGCGGGCGATGGACGTGCTGTCCTCACGGCGGACGATGCGACGCGAGCGGCCGGTGATCTCGGCGACCTGGCTGGTTCCGAAGTGCTGGACGATCTGGTCGAGCGCCGTCGGGATCGCCGGCAGGCTGCCCAAAGTTTCGACCAGCTCGTCGCGTCGGCGTTCGGCCTCCCGGCAGATCACCGGGTTCCCGTTTGCGTCATGGACGGGACGGGAACTGAGATTGCCCTCGGCGTCGGAGAATTCTTCGAAGAGCTGCACCGGGAAGGAGTGCATCAGGTAGTCGATGACATATTCCCGCGGCGTGACGTCGACCTGCAGATCGCCCCATTCCTCGGTCGGGATCTGTGCCAGCCGGCGCTCGGTCAAAGCCGCGCCCGTCGAGACGAGCTGGACGATCGCAGCGTGACCCTCTTTCAGATCTGCAGCGGTCGCCTTGAGAAGGGCCGGCGTCTTCATCGAGGTCAGAAGATGATTGAAGAAGCGCTGCTTCGAGCTTTCGAAGGCCGAGCGTGCGGCGGCCTTAGCGTTTTTGTTCAATGTCCCGGATTTGCCGGTTATACCGGATGCCTCCATGGCTGCGTCGAGATGATTATGGATGACCTGGAAGGCCTCAGCATAGGAGTCGTAGATGCGAACCTGTTCCTCGGTCAGCTCGTGCTCGAGGATTTCGTATTCAACGCCTTCGAAGGAGAGCGACCGCGATGCGTAGAGGCCCATCGCCTTCAGGTCTCTTGCGAGAACTTCCATGGCAGCGACACCGCCATCTTCGATCGCGGCAATGAACTCGGAGCGTGTGGGAAAGGGAAAGTCGCTGCTGCCCCAGAGACCGAGGCGCTCGGCATAGGCAAGGGATTCGACGTCTGTTGCGCCGGTCGCCGAGACGTAGACGATACGGGCATCCGGAAGCGCGCGTTGCAGGCGAAGTCCCGCCCTGCCCTGCTGTGACGCTGACCTGTCGCCGCGCTCGGTCTTGCCGCCGGCGGCATTGGCCATGGCGTGGCCTTCATCGAAGACGATGACACCATCGAAGTCGGCGCCGAGCCAGTCGACGATCTGCTGAACCCGTGATCGCTTGCCCTCGCGCTCATCACTGCGCAGCGTCGCAAAGGTGGTGAAGAGGATGCCTTCTTTCAGGTTGATTGGCTTGCCCTGCCGGAAGCGAGACAGGGGTGTGACCAGCAGCTTTTCTTGGCCCAACGCGCTCCAGTCGCGTTGCGCGTCCTCGGTCAGCTTGTCTGACTTGGAAATCCAGACGTGGCGACGGCGGCCCTTGAGCCAGTTGTCGAGAATGATACCGGCAGCCTGGCGGCCTTTTCCCGCGCCCGTGCCATCGCCGAGAAACCATCCGCGGCGAAAACGAACGGCATGCTCCGTGTCGGGTGCGACGGCCTTGGGATTGTCGAAGGAGGCATCGACGCTCCAGTGGCCAGCGAGGTAACCGGAATGGGCTTCGCCGGCATAGACGACGCTTTCGAGCTGGGCGTCGGAAAGATCGCCGCTGGTGACGATGCGCTTCGGCAGGTACGGGCGATAGCTCGGCTTCGGCGGTGCGACCGAGGCCATAGCAACCGATTCGACCAGCGTATCAGGATGGGGCTTTGCGTCGGGGATGTGGATCGATTGCAGCCGGTAGGTCTCGTATATGCCGTCGGCAGCGTTTGCCTCATCCTTCGGCTGAGCGCCCCGCAGCTCGTAGGAGAGTTCGATGATCTCGTCATCGAGGGGTACAGGGCGGGCCATTGGTAAAGGCTTCGCCTGCCCGCCGACCGCAGGGCGATGCAACGGTGCGGCAACCGCTGCTGGTCGCATCGTCTCCGAGCGTAGGCTACCGATGGAGTTCGACGCCGCCGCGGACGCGCGGGGTGGAAGGCCGGTGATCCAGGTGAGCAGTCTTTCCAAATCGTGCGCTGTACCCTTCGACGTCACCAGCTTCGAATGATCGATCGCCGGGATCTTGTCGATCACGATCAGGCGCGTTTCCATCGTCGTTCCATGACGCGTGTAGATGCTCCCGCCGATCGCCGCGGTGAACAGGACCGTACCCTTCTCCTGCAGCCGTACGAAAGCGTCCCGCCAGGCGGGACTGTCGGGAGAAAGGCTCGCGCCGGTGATCGCGACCAACCGCCCACCGGGAGCAAGCCGCGCGAATGCGGAGGCCAGATGCCGCCAGGCGGCATCAGCCACTCGACCTTCGACTTGAACGCCCGCTGAGAAAGGCGGGTTCATCAGCACCACGGTCGGCCGAATGGATCGGTCGAGGTAATCGTCGATATGCGCGGCATCGTGTTGGGAGACCGAAACGCCGGCGAAGAGCGGCCCCAGCAGCGAGTGCCGGACCACCGCATATTCGTTGAGCGCCAAGCGAGCGCCTGCGAGCTCCGCAAAGATCGCCAGGAGGCCGGTTCCAGCCGACGGTTCAAGAACCACGTCATCGGCCGTGATGGCGGCAGCACGAGATGCGACGTAGGCAAGCGGGATCGGGGTCGAGAATTGCTGTAATGCCTGGCTCTCCTCGGATCGGCGTGTATGGGTCGGCATGAGGTTTGCCACTTTCGTCAGCATCGCGAGCGTCGCTTGGGGCGACTGGGTTCCGGATACGATCGCGCGGAATTTGCGCAGAAACAGCACCTGGGCGATCTCGGTCGCCTCATAGGCCTCCTTCCAGAGCCAGACGCCCTCGGCGTCGCTGCCGCCGAAAACCTCGGTCATGATCTGCCGCAGGTCAGCTGTGCCGAGGACTCTACCTTGCTCCAGCAGCGGCGTGATCCGACCGCCAGCATTCATAAGTGCGTCAGCGCCGGTTTTGGTCTCAAGACGTGGAGAGCTGGAAACGATTTGCGGATGCGAGATGATATTCATCGAAGGATGCTCCAAGAGTGAGGAAAGAACAGGGGAACCCAGCGTCCTGCCGAAGGGCGGAGGAACGAAATTGGGCTGCCAGGGCAGGATCGGGGATCGCCGGCTTAAACCGCCGGTTATCGTCAGCGTCTAGGTCGCCGGGCTTACGAGCAAGCCAGTCGGATCATCGGGATCGGGCGGCAGATAGGCATCGTAAGGATTGCCATCGGCGAGATGGCCGAATGGCGTAAAGACGTATTCGCCGTCAGTGCGGCCGACGGCGCAGAGCACGTAACGCGGCTCGCGCGTCACCGCGTCGAGACACTCCATGAGCGCCAGATTGCCGTCGGCTGCTGCGCGCAACAGCGTATCGAAATTCGTGCTGGCATGATCGGGGATAGCCATTGCAGTTCTCCATGAAAGAAAATGCCCGACACGGCGGCCGGGCTGACGGTGATGGTGATGTTGATGTTGAGGTTAGTTTTGATCTGTCTCGAGGCGCGTCAGGAGGCACTCTCGAGCAACTTCTTCGCTTTGCCTTCGAGTTCGAGACGCGTCTCCTGATTGGTCTTGGTGCGCGCCAGCGCGGTGATGCCCTGCACGAAATCGAAGACTGACTCCGGTGGCCGTCCCTCCTCCGACAGCACCATCTCGATCACCTTGCCGGTCTCGCCTTTCGAAAAGCCGCGCCGGCGCAGGAAGGTTTCGCGGTCGTCGTCCTCGCGCGCGACGATCCGCTCGCGCGCCGCCCTGACGCCGGCGATGAACGGCGCCGGTGACGAATTGGCGAAACTCGTCAACGCAGGCGCCGCCTCATGCGCAAAGCGCTGGGCGGCGAACTTCGAGTGGCGGATGGTGATTTCCTCGAAATTCTCCGTGCCCCAGAGATTGCGGTTGGCGCAGACCGCTCGCAGATAGAAGGAGGCGATGCCGAGCGTCTTCGATCCAACTTCCGAATTCCAGGCGTAGAAGCCGCGGAAATAGAGGTCGGGCTCACCGTTCGGCAGGCGTCCGGCTTCGATCGGATGGGTGTCGTCGACCAGGAACAGGAAGACGTCTCGATCACTGGCATAAAGGGTGGTCGTGTCCTTGGTGATGTCGACGAAGGGATTGTGGGTCATCGTCGCCCAGTCGAGAACACCTGGTACTTTCCACATCGTGTCGCCGGTCCCGTTGCCGGCGATCTTCATAACCGACGAGACCAGTTCATGATCCCAGATCCGACCGTATTCCGGTCCGGTCACTGCGCGCAGTTCCAGCCGGCCGTCATCCATCTCAAGCGTCTTGACGAGCTCGGCACGATGGTTGAGCAGGCCATGCTGCAGGTTGATCGCCGCAAGCGGCGCCGGCAGTTGCCGCATATAGGTGGCGGGTGCGCCAATGAGACTGCAAAGCTGGCCGTAGCTCCAGTGGGTCGGTGCGATCGCTTGACGCTGACCGGGAACGAGAAGCTCAAGCCGCTCCGCATTGTCGCGCGTTGCTTCGACGCGGATCGCAGCGCTTTCGATGGTGCGGGCATGGGCGCGCTCGGCGCGGGACCGGACGGTGTCGTAGAGATCGCTCAGCGACAGGAAGCGTTCATCGTCGGGGCGCGAAAACCATTCCGACGAAACGCGGCCGATCCGTTCGCCGCGGGAGATATCGACCTTGAAGGCGGAACGGGCGGACGGGTTGTTGGAGGTGAGAGTGGTCATAAGCTGTCTCCTTAAAAGCGGAAACCCGGCGCGATGGCCGGGCGAGGTTGGGAAGGATGTTGGGAAGAGGGTCAATCGGAAGCCAGCCGGCGGTGCGCCGACCGGATTGCCAAGAGCGCCGCCTGAAATTCGGCGTTTCCGACCACGTCGGAAAAGTCCATCGTGGTGGCGATAGACAGGCACGCGACGTGGACCTCGTCGTCGGTCACCGCCTCGGGCGGAAGAGCTTCGAAGCTCGGATCTATTTCGAGCACCGCCCTGATAGCGTCGCGCACGCGATCCTCCTGCAGCCTGACCAGCACGTGGGAAGGCTTTGGTGGGTCGACCGGCTCTTCAGGATCCGGGTCTCCGGCGAGAATGGCTTCTCCTCGGGCAATCGCCCACGCGGATCGGGCGAGCCAATCGAGCGACGGTGGCCGGGCCGCACGGATGTCATCGAACAGGATCTTCAACAGTCCGAGCAGGATCTCGAAATGACGCGCCCGGCGCTGGACAGGTTCGTCGAATTGCTGGGGGATCTGGAGCGGCGGCCCCGCATAGGCCGCATGTGCACCGTCCCAGATGCCGGTGATATGAATTGCGCCCGAAGAATCGACGTCCTTCTCGGCAATATCCCAACTGTCATCTTCGATGGCAGCACGGCACGCCTCGTCCAGCGTGTCAGCTTCATAGGTGCGATGCCGGAAGACCGGCAGGTGATAGGTGGTCTCGATGGTGAAGTCAGGCATAGGGGCCTCCTGAAACGGAAAAGCCCGGCGCGATGGCCGGGCTATTGGGAAAGCAGACCCGACCGCAAATGCGATCGGGTCAGGCTGATGTGATGCTCGTGACACTATTCGGCGGCAGCGAGATGCTCGCCGTCGATTCCCCTCTCCGTATCGCCGGTGTCGTCGTCCGACGTTTCCGGCTCGTCGAGCAGGAAGGCCGGCAGGTCTGAAGCTTCGAATACAGGCTCAACCTCATCGGGCTGGACGGCACTATCTGCGATAGCGTCGCTTTCGATCGTGCCTTCCCCGATCGTCATGCGAAGGGGTTCAGGCAACCAGCCGCAGCCTGTCATCAGCCGCTCGGCCTCGCGGGCCATGTCGGTTTTCTTGAGATGGCCGATCAGCTCCGTTGCTTGGTCCCCCTTTGCCTCACGAACCGCCTGCAGGATGTGCGCTTTTGTGACACGGCCGAGATAGTTGTCGGCGGTCGACGTCCAACCGGCTTCCACCATGTCGAAACCGATGGAGCGGGCCAGTTGCTCGGCGTGGGCGATCGCCCGGGTCCGCTTGTTCCAGGGTTCGATCACCGCGTTGACCGACAACGAGGCGCAATGCGCAAACAGGGCCTGCCGGCTGACCTCATCGAGCTTGATCAGGAAATCCCAGAGATCGTTCGGATCCTTGGGCAAATCCTGGCCCCAGCCTTCCTGCCTTTGATCGATCTCCTTCGCCCAGACCGTATCGCCGAGGCCGGGCGTCTGGCTGAAGCGAGCGCTTTGCAGCGTCACCTCCAGGCACGAATCGGAACCATAGACGTAGAAGGTCTTCAGGACGAAGGCATGCAGCACGCCGATAAAGGCGATGACAGGATTGTTTGCCAATGCATTGCGCAGCGCGACGGTGCGCGCCGCCGTCAGATCGAGAACCAGGCGGTCGGGAAGCGGCTTGATCGTTTCGTCCTCGTCGTCCGGTTGGGTGTCCTCGCCGCCGGCCGCGCCGGTTACCGTAAGAGCACTGCCATGATCGGCACGACCGTCGCCGCCATCAGTCGACGGATCGGCCTCAGCCTGCTGCTCGTCCTCGGGACGCACGAAGCCTCGTTCGATCTTGATCTCGCCACTGGCGCCGAGCGACACGAAGACACCGCCGCGAGCAATATCCTGAGGATCGAAGACGAATGGCCGGTCGTTGAGCCGGTCGAGTTCGCTGCCGAGTTCCTCGAGCTTCTGTTCGGTCGCTTCCGAGTATTCGTTTGCCTCCGCATACTCTGCATCGAGCTTGTCGTATTCGGCGCGGGTGGCGTCATAGCGGGCCAGTTCATCTTCAGTCATTTCGGCCTGCTCGCCGTAGAAGCGGCGCAGGCCGGATGTGTGGCCATAGGGGAAATCGAACGCGGCTTCGACCCATTTCCAGCCTTCGCTCACCTGGATCGCCTCGGCGTCAGTCTTGAGCTTTTCCATCACAAGCTGCTCGAGCAGCGCCGGATCCTGCAGCCAGCCACCCTGATCCTGGTCGAACAGATCGCGCATCGTCACACCGCCTGCGGCCTCGTAGGCTTCGATGCCGACATAGACGGCGCGGCGGTCGTTGGCGCGGATCGCGGTTTCTGTCAGTAGCCGGCGGATGTAATAGGGCTCGCGGCTATGGGAGCGCGAGATCGTGTCCCAGACCTGCTCCTGGCGAACGTGGTCGTTGGTGATTGAGAACGCCATGATCTGTTCGAGCGTCATCTCATCCTCGGCATAAAGATCGAGAAGCCGCGGTGAGACGGATGCCAACCGAAGCCGCTGCCTGACCGTCGCGACCGAAACGAAGAAGCGCGCGGCGATCTCCTCTTCGCCAAGCCCCTGCTCGCGCAAGGTCTGGAAGGCGCGGAACTGATCGAGCGGATGAAGGCTGACGCGTTGGACGTTTTCGGCGAGCGAGTCCTCGACTTCGAGGGTTTCGCCTTTGCTGACGATGCAGGGAACGCCGGCGGTTTTGGCCAATCGCTTCTGCGCGACAAGGCGCTCAAGGGCGCGATAACGGCGCCCGCCGGCCGGAATCCGATAACTTCCCGTCTCGTTGCCATCGTCGTCGAGTTCGGGGCGGACGTTGAGGCTGGTGAGCAGCCCGCGATGGGCGATGTCTTCCGCCAGGTCCTCGATCGAGACGCCTGCCTTGATCTTGCGGACGTTCTGCTGGCTGAGCACCAGCTTGTTGAAGGGAATATCCCGGGCTGCGCTGAGGGTGATTTTCTGAATGGCCTGGGCCATGTCGGTTTCTCCATGACGAACCGGGCGGAGCCTCTCTCCAACCCTCTCAATCCGTCACAGCTTTCCCCTTCCCTCCTCTCCCTCTATCGCCTCCCCACCATGTCCCACCGTCTCTTCGGCAAGCGAAGCCTCCCTTGCGCCCTGGAGCCGGCAATACTGGGCCAGGGATTAAACCCTTCGGGTACGACTGGCGCAGCCAGGCTGAGCGTTGCACACAGACCTCATGTTCGAAAACTATTTTTGTTCTTGATTTGTTCTGCCGCCAACTCCAAGAGAGGGCGTTATCTTTTTTTCTGGAGCAGAACCCATACCGCGAATGCCTTGCGATCCGATCGCGGCGCCGATGCAAGATCTCTGATTGCCTGCTCACAGTTGTCGATTAGAACGAGGACTTCTGCCCGCACATAACGCGCAAGCGGTCGTAATCGGCGCGATGACGTTCTTCCTGCAGGATGACAAACGTATCGGCGAATGAGACGATATTGCCTGGAAAGCCGCGGCTTGCCGCTGCTTTGCAGGAATTTTTCGCGACACCGTGCTCGAGAGTCCGATAGACTTGCGCCCATGCCGGCTCACTGCGCGTATCGCCTGTCCCCACCAGTAGATCGGCACAATCGCGAGCCAGCGCATGAAACAGCGCAGAGTAAGCTGTACTGACACCACGTTTGAGGTCGGACTGGCGTGGACGCTTGGGGCTGGCCTTGGCGAGCCGCCGAGCGGTGGCGATTAAATCATTCGACACTTAGCTTGCGATCTTCTGCTGTTCGTCGAAATGATGCCGAATATGCGGAAACCGCGTCTCTCCAAGGGCGCTCAAAGCCTTTCGCACCTCAGTCGAAAGACCGTAAGTGAGTTTCGAACTGATCGGCTTGTCCGAATAGGCATAATTCACGTCGACGAGCAGGATCGGATCGCCATCGCTGTCTCGATCGGCCCGAATGTCGGCGCCAGAAAACCCTGCTTGGCCGAGGCGATCACGGAGGACCTTCTCAACGGCCGACTTGGTGGATTTCGATATGGTCTGTTCGTCGCTCATGTTTGCAATATAGAGGATTCTGCCAAGGGCCGCCACTCCCGCGGAGACGAGGGCGAGCATTTCCATAGCTCATGCGCAGACTGTTCTGTACCAAACAGACGTATGAAGCGCAGTCGGGCCTTGAGATCGGCTGCCGCAATATGCATTTCTGGAACAAGAACAGCTTAGACGATGTAGATCCCAGCCTCGCAGGGAAAGAAAAGATTGGGTTGGAACCTATGACAAAACCTTGGACAGTCAGCCGCGGCCCGAGTAGCTTCGGAGATCGACATCCAGAAAGCAGACGCCATAAACGTTTTGCTAGTATGCCCGATCGGGATCCTGCCGGTAAGGCCAGGCGATCCTATCCGACCCTTTGCCGTCGGGCTCTTTAAGGAAATTCGCCCGCTTTTGAAACCCGGTGTTGGCATGACGACGTTGCGCCGCGCGGTTGCTGCCTTTGTCCACTCCAAGCGATATTATTTCGCGAGCGCCCAGCCCAATTCCGTTCGCCATGATCTGGACGGTAGGCCGCTGGAAGCCCTGAGCGAGGATGATCGCATGACGGCGCAGAACCGTTTTCTAGGTTTGAAGCAAAAGGCAATTGGCGGTTAGCGAAACTCAGAGCCGTCTTCACCCTCCCCTTCCTCGACGTCAGGCGCGACAAAATCAGAGCAGATCCGTGCGAGCCTTCTCGGCCGCGGAAAAATGCAGCACACCTCGTCCATCTCGTCTTGAGCCGACGTCGCCACCACCCCAATCGCTTCTCAAACGATAGACCCTCGACTGCCAACGAGGATCTTCACCCAAAAAAACCGGACGTAGATGCAACACGCAAAAATTACACGTACCCAGCACCCGGTCGGCCATGGCGGCTTTCACTCCGGATTTATCTCGACTGTCGAGGGGTCGCCCGACGGCGTGCGCTCTGCCAATGAGCGCCCCGTCGCAAGCTTTTCCTATGTCTATGACTGCGGCTCGGAACGAAGCGACGCTTTCAACAGTGAAATGTCGCTCTACCGGGCAGCATGCGACGGAAAGACGGACGTGCTTTTTGTTTCACATCTCCATGCTGATCACATCAACGGCATCGATCGTCTGCAGGCAATGGCGCCAGCGAAGACGGTCATCGTTCCTTCCTGGATGTTGTAGAGCGCCTGCTTTCGTTCTTTCCGATTTCGACCGCGGTGCGGCCTCCCGATCTTCACTCGACTACTTTGAGAACCCTGTAGCCTGGTGGCTCGGGAGAGGTGTAGAGCGAGTCATATTCCTTCAGCCGGGCAGGCCCGACGATGTCCCTCCTCCCCGTGGCGCAGAACCCGACGGTCCGATCGACGATTCGTCCGCTGGACACCGAATACGACTTGATGACGCCTCGTCCAAAGGCTCATCGGCAAACAGACTGGCGACTTACATGCGTGCGCCACATGGGCTGATCGCTGGAAAGCTCACTCCTCGGATCCGACAGCACGAGAGACGCAAAGCGGTGCGTTTGTGGCTGCATCCGGTTCGTATCTCCAACTGGAGTGGCAAGCCTTTACAGGTGACGCATGGCGCACGGCGATTGGATTCGACGATCTGGCCCGAAAGCGATTTCTTAGGGACATCAAGAAGGCGCTTGGTTTCCGGGGAAATGAAGAGGCAAAGCTCTTCAAATCGCTGCTTCAGCACCTACGGTCTATCGAAAGTGCGAAGCGGCTGGTCGAAATCTACAACCGGCATTTCGCCGGAGGACACAATGCGATTTCGATGTCACTTTACTCTGGGCCGTTATCTCAACGGGTAGTCGCAACTTCAAGGCACACAGATCCGTCCCGGCAGTGGTGCTCCTCGCTGGAAGAACCACCCTACGGCCGCTTCCTCTGGTCAACTGATGGCATTAGTGACCGGATTGCGGTCATGACATTGCCACGTCATGGCTGGGCGAACAATTTTCATCCAGACATCCTTGGGTTCCGAGGATTGCGGTTCGCGCTTGCTACGACCCTCGAAGCCCAAAACCGCGTCTCTCGCCTGAGAGAGACGCTCGGCGCGGTGGAACTGCGGGGTATTCGTACCCGAGTCATCGACGATGAACGCTTAAGTCGTTTCTCAGTCACTTGCGAACGCAGCCTGGCTTAGGCGGCCGACGGTAAGGCTATGCTCCAAACGGCACTGGCCACTCTTCTTCCCTCTTTCTCGCCGGGCGAGCAGCTTTGAGCATGTGTTAAGACCGTGAGGAACGACCCGGTGGCGGGTGCGTAGGGTTGATCCGCGCCCGCCAGCCGATCGTGCGACGCGTTCGTGGACACGCAGGATGATCGCTTATGAACCCGATGACCTTGAGGCGGCATCCGACGCAACTCAGAAGTACGCAGCACCTGGGGATCCAAGACCCTCTCGAAAACCCAGGGACTCATTGCCGGCGCGCCGCTCAACTCGAAGAACCTGGCGGCGAAGACCGTTGGTCAACATCTGTGAAAACCGATCTGATTTCAGTCGCTTGAGGCGGTTAGTCGGGACTAACGGCCAATAAGCTCCCGTCAGCGATGCCTGTACTGCAGCAGAACGAACTTCGCTGCCAAACCGCGAAATTCGCAGGTTAGACGAGGGAAACGCCAAGCAATTCAGAAACACCTTTTATTTCAGTCCCTTAGCGCGGTTAGTCGCAACTAACCGCGATCTAAACTGCTTGAGGCAGCCTGCCAACACTGTTGCGGAGCAGCGCCATGATTACCGGACCGAGAGAAAACTCATCCCGCTCGGCTCGCCGCGTGAGATCCCGCAGATATCCACCTGGGGAATTGATCAGATTTGCGCGCTCAAGAATGCAACCGACTGCCACCGCGGCATTTTCCGGCCCCATGACCTCGCACGCATCTTGGTAAGCAGATGGGCTGATTCCCAGCATCGATCTCACCACGACCGCTGCCGACATAAGATCACGCCAGCTACCGACAGCTCCGCCCGGTCCATAGTCAGCCAACTGCTGACAGGCCTTCAGCACCACACCAAGAGAGAAAGCCTTCAGCGGCTCGACCTTTGGCTTGTCGGGTTTGCTCGGCTTCACGCCCTGCTCTTTTTCAGAGCTAGGTTCAAATTCATAGATGGATTCGGGATTTGAACTCTGTATGTGCTGCTCAAATTGAGCATCATTGGTGCTACTAAATTGTGAATTCTGCTGATCTTCCAATCGATTGATGATCTCGTCGCGAAGAAGCTCCATTTCGTCCAGAACACCCGCTACGTCTTCCATGGTCGGGGACCGGGGAAGACGGGCAACGAGTTCAACATAGATCGCTTCAGTGGTTAGCCAGTCGCCCTCGGCACCCTCCTCCATTGCTGCCGAAATCAGCTTGCGAACGTCACGGCGGCAGATCGTCAGGTTCTCCTTGGCTTTCCGGAATGCGGAACGCGCGGCAACGACTTTCTGCGCGATGAGAGCCAATTCTTCGGATCGGGCGAGCATTGGTGAGAGATCGAAGCCGAAGGCATTCTCGATTTCACCAGCATTGTTCTTGCGCGCGAAGCGTTTGCCGTTCGCGCTGTCCTTCCGAACGATCAGCCCGGATTCCACCAGCAATGCAAGATGACGGCGAAGTGTTGCTCCGGCCATGCCATGGGCGCGCAGAATCAATTGTGCGTTCGATGGAAACACCACCAACTGTGCCTCCTGGCGCAATTCGTTCTCCGGGTAGAAACTTAGCAGCGCGTCGAGCACAGCAAGGCTGCTCGACTGCAGGCCGAGCGCTTCCCTAGCCTCTGAAGCGTCCCGGAAGACCTTCCACTTTTCGACCGACTTTCCCGCCTTAATCTCTCTTGTAGCGACCTGTCGCTTCACGAGAGCAAGCGTCATAGACCGCCGCCCAAAGGGCGTCGTCACACTTCCTGTTTGCATGCTCTTTCACCTTTCAAAAGGCAAAAGAAATCGGCTCACCAAATCGGTGCCAAGACTCTTGACGAATATCCGTGGAAGTGCGATTCTCAGGTTGCTTAGATCTGAAAGAGGTTTCCACGACGGCGACGTTTTGGGGGCCTTTTTCTTTTTCCGCTTAATCTCCGTTGTTCAACTGGTCTTGAGTAGTGTTCCTGGAGCGATGCTCCTCGAAGAGCGCTGGCAAACGCTCCAGGACAAAGGCGGCGAAATCTGGCATCTCGCGCCGATCGATCGACAGGTCCAACTTGGTTTTGCTCTTCGTTACCTGGGCCAAACGTAGCCCCGTGGGCGTTGTCAGGAGATCCGGTAGTCCGCGCTTGGTTGGTGTAGGTTTGAGGCTGGCGACGAGCGACTTGAACCGGTCGGGCGAGGGCAGGGCTTTCGCCTCGGCCGATCGCAGGAAAGTCGAAGCCTGTTCAAGGTCATCGTCGCGCGTGAGAAGCTCGGCGAGAGCCACCCAACTTTTCAAGCCAATCCCGGGCGCCGAGCCGATTGCGTCGACAATTTCCGTGGGGATGCGGGTCACCACCGACAGCATGTTCGAGAGATCGCTTTTGTAGACGGACAATGCTGCCATCACGACATCTCGTGAAAATTGCTCGGTCAGCCGGGAGGCGAACCGCGCCTTTTCTATGAATGTCAGGTCCTGGCGTTCATTGTTCTCCTGACCTTGGGCAATTACGAGCTGCTCGTCTGTAAGTTCCCTGACAACCGCCTTGACGGGCAGGTTGAGTTCCGAGACTGCGCGCAAACGACGGTGCCCAAATGCGACTTGATAGCGCCCCGGTGCCTCGGGGTGAGGGCGCACCAGAATAGGGATCTGCTGGCCTTGTTCGCGGATCGCTTCAACAAGACCGGCAATATCACCGGGCATGCGGTCTTGAACGAAAGATGGATCGACCGTATCCGTATCGAGTTCGATGATGGTTTGGCCCTCAGCCAGGCGTTTTTCGATTTCTTCGGCGCGCTCAAACCTCGCCTTACCTTCTGCGAAAGCACCGCCAACCTGGCTAGTGAGACGCGATGATGCCGGTGTCGCTCCTTCCGTTGGTGGGGAGCCCATGAGCGGAAGAATGCTTCGGCTCTTAATCGGTCTTTCAACCGGCGCCGCGACGGCGGCGGTTGGCTTGGGGGTGCGGAGGATGTCCTTCCTGCTCATGACTTTCTTCCCCATGCTTTCTTGATTAGCGACTCGATCTCGTCGTTGACGTTGTTCATCGCCTCAAGCGCGCGATCATAAGTGGCCCGGGTGAATTGGCCTCTTTCCACCTCGAAAAGGGTCTGGTTCGTGAGACCGGCATCGGAAACGGCCGTTGTCTTCAGCATCGGGAAGTTTAGAACATTTTCTCCGAAAATCGCCCTGAGATACCCGACCATCTGGTTCTGTGGCCCATCACTCGGCTCGAACCGCGTCACGAGATAGCGCATCCAGTTATAGTCGAAGCGTGCACCGTGCGATGAGATCTCCCGGAGCAGATCCGATGTCATCGACAGAAACTGATTCATCGACATGACGTCGAGCATCTGCGGATGCACGGTGATCAGAACCGAGGTGGCTGCGGTCAGGGCGGAGAGGGTGAGGTAGCCTAGTTGTGGCGGGCAGTCGATCACCACAACGTCGTAATTGGGTGCCACCTGGTCAAGCACCTCGCTGATCCGGTGGAAGAACATGGTATCGCCGATCTTCCGCTTCATCAGCGCCCGCGGCGTATCGTGTTCGAACTCCATAAGTTCGAGGTTGCCGGGTATCAGATGAAGATCAGGAATGTAGGTCGCGCGAACAATCTCGGCCATTGGGCGAGCGTCGTCGTATCGAATCGCACCATAAAGCGTCTCGTTTACGCCGACATCGGTTTCTGGCTGGTTGCCAAAGAGTGTGGACAGGCTCGCCTGCGGGTCAAGATCGATAGCGAGCACCCGGTAGCCGCGAAGCGCGAGATACTGGGCCAGATGAGCGGCAGTCGTGGTTTTGCCGGACCCGCCCTTGAAATTCATGACCGAGATAACCTGCAACGCTTCATCGTCGCGGCGGTGTGGAAGATAGCGGCGATTGCCACGGCCCACCTGGTCGAGGTGCTTGCGGATCTTGTGCATGTCCTCAACGGAATACGACCGGCGCCCGGTCGGACTGGTGCTGACCTGGAGACCTTCGAGCTCGTTTGCGAGCTGGCGCAGATATACTTCTTTCACGCCGACCAGCTTTGCTGCCTCCGCTGGCTGAAACGTGCGGATGCCCTTTTCCGCCGTAGGGGGAAAGGTCGCGAGCTGATGCTCTTGCAGTTGCGCCGACAAGGAACGAGAATGGCGCTCAATCAACCCCATCAGGTCTTCATCTTTTGGCGGTAATTTTGCAGCGATTTTGGGCAT